>PBSM01000115.1 GCA_002726245.1 Planctomycetaceae bacterium | reverse complement strand
CCACTCACCTCTCTCGAACTCAAGACCAGGAGTTTTGGAGGCAGTTCCGAGGTTGAGCCCCGGGATTTCACACCCAACTTTCCAAGCCGCCTACGCACCCTTTAAGCCCAGTGATTCCGAATAACGTTTGGACGGTTCGTCTTACCGCGGCTGCTGGCACGAACTTAGCCCGTCCTTCCTCTGAAGATAGGTCAACTATAGGGGATGACCCCTATAGATTTCCTCCCCACTGACAGCGGTTTACAACCCGAAGGCCTTCATCCCGCACGCGGCGTCGCTCCGTCAGGCTTGCGCCCATTGCGGAAGATTCTCGACTGCAGCCACCCGTAGGTGTCTGGGCAGTGTCTCAGTCCCAGTGAGCCGGGCCATGCTCTCACACCCGGTACCCATCTTTGCCTTGGTAGGCCATTACCCCACCAACAAGCTAATAGGACGCGGACTCATCCCTAGACGGAATCACACCTTTGGTCCTGGGACATTATCCGGTATTACCTGAAGTTTCCCTCAGCTATCCCGGATCCAGGGGCAGATATCCACGCGTTACTCTCCCTTACGCCGCTCTCACTTGAATCAATCAACCGAAGTTTCAATCAACAAGATCCCGCGCGACTTGCATGCCTAATCCACGCCGCCAACGTTCATTCTGAGCCAGGATCAAACCCTTCAATTGATATTGCTTACTGTGAAACGAAGAGAGCACTGGCTAAAGCCGGGACTCCAACGAACCCACAGATGACAAGCAGAACAATCGACGGTCTTTCACCATCGTTGGCATCTCGGAAAAGATGCCTAGCCTAAAACTATACAGTCTCAAGCTGGTAAATTCTCAGGAGGTTCACTACCAAATTGTCAAAGAGCTTCTTCTCCCACAAGAGGAGTAAACCTAAAGTGGAAACACCAAATATCACGGACGGTGGTTGATCTGTCAACAGGCGTTCAGGAAAAATCGAGTCCGGCGGTCGCGCCCGCGGCGGTCGCATCGCTCAGGGACAAGTCATGCGCTGCGTGGTTCGCGCTGCAAGAGGGCGCCCCAGCGGCCTCGGGCGCTGTAGCGTTGCGACAATCGCTCCCACGGTTAGACTGCGGACACCACCTCAGAAGGAAAGCAACCCATGGGCGAGAACGGCAGAGCCGTTGTGTTGTTGAGCGGCGGTTTGGACTCCACAACGATCCTGGCGATTGCTCAAGCCGAAGGCTTGGAGCCACACGCAATAAGCTTTCGGTATGGCCAGCGGCACCAAATCGAGTTGCAGGCGGCGTCGCGAATCGCGGAAGCGGCAGGCGTCGCGAACCACATCGTCGTCGATATCGACTTGCGTCAGTTCGGCGGCTCAGCCTTGACTGGCGACATCGCGGTGCCGAAGAACGCGAGTATCGATGAGATCGGCGATGAGATTCCGGTCACCTACGTGCCCGCCCGGAATACTGTCTTCCTCTCGCTTGCGCTAGCCTGGGCCGAGACACTCAGGGCTGGCAGTATCTTCATCGGCGTGAACGCGCTTGATTACAGTGGCTACCCCGACTGCCGGCCGGAATACATTGACGCCTTCGAAAAAATGGCGAATTTGGCAACCAGATCTGCCGTCGAGGGCACGCAGCCGATCAAGATCCGCACACCGCTGCTACACCTCACGAAGGCTCAGATCATACGACGCGGCTTGGAGTTGGGGGTTGACTACTCGCTGACGACCAGTTGCTATGACCCAAATGCTGTAGGTCTCGCCTGCGGTCATTGCGACGCCTGCCTGCTGCGTCTGAAGGGCTTTGCCGAGAACGGCATCGCGGACCCAACGGCGTATGCGCCCTGAGGATGAAACACGATTGAGTGTACGACGCGAATGGTCTACAATCGCCGACCCGATCGACGAAACACGAAGGAAGAGAGAATGGAACGCACACTCATCTTGTTGAAACCCGACTGTGTACAACGACGCTTGGCGGGAACGATTATCGGCCGCTTTGAAGAAAAGGGCTTGAACATCATCGCGATGAAACTGATTCAGGTCACTCCAGACTTGGCAAAGCAACATTACGCAGAGCACGTCGAGAAGCCTTTCTATCCGGGCCTCGAAGCCTTCATCACTGGCTCACCGGTTGTTGCAATGGTGTTGGAGGGCCTCGACGTCATCCGCGTTGTGCGAGAGATGCTTGGTGCAACGAGCGGCCTGATAGCAGCATCCGGCACGATACGGGGGGACTTCAGCAGCAGTCGCCAAATGAATCTCGTACATGCTTCGGACGGAGCAGAAGCTGCGGCTCGTGAGATCGAGCTGTACTTCTCGGACGACGAGATCCATCCTTACGAGCCAACGTTGACTCCGTGGATGAAGGCAGCTGACGAATAGTCACTGCGCCGATGCGGGTGTGTTGTCGCGAAGACTAGCGATCATTGCATGCGTGGCCGCTTCAACGGCATCCTGCCAGCGATCATCACCGAACCGATCGTCTTTAGCGTGCGCGAAGATAATCCCGCGGGAATTGTTCACGACCGCGCCGAGGCCGTCCTCGTCGAATGCGCCGGCGACGTCAGCCGCAGCGCCGCCTTGCGCTCCATAACCGGGCACCAAGAACCACGCATGCGGCATCACGGCACGAAGTTCAACGAGTTGCTCGGGATAGGTCGCGCCCACGACGGCTCCCACTGGCCCGTATCGACTTGCTGAGCTGTTCCGCGCATTCAACAACTCAACATGATTGGCGACATGCCGGTACAGCGGACCGTCACCGTCGGAGACGTCCTGAAACAGTCCGCCACCAGGATTCGATGTCTTGACGAGGACGAAGATCCCAGCACCACGATCGTTCGCAACATCGACGAACGGCGTCAGGCTATCGTCGCCCAGGTAGGGGCTGACCGTCAGAGCATCTGCTTTCCAAGCACTCTCTTCGCCGAGATACGCATCCGCGTAGCCAGCGGCCGTCGAACCGATGTCGTTTCGCTTTCCGTCGAGGATGACGAGCAAACCCTCTTGGCGTGCGTAGGCGATCGTGTTCGCGAGCGCCGCCATGCCTGGAACGCCCACTTGCTCGAAGAATGCTGCCTGAGGCTTCACAACGGCGACGAGTGGTGCCACGACGTCGATCACACCTTTGCAGAAGGCCTCAAACGCAGCGGCAACATCAGCCGGATTGTCTGCATCTCGACCAGCCTTCAGAGACGCCGGCAAGCTGTCAAAGCGCGGATCGAGCCCGACCAAAGTTGGTGTTTTGCAGCGCAGAACGGCAGTTGCCAACCGATCTCCGAAAGCATCCATTCTCACCTCATCTTCTAACGGGCGGCCGGCACTCAGCTCCAACCTCGAGCTTCTGGTACTGGTTCATTGTAATGAACCAGTACCGAGCTTCTTCAATTCCACTTTGCGGAACTCGATCGGGTGACTCTCGGATTGCAGCGAGATGGTTCCGCCACTCAAGAGCTTTTTACCGCCTTGCTTGGCAATCAACTTCATCGCGTCCGCGTCGCGTTCATCGAGCTGCGGATCTGTGTATTCCAAGACAACTTCGCCGTTGATGATGTGTTTGATGATCTTGCTTCCGCGGACTTCGACTTCGGCCGTCACCCATTGCTCGCCATGATAGGTTTGCGATTTGGAATTCGTGCAGTGCCGCTTGATCAATTGACCATCCATCACGACGTTCGTTCCAGGCGTGCAGAGGTTGCTGGTCGTCCTCTTGCCCTTGCCATTGCCGCCGAGCAACTGTACTTCGATCGAAACGGGAAAATTCTGTTCCTTTCCCATGCTTTCCGGGGATTGTCCGTGCAACATGATGCCGCTGTTGCGAATCGCCCAACCGGGGCCGTCGAGCGCTTGTTCGCCGATAAAGCGATACTCAACACGGATGATGTAATGCGAGAAAGGCTCTTCGTAAAAAATGTGGCCGAAGCGGCGGTCGAACTTTTCATAGCTCTCGTAACCTACCTGCATCAAGCCGTCTTTGACCCGGAACGTGTTGCCGAAATTCTCGCCTGCTTCGTAACCTTGGATCTTCACCGTCCAGTTATCTAGATTCTTACCGTTAAAGAGCTGAATCCACTCATCCGCTGAGACGCTGAACGCCGCGAGCGAGAGGGATGCGCTGACGATAAGCATTCGGAGAGCCTTCATATTGCTACCTTTCGGATCAAGTGCGTACTGTCGCGTACTGAGTACGGTCCTAGCCTATTCCGTGCGACACCGGATGTGAAGCCGGTGGGCACAGCTTATGATAGACGACCGAACCGAGGCTTCCGCAATATCCTGGCTTCTATATGCTCAAGTCGATCGTGCTACTCCTTGCTAGTATTTGTTTGGTGGCTGTTGCCGCGGAGACCGAACCTCCGCGGAGTCAGAAGGTCCCGGGCTCTCGTGTCCACGGCTTGCATTCGAAACTGCAGTGAACGGCCACTCGCGTGCGGGTGCTGACTCCGGACAAGTCGGAGCCTGGAGAGTTGCATCGCGTACTCTATCTGCTGCCGGTGGAAAAGCTCGGCGAAGCTCGCTACGGTGACGGGTTGGCGGAGGCAGCACGGCTGGACTTACCCAATCGATACGGCGTGATTTGCGTACTGCCGGAGTTTTCCGATCTGCGCTGGTATGCGGACCATCCCACCGACAACAAGCTGCGGCAAGAGGCGTACTTCATCAACGAAGTGCTGCCAATGATCGAGAGCAGCCATCCGGTCGTGGAAGGCCGCGCTGGCCGCATGTTAGTTGGCTTTAGCAAGTCGGGCTGGGGAGCATTCAGCTTGCTGTTGCGGCACCCTAACTTATTCGACAAGGCTGCGGCTTGGGACGCTCCGCTAACCAAGACTGCACCCGACCAGTTCGGCATGGGCCCCATCTTCGGCACTCAGGAGAACTTCGCGCGTTATCAAATCACGAAGTCGGTAAGAAAGGTGGCGACAAGTCTCGGCAACGAGCCCCGACTTTTTCATCTCGGATACGGGGCCTTCCGAGAGCATCACACAGCCTTCGAGTCGCTTCTCGGCAACCTGAACGTCCCGCATGTTTATCACGACGGCCCGGCACGCGAACATAACTGCAGTAGCGGATGGTTGGCCGAAGCCACCGAACTGCTGCTGAGAACCGATCCCTGATCGACAGTTCCAGAAAACACGACCACCGCCTACAATCACAGCCAAGACCTCGATCTATCGGAAAGGTTCTCCGCCGCACCAATGCCTATTCGCATCAACTGCAAACACTGCGGGAAGAAGTTCTCGGCTTGGGACGATCTTGTCGGCAAGTCGGTGAAGTGTCCGAAGTGTCAGAAGGAGATGACGGTGCCGGGTGGGGAGATGGGGATCGCGAGTTCTCCGAGCGCGGACGTCGTGTCGCTGGGCGAAGAAGACATCGTCGCACCACCAGCCGCCGGCTACGAACCTCTTCCACATGCCGACTCTTCGGACGTTGCCTCAGGGCTCTCGTTGCCGATGCCGTCCGTCACACCGCCTGCCGCCGCGCGGCCTGCAGCCAGCCCGACGGCACCGACTTCGGCAGACGACGACCTCGACGATGGCGACGACTTGCCCTTCGCTTGCCCCAACTGCCATCAACCCATGCCACAGCAAGAGGATCTCTGTGACCACTGCGGATTTCACCGGATCCTCAAACGCAAAATCGATATCGCTGATGGGATCAACAAGCCGGATAATTCAACGGGCTTCGAGCGAGCGTTTCGCGGGCAACTCGAAGACGCCGATTCGGCCGATAACATGCTGAAGATCCTGAAGATTGTCGGCTTGCTCGTAGCAGTGGCTTTCTTATTCGTGTGCCGCCCCTATTCTTGGTTCGTCGCCATCATCGGCGGCGTAGGATTCTTTCTCTATCGCAAGAAGCAAGTTGCGTCGTCATCCGCAAACGATTCTGCGATCAATCAAGACGCCATGTCGTCCACCGCTTGGACGCTTATGCTGAGCTTGCAGAGAGCCATCGGCTGGCGGTTACTCGCGTGGCCATTTCCGAAGACCAAGGCCCTCATTCTGCACGACTCGACGTTCACCGACGCTGATCTTGGCGACCTGGACGAACTGCCTCAATACGAAGCCCTCGATCTCGAGGGAACGCAGGTCACCAACGACGGCCTGCGACATTTGGAACGCCACAAACAACTGCGGTATCTCGTCTTTCGTCAAACGAACGTGACCGTCAGCGGCGTTCAGAAGCTTCAGCAGATTCTGCCCGAAGCCTCGATCTGGTTCTAAGCGGATACGATGTCAGAGGCTACGGTTGTTGGCTTGTAGCTGCAGCTTCTTGCCGGACTTCACGAAGCAACTGTTGGTAGCTCCGATCGTCAGGGCGCAGTTCCAACACGCGGTCGATCTGTTCCAACGCCTTGTCGTATTGCTTTTGCTGTCGATAGAGCAGAGCGAGAGCGAGGACGAAGTCGGACGTGTTTGGTTCGAGGCGAGCAGCGTTCGCAAGTGCGGTTGCAGCCTCGGCATGTCGGTCATGCAAATAGAGAGACAGCCCGTAGCGATACTGGATCGCTGCATTGTCAGGTGCCAAGCCAGCATCGCGACCTAGCAGAGGAAGCTCTGCTTGGCGAAGCCTCGCCGTTTCCTGCCGCAGTTTTTGCGAGGCCATGATGCTCTCGACAGCAGCGTCGCGATCTTGTCTCGCGATACGCTGAGCGTTTGACTCTGCCTCTTCCGCCAGCCGTTCGAGCAGCGCTGCCAAGTTGGTCCGCGGGCCGGTTACGGTCGGCTCGACAGCAATCGCGACTTCGTAAGCTCTTCGTGCGGCTTTCGCATCGCCGAGACTCTCATGAACAACACCTAGTGTCAAATGAGCTGCTGCGCGATCGTTGTTGACGAGTACTCCGTCCTCGAACTCCTTCAGCGCCGATCGCAAGGGGCGCCGCTGGTCACCATGGAGCGCTGCGTTCGGGATCCGTGCAAGGACCCTCGCCGCCTCGGTCCGCACCGAACGCACCGGGTCTTCCAGCAGCGGCACCAGCAGCTTAATCAGTTGCCTGTCATCGCTCGACAACTGTAGGTTTGCAGCCGCCGTCGTGCGGACCTGTGGATCTTCGTCATCAAGCAGTGCTCTCGATGCATCCAGGACTCGCTCGGGGGCGTATTGTCCTAGCTCATACAAGCAAGTGGCGCGAACGATCCCTGGCAATTGCTTATTCTTTGCGAGCGCCGTCAGGTCTCCCTCAACACCCGGCTTTCCTTCACGTGCCTCGGCGAGAACGTTGGCATAATGCGTGGCTACGTCCTTCTTGTCACCGTACCACTGCTTGAAACTCTCCGCCGCCCATTGATCAACTTCCGCAAGGGACTCCTTCACGGCCGCATCGTCCTGTGCCGCCAACATCCAATCGAGGTACTGCGTAAAGTCCTCCTTCTTGTCTTCCGGCAGCTTGGCACGATCGAGATGACACCGCGTGCAGACGTTTGGACTTCCGAGCTTCACGCTCAAGTCCGGCCGAGGCACACGCAAACTGTGGTCGCGGCGATCATCAACGGTCATGTAAGTCGTCTGTGGCATGTGGCATTCAACACAAGACGCACCCTTGCCGTCAGGCTTGTGGTGATGGTGAATCGGCGTATCGTACTTGCCCGCTGAATGCTCGTGGCACGAAGTACAGACTTCGTTGCCGTCGTGCTTCAGTCGAGCGGTATGCGGATCGTGGCAATCGGTACAACGAATGCCCTTGTGGTACATCTTGCTCTGAATGAACGAGCCATGCACGTAGACTTCGTCGAGGATCTGCCCGTCAGTATGATAGGTGTGTTCGAGCAGCAATTCATTGGCGAAGTAGTCGTAGTATTCCTCGCCCGGTCGGTACCCGGGTTTCACAACGCGCCGCCGCGAATGGCATTGAAAGCAAGTATCGAGCTGTGCCTTCGAGCTGTTCTTGTCTTTCAGCTTTGCCAATCCGTACCCGTGGTTACGGTCCCAGAACACACCCTTTGTCTTGGCAATATCGACATGCAAGCTGCCCGGTCCGTGACAGGCTTCGCAACTGACGTCGATCTCCGAGAAAGTCGTATGGTAGGTCTTGGTCTTTGCGTCGAAGTTCTTTTTCAGGTTCGTCGAGTGGCAATCCGCGCACATGTTGTTCCACCGCTGTGCGATCCCTGTCCAATGCAAGTCGTCGTCGGGCGCCAACTTCTCGTCAACGTCGGGCGGCCGGAGATAGAACCATTTCTGTTCGTCCGTGTCCCAAGATAGCCGCAGGACCTGCAGGCGGGCGACTTCGTATTCGGGCATTCCCTTGCGACGATCAAACTCGACCATGTATTGCTGCAGCGGATCGACGCCGAAGACGTACTTGACCTCGAAGTCCGACATCTCGCCGTCAGGGCCTTCGGTGTTGACCATGAACTTGCCGTCTTTACGGAACATCTTCGACGTGATGCCATAGTGCGACAGCTCGGTGTTATTAAAGTCGGCCAGGATCGTCTCTTCACTCGCGACATCCATCGCGAGATCGTGGTGAGAGCCTTCCCAGAGCTTGGCCTCTTGTTGGTGGCATTCGATGCAGCTTTGCCGCCCCACGTACGTTGCAGTCGCATCCTCGGGCAGGCATGTCCACCAGTCAGCAAACCCATACCCACCAATGAAAATCGCCGCCAGCGCAACCGCCCCTAGGAACCACGTTTGTCTGGTGAACCGGGCTGGCTCGTCGGTTCCTGAAGCTTCGGGCATGTCATGCGTAAACGTGAGAGTATGGGTGACGCGTAACTTCTAGCATAACATGGGAGTTTGGTACCTCGAAGACCGCGTGAATAGCTGATAGGCGTGAATCCGCTATCTCGGACGCGTTCAGCGGCGCCTACTCTTCCGCTGCCTGCGACTCCAACGCCTCGTAGAGCTTCGCCAGCTCAATCAGCAGCGGTTCGAGCCGAGTGTAGTATTGAGCCTCTGGCAGCTTCTTCTTGCCCAGCCGTAAGAGAGCAATGCTGCGTTCGATCTCATCACGCTTGTTGCGAACCCCAGCCGGCATGTTCTCTTCGCGCTTGCTGCGTACGAGACAAAGCTGATTCGCTCGCAGGCCATCCGGGGACGCTCCTTCTTTGGCGACGCGAGTTGTGCGTACTCCGCGATACCAGTCCGCAGGTGTCCCCTTGCCATCGCCGTTATCGTCAATGAGGGCATGCTCGGTCGCCAAACGCCCTTCATCCGTGTAGAACTCTTGGGTACGACCGGAAGCAGAAAGAAACGCTTCGAGGATCGAAACTTGCTCGTCTTTGTCGAGATCTGCTTGCGGATCGATGATAGCTTGCGAGAGCAAATCGCCGAAACGGGCGAAGTTGTACTGAAATCCGTTCTTCGTCGCTGACACGATCACGCGATTCAGCCCGGAGAGCTTGTTGATGAAGGGGGCGCTTGCCGATGCACAGTTAGCCACAATCACCGGACGATCCAAAGGCAGTAACCACTCGGCCAATTCAACGGCTGTCACGTCCAGACCTCGCAGGTTGAACTTCGCTGCCTTGCCGTCAAAAGTCCCATGTCCGATTAACACAATCCACAAAGGTTCGGCTGATTCGGCACGGATCTCTTTCAACGCAGTTTGTAGGCGAGTGCGATCCGTCTCGTCTGCCTTGTCGATCCCGATCAGCCGCTGCGCTGCCTTGGCTTGCTTCGCGGCCTCGCTCCAACGCTCGGCCCAATCCTCGAACATCGCGCCGTACTCTTCTGTTCCAGGCGAGCCGACGACGACGAGCACTTCCTGTTGATCGGGAACACCCGCGAACAAAACACATGTCAGGAGGGTAGCGTGGAGCATTGCAATGAATATCGAATGTCGAACAAGGAACGCCGAAGGCGGAAGGCCCTACGGATTACTATTTCGACATTCGGAGTTCCTTGTTCGATATTCGATATTCGGGCCGTCGCGATGCGACAGCGTTAAACGATCCACCGAGTACTTCGGTACCCAGTACCCGGTACTCAGCACCAGTACTCAGTACACATTACTCCGTACCCAGTACTCATCAGGGCATTCCATTCCAGCGTCTTACTCCCCATTCGCCGATCAAGCAGCCAATTGCGATCGCGAATACCGACCATTGATGCCACAGCGGATAGATCCACGGTTCTGTTATCGGAATCTTGCGATTGGGGAGGCTTGTCACGAACTCGTCCAGCTTGTTTAGCTCGATCACTTCGCCGCCAGTCTTCTCGGCCAGTTGCTCTAGCAAATCGCGATTAGGAGCCAACGCCTCGAATTCGTCCATCGAAGGCTCCGCCGCCCAGCCGGCCTCTCGCCGACCGATCTCAGTTCCATCCTCCGACGTCGCGACAACTTCGGCGCGGTAAGGTCCTGGCACACGAGGCGTGAAGACAGCTATGTAGGTGCCAGCCTTCTCGTCGCTTGGCTCTGCCGGCAAGACGACTTCTTTGTCTTCCGGCGTCTTCACCGTCACCTCAAGTGTCGCGTTGTCGAGGGGGCGGAACTTCTCGTCTCGGACTCGGACAACCAGTTCGATCGGCGACGTCGGATCATCTTCGACGCGCCTCGTTTCAACGTCCACGCGGCTTGGCACATCGGCGACAAGCCAGCGCAAGGTCTGCCGCCAAGTCTTCTCGAGATCGCTTTCCTCGGAGGCTCGACGACGAATGGCCCAGCGCCAGAGATCGCCAACCAGCATCGCCGCCGATCTTCCCTTCCCAAAACGCTGGACGACCAACGCCGGATAGTCTTGTTCGTCCGTCAGGACAGAGGCCAATACGCTTGCACCCGGTTTGATGCTTCGGACCCGATTCATCGTACGGAAGCCGGGCATATCGTTCAGCCGAGCCTCTTCCGCCTGTTCCGTCGCTCGGACGCGAACCCACGGTTGCAGCCAGCCTTCGCGAGTCAGGTCCAAGATATATTCCTCGACCGGCTCCGTGTTCGGAATATCAACATAAACCGGCAGTAGTTCGCCGATCGGCGTGCGTGCATACTCACCGCCTGCGAACGATTCGCGCCCGCCAAGCATCATGAAGCCGCCACCACGTTGGCTGACGAATTCCTGGATGAGCGACATCTGATCTTGCGTGAAGAAAGTTGCTTCAACGTCGTCTAGGATAATCGAGTGGTAACGGAAGAGTTCTTCTGCTGCCTTCGGAAACCCGTCTCGCAGCTCCTCGGAATCCTCCGTTCCTAAGCGCAAAGTCACGGCCTGGTCGTACTGCTCGGCCTCTTCATCGTCTTGGTTGCCAAAGCCACGAAAGAGCGGATTTGTTTTCTCGGTTTTGTGTCCCCTGAACGTGAACTTCGGCTCCTTCTTCGCGATGCGAACGAGGCCGACGAGATCAACCTCTTCGTCTTCTTGAAGCGCCCGACGCAGGAACTTGAACTCCCAGTTTGGCCTCCCCGAGACGTAGAGCACTCGGTATGGCCCACCGCCGCGATCGACGACTGCCCAACGCATGTTATTCTCCAGTGTCGCTTCCGAACTTTGATCGGGCTGCTCCAGATTCTCTTCATCATCTTCAGCGAAGGCACGAACCTTGTAGAACGAGACACCCGCTGTTTCGGGACGCACGAGAAAACGCTGTGCAATCGCTTTATCGGAGTTGGCGAGAGCGGTGGCGCGTTGCGACTCCTTTCCGCTTTCATCGAGCAACTGCACGATAACAAACGCTCCGTCCATCCCTTCGGCCGCGATCTCGACCGCGATCGTGACCGGGGCGGCCTCGAAGTTAGACTGAGTCACCGTGATGCGACGCATGCTGATGTCGCGCAAAGCCTTGTCAGCGCCGAGAACGACTGGATAGACAGGCGGAAGCTCTTCCCAATCAGCTTCTTCTCCAACCGCGTCCGTCGAACGGCCGTCAGTGAACAGCAACACGCCTGCATTCGGCCGACCGTGGAAGCGACTGACGACCGAGTCCAGTGACGAGAAGAGCGCGGAACCTGCACCATCGAACTCCAACTCGGCGAAATCCTCGCTCGGACGCAGACGCCGGTCGTAGGCATAACGTCTGACATCAAAGTCCTGTCCGAGCCGCGTGTGCCATGCGGTGTCAGCCGTCAGCTCACGCTTGGCAAGTTCCCCGCGCGTCGCTCGCGTGCCAGCATCGCGAACCCGGAGGCTGCGGCTGTTATCGGCCATCACGAGGAAGAGGTTCGCGCCGGGCCGCGGCCGCACACCGCTGAACAACGGCTCTAGTAAACAAAACGCCAGAGCCGCTACCGCCGCCAGCTTGAATGCGGCCGCGATCAACCGTGGCGGAATCTTCGCCGCCGATTGCCAATACGACCACACCACCAGCAACGCCACGACGCCAGCGACTATCGCGGCGGGCAACGCCCAATTCGGTGCTCCCAAGATCAGTGTGGCGATCATGTCCGGCATCCTCGATCTATCACTTCGTTTAACCGCAAGCCGGAGGCGTGCGCTCTCTGCAGCATCGAAGACGCGCACGCCTCCGGCTTGCGGTTAAACGACCAATGTCTCGTATCCCGCTCACTCATTGCCAGCCCCCAAACGCTCGTAGTACTTTCGCACTTGCTCGGTGAACTTGGACGGCACCGGGTCTCGGTCGAGCGGCAGGACCGCGTCCTTGGAGGTGCGACGCAGGAGTTCTTCAGCGATCCGATCTCGCAGCTCAGCGAGTGGTTTCGCGACTTGCAACTCGACCAGATCCCATTCCGGTTCCTTTGAATGGCGTTTGAGATCCTGGCGGAAGCCGCGTGCGCGGTCACGAATCCGCGCTGCTTCCGCTCGCAATTCGGGGTCGTCGATCATCTCTTCGACATCTCGCAAGCGATCTGACCACTCGCGGAAGTCCTCGCCGCCGAGCGGAGCAACATGATTCGGGTCACTCTGTCCACCGGCAAACGCCCGCTCAAAGCCGCTTCGGCTCTGGTTTGCCTGCGACGATCCAGGCGTTGGCGAACTCTGCTGACTCTGCCCGGGCTGTTGTCGCTGGCCTGGTTGCTGTGCGGGAGTTTGCTGTTCACCGGGAGTAGGTTGCTGCTGGCCTTCGTTGTTGCTTCCCGAAGGTTGACCCGGTTGCTGGCTCGGTTGGCCTTCCTGCTGCCCGTCTTGCGGCTGTTCGCCCGAGCTCTGCCCCGGCTGATCTGAAGGCTGCGGCGGTGTTTGCTCAGACGAGTCTTCGCCTGGTTCACCATTCGCCGGCCGCTGTTGGCTATCTTGCGGGTCCGCATTCTCATCGCGTGGTTGTCCCGCTTGACTCTCGCCAGGCCGCTGGTCGGCATCGCTCTCACGCGGCTCGCCGTCTTGCCCTGGACGCTGCTGCGCGTCGCCGGATTCGCCACGCTGCTGATTCTGCGAACTCCCTGGCTCTTCGGAGGACTGTGGCCGCTCACGTGAGAGCTCTTGGTTCACCTGATCGCTCAGGTCTTGTAATTCTTGTTGGGCACGACGCAATGCTTCCGTTTCTTCGCCAAGCACGCTCTCGGCGGCCCGCTCGACACCCTCACGCAACTCCCGAATGCCGCTACGAGCCTGCTGCTCCTCACGTCGTGCATCGGCAAGAAACCCGTATTCGAGCATTCGTCGAGCTGTGTTGAGGGACTTATCAAGCTCGCGTTGTTGAGCGTCTCGGACAGCATCGTAGAGCTGATCGGCAAGTAGCGGCTCGGACTCTTCCGCTTCGACGACGGTATCGCGCATACGATCGACCAAGTCAGTGAGCCGTTCCTTTTGGCCCTCCAATTGTTCGACGATCTGCTCTCGGCCGGTCGCTTCACGGAGAGACGTCGAACGCTCTTTGGGGTCATCGAGTTCGGACAGTCGCTCGGACAAGTCCTTCTGGGTGTCGTCGAGTTCGCGAGCCTGCTGACGCATCTCGCGCATCTCTTCGTTGAAGCGATCCGATGTTCGCCGTTGGAAGTCATCTTTCATCTCTTCCAACTCGTTTTCCGCTCGTGTCCCGGCCGCCAGCGCACGCGAGACGCGGCCCTCCTCCAACGCCTCGGACGCCTGCCGCACGTTGTCGCGAGTCTCCTCAAGCTGTTGTTGCGACTCGGCCATGCGCTCCTGATTCTGGGGTTGCTCCATACGCTCCTGCAATTCCTCGGTACCACGCAGGATCTGCTGTTGCTCTTCTTGTAGTCGCTTCAATTGGCGAAGGATCTCGTCGCGTTCTTCTTCGGTTTCGGCCTCTTCTAACGAGGACTGAAGCTCCTGCAAGCGATCGTTCAAATCGCTTTGACGACGAGCCAACTCACGAAGCCGACTCATGATTTGACGGTCTTCGCTGTCCTGTTGTTCTTGCTGCGATTGCGCTTGCCGTTCCGTTTCGTAACGATTCTGTTCGCTGTCAAGTTGCAGTTGCTGCAACTGTTGTTGAGCCCGATTCTGAGCGCTGCTACTGCTGCTCGATTGAGATTGCTGCTGCTGCGATTGAACAACTTGATGTTCACGAGCCCGCAGCTTCAGCAAAGCTTGATAAGCCGCCTGCTCGGCGGACATCGCGGGACGCAGTTCGTCGATCGCGGGGCCGTCCAGCGCAGCGGTTAGCGTGTCGTAAGCCTTGCCCATGTGTTCGATCACTTGCTGCATGAATTGCATTGATTGCGGATCTTCCAGCTCTTGCATCAATTCACCGGCCTGCGCCATCGCCGCGGCTTGCGATTCGGCGAGCAAGCCGACGTCGTCGTTAAACTTCTCGGTCGGCGTATCTCTGGTCTCGCGTCGGATCACTTTCCAAGTTCCGCTCACGATCTGCTTCTGCAACTCGGCCAGCTCTTGAACCGCCTGCGCGTTGCCTTGCTGTTGTTGCTGCTGTGGCTGACCACCGGGGGGAGCTTGGCCTTCGCGAAAGATCTCCTCGAAGTGACGGACTTCGGCGAAGAACATATCGCTCGACACGCGACGGACCTGACCGTCGGGGCCAGTGTCTTCAGCCCAAAAGTGATAAGACAGCAGTTGGTCCGGCTCGGCACCAAGCTCCTCGAACGCGACAAGGTAATCGACCGGCATCCGTTGTTTGGCGGGAGCCGATTCACCGATGATGACATCCTTTGCATCGACGGCTCCGAGCGAATACGCAACACCAAAGCGGCTAACGCCGAAGTCATCGTAAACGTTTGCTTTCAGGTCGAGCTCCTCGATTGGCGAGACTTGCGTGTCACGCGAAGGTTGGACAAGTTTGAGATCCGGCGGCTTGTTCGGCTGGACCGAGATCACAAAGGCCGGAGGCTGCTTATTGCTGCGGCCTTCCGTATCGACCAACTCCAGCTTGTACCGCTCTGACTTCAGCAGGGTCAGCTCGGCGACGTAACAAACCTCGTCGCCGGTTGCTACGAGCGAGATCGCATCGCCTTGCCTCGGCACGAGCTTAGCTTCCTTCACATCTTTATTGAGGTAGCAGAGGAGTCGTAATTTGGTGCCTTCAACCGCCGAAATCCGACGCACGTCTTGCACGACGCGCGTGTCAAGCGATGTGTAACCGGGGAATGTCAACTCCGCGTCGGCTCTCACAAGCGACGGGTACTCGAAGACGGTGACTTGAAAGTCGTCCGTTACTTCCTTGGCGTACTCGACTCGATAGGAAAGCGGTTCGTCTACTTCAGCGACTCGCGCTCCGTAAACCGGATCACGTAGCGGCTTGTTCATCGGGACACGCACCGATTCTCCGGCGATCTCGTAAACCAACGTCGCTTCCAGCGGCGTATCGCCGGTGAATCGTGCCAAGACGAGCAGGCTTGTGCCTCGTTCTATTTCGGTGTCACCCGGTTCGACCGTGATCGAAAACTCTTTCTTCATCGTGATGTCGAGTTCGGGCTCGGACTGTTCCGACTCGACAATCGCTCTCGGATGGGCGTTTGTATTCAACGCGAGCAAGGCCGCAAGAAACGCAATGAACGCAAAGAGATGTGCTGTGTGAGCGGTGAGCAGACGCGTGGCTGGGACAACGCGGTTCCAGGTATTGGCGTAGGCATGATGCAGCGTTTGTTGGATGACGCTGGACTGCAGATAGCTGAAGCGACCATTCGGCAAGTGTGGCTGCTGATTGACCGCCGCCAATAGCCCCGCCCGAAGATCGGGATACGCATCTTCGACTTGTTGCGCCACCCATTGATGATCGCGAGCCGACCGCAGCGCCAGCCAACCGGCAACAAGAGCGAACAGAGCGGCGATGCCACCGATCACCGGAACGGCCATGTGCGAATACCAGCCGAGGAACTGATTCGCCGCCAACGCGATTACGGCAAATGCGGCCGCGACAATCCACACGATGGCCCAAGCCTTGACGACGCGGAGGTGTCGGAAGCGGCCTGCGGCCTTCTCAAGCTGTCGAACCAAACGTCGTTCGATCATGCGTTCTCTCCTAATGTAGCCACATCACTCCGTGACGTCGGCCTTGGCTTTATCCACATTTTCAGCCGCGCGGCGGCGACAGGATGTAGCCGTGGGCGTTAGCCCACGGAACGATTTGCAACACGAACGCAAGCCCTGAAGGGGCGGTATGGAGTGTCCCCGTCTCAAGAATGTCGCCCCTCCAGGGCTTTGCTTGTTCATGCTGTACCAGTTCCGGGGGTTTACACCCTCGGCTACATCATTTCGTCCCTTCGGGACTAGGAAGAAATGTCGATAAACTCAAGGCGTAGACTCGTCGGTCGGTCGTACTAGGTCTCGCGAGACGAGCGGGATCTGTATTGCCCGTCATAGCAGCTCAGGTCTCTCAGTCGTTTCAGGTCTCGCGCGGCTCACGAGATCTACTCGGGCTCGACGTCCTGCGAGCCAAGTTTCAATGCCCAGCGCGCCCAACACGCCAACGATCAGCCACCGCCAGACTTGTTGCTGAGCTTCCAGTTCAACGTCGCGGAGTTGGCGTTTTCGTTTGGCTTCTTCGGTTTGCGAGGCATGTTCACCAAGCTGTACGCCGCGCTGCTCGAGCTGCTCGACGTCCATCGGCGAGGTATTTGCTTCCAGAGACGTTAGATTCACCGCGAAGCGAAAATCGGCATTATCGAGCGTCGCGGAATAGATGCCTGGTTGATCGGTCTGGCGAAACGACTCGCTTCCCGCGTCCAGTGGCAGCGTCGCGCCATCGGGCTTGGTGACGGTGACAGTTCCATCGTGTTTCGGCAGCGGAACAGATTCGCCAACTTTGAAGGATGGCAAGTGGATCGGTGCACCAGCGGCCTGATCAAGCAACGTGTTGAGCAGCGGCACAAACTTGCTAGACAAGGCGAGTTGACTGTCATCCGGATGCCAGCCGCTTGTCAGGACGAAGAGCTTGCCATCTCCGACCGGCTGCTCCCACATGGCGGGATCGCCATTATCGAAGCGCGCGACCAGACGCAGTGCTTCTTCGTCTCGAATCGCGAATCGCTGATGGTTCCAAAAGTGGATCTTGGTAAAGTCGCTGTAGCGAGGTGTGGCGAACGTCGCGAACAACGGATGGGCGAAATCAATATCGGCCAGCATTAAGTAACCGTCTTCGCGAGTTCTCGGCTTGCTGGGAACGTAGTCGAGTTCTTCGCTGTAGCTCGCCAACGCGACGGCGGCTTCCGAAGAAGTGGGCACGGCCAGAACAAATCCGCCCCGGCGGAGATGGTCATCCGCGGCTTTGAAGCCGTCCGGCGAAAGGGCTGCATTTACAACGACCATTCGTGGAGGCGTCTCTGCGCCGCTTACAAACGCTAAATCCTCGGAAGTCTGTTTGGTGATCTCGACCTTCCGCTCGGGAGTCTCGGCAAATGCGAGATTGAGGTAGTAGAGCAAGCCGTCCGGGTCATCAAGCTTGTCGCTGCCGATGTAGGCGACGTCCACTTGGTCTTGCTCGAGTGGGACCACGTAATAGTCGTTGTCAAAGTCGTCGGCATCGCCCTTCAGCACTAAGTGATCGCTGGGAATTCCTGCATCGGGCGGAGCGATTCGGATCACGCGACTCTGGCCAGCCGGTACATAGATCGGCACGTCGCCGTCCGTCTGTTCCTGACCTGCCCAATGCACGTGGAACTGCTCCGCCGTTGAATCTGCCGCGTTGCTAACGCGGACTCGCAACTCGTCGTCCCCTTCGGTTTCTTCATCAACCGCGAGCACCCGCAAACTGGCGTTGGAAGGATCGCTGGGGCGGGCGACGTCGATCGAAACCGCAACTTCGGTTGGCCATTCATAAGCCTGCAAGGCCTTCAGGTCCGCTCCCGCTTGGACGTCGCTGATCACGATCAACTGCAAGGCATCGCCCGCATCGTCTTCATCAGCATTGGCTGACAAGATACCCGCAACAGAGGCGAGCGCATTGCCGAGGTCCGTGTGGGACCAGCCGGGAGCGAGTTCGCTGAGCTGGTCGAGAATCAGTTGCGGCTGTTGCTTGCGTTGTGCGTCTGGCTGCTGGTTGAAGTCAACGATCGTGCGAACTTCATCGGCGAACGTGAACAACGCAACTTCGTCAGCCGCTTCGAGTGAATCGATCGTCTCTCGCACCTTGGCAATCGCCTGTTGCCACACATCGCCACGCCGCATGCTCGCGCTTGTGTCGAGCAGAATCGCAACACGCCGGCCTCGAGTGCCACTCAGCGAGAGATTCGCGGCTTCGCGCAGGAACGGTCGGGCAAAGGCCAGTGCCAGCAACATCAAGGCGGCGGCTCGGAGCAGCAGCAACAGCCACTGTTCGATCCGGCTGCGGCGAGTGAGGCGCGGCGGTGATGGGGCCAGGAACATCAGCGAGCTGAACGTCTGGCGACCGCGAGGCGTGCGGCGAATCAAATGGAACAAGATTGGCAGGGCGATGCCAGCTAACCCAAGCATGTAAAGTGGAGTGAGTAGACTCATAGATGTCTCCTCATTCTGAAGTCTTTATCGCGTGCCTGGGGCTTGGCTTTACCCACACCTTCAGCCGCGCAGCGGCGACAGGATGTAGACGTGGGCTTTAGCCCACGGAACCGTTTGCCATACGAACCCAAGCCCTGAAGGGGCGACATCGGTTGTCCCCAGTTCAAGAATATCGCCCCTCCGGGGCTCTGCTTGCTCATGCTGCACGATTTCCGGGGGTTTGCACCCCCGGCTACATCATTTCGTCCCTTCGGGACGAGAAAGAATGTGCGTAAGCCTAAGGCCTGGGGTCGAGCGCAGCGAGCCACTAGCAATTCGCCGTGTCCCATCTGGGGGCTCGCTGCGCTTGACCCCAGGCACCCGCGCACTTCAAACTCCATCAGAACGAACAAACTCATCGTGTGGCTCCGCTGCGCGTGCGCCTTGCGACCTGGCGCCCGCGTTTCATGCGTGCCTGCATGAAGTCAAACAGAGTCAACTCCAGCGGCTCGTTGGTAGCCAATTGATAGAAGTCGATGCCGAGATTCGCACAGATCTTCCGCACTGCGTCGGCGTGTTCGTTGAATCGCCGCATGTAGTCGTCACGAACGCCGTCGGGATCGACGTACAGTTCGCGCCCCGATTCCAGATCCTCGAACAGGGCCGGATTGTCGAACGTGAAGTTGACTTCCGTGGGATCGAGCACCCGCAGCAAAACGACATCGTGGCCTCGTGAACGGAGATAGCCAAGCTGAGTTTCGAGCTCGTCGATTGGCGCCAGCAAGTCGGACATCAAGACAATCAGCCCGCGCTTCGTGACGGTTTGTGCCACCTGCTCGATCGCCGGGCCAAGGTTCGTCGCCGTTCCGGACAACGCGTGTTCGAGGCACATCATCAGGCGATGCATATGCCCAGGCCGGAATCGAGCCGGAAGATACTCGACGATATGCTCGTCGAATGTGACGAGTCCAACGGCATCGCGTTGTAGCGAGAGGATGTAGGCCAGCGTCGCGGCGGCAGTCCGTGCATAGTCCGCCTTGGTGTAGTCGAGCGATCCGAACCCCATCGACTTGCTCATATCGAGCAGCAAATAACATCGTAGATTGGTTTCGTCCTCGAACTTCTTGATGTAATAACGATCGGACCGGGCGAATAATCGCCAGTCGAGATAACGGACGTCGTCGCCCGGCGTATATTGGCGATACTCACTGAACTCGACGGAGAAGCCGTGATACGGGCTGCGGTGCAAGCCGCTAAAGAACCCTTCGACGATCACCTTGGCTCGCATCTGAAGATTCTTGATCTTCAGATGCGAACTGGGATCAATGAACGACGTGGGGCGTGCCACTCCGCTTGTGCGGTCTGATGTCGTTCGAGGTTGTTCCGCGGCGGTGGACATCTGTTGGTGTGTCTTTTCTTTCGTTTAACGGCAAGCCGCAGACGACTGCTTTCGGACCCGACGCCGCAGTCGCCTTCGGCTTGCCGTTAAACGATGGTCACGTTGTTGGAGCGGGAATTGTGTCTAGTAAACGATCGATCACGTTCTCGACGGAAATGCCTTCCGCTTCAGCGCGGTAGCCGACAAGGATTCGGTGGCGAAACGTTGAGTGTACGAGTTCTTGCAAATCTTCGGTCGTGACGTGGACGCGCCCTTCGAATAAAGCACGAGCTTTCGCACCGAGCACCAAATACTGAGCGGCTCGCAATCCCGCACCCCAACTGACCCACTCGTTGACGAAGTCGGGCGAACCCGCTTGCCCGGGACGGCTGGCGGCAGCGAGTTGCACGGCGTAGCGAACGAGCTCTTCCGCGATCGGCACGCGGCGGACGACTTCGTGGAATCGTCGTACGTCATCCCCGCTGAAGATGGCTTCGATAGGTTCGGGACGCACAGACGTTGTCTGCGAAACGACAGTCACCTCGTCGTCTTCGGAGAGGTAGTCGATGTTGATATTAAACATGAAACGATCGAGTTGGGCTTCGGGCAGCGGATACGTACCCTCCATTTCGATCGGGTTCTGGGTCGCGAGAACGAAGAACGGCTCTTCGAGCGGATAACGAACGCCCGCCGCTGTCACTTGATGCTCCTGCATCGCTTCGAGAAGGGCAGCTTGGGTCTTGGGCGGCGTGCGGTTGATCTCGTCGGCGAGGATCACGTTGGCAAAGATCGGGCCTTTGACGAACTGCATCTGCCGGCTACCGTCGGGCGTTTCTTGCAGGATCTCGGTGCCCGTGATGTCGGCCGGCATCAGGTCAGGAGTGAACTGAATGCGTCTGAACTGAAGATGAAAGATCTGCGCGATAGAGCTGACGAGTAACGTCTTCGCCAAACCAGGCGCTCCCGTTAGCAAGCAATGTCCGCCGGCAAAGAGACTGATCATCAGTTCTTCGACGGCTTGCTTTTGGCCGATGATCGCCTTGGAGAGTTCAGCATCGATGCGGTCACGGCTGGATCGCACTTGTTCGACGACTTGTTGTTCGTCTTCGTAGGTGTCGATGGTTGTCATTTGTTGTTCGTTGGAGTCCCGGCTCTAGCTGGCTCATTTCAAGCGATGCCGGCTAAAGCCGGAACTCCAACGTCTCCTTAGTGCGTCATGGCATAAACAACGATGTTGATTCCCAACGGATAAGCGAACTTCTCGGAGTATTTCTCGAAGTACCAAGGATCCTCGCCTTCGCGCTCCCAGCCGTCGCCGAGGTCGGTGTTGTGGCAGATGATTGCCATCATACGGCCCTTGTCGTCAAAGATGCCCTTGTAGTGGGCTTCGTTTGCATCCCAGCGCTCCGTTCGCTGGCCTGCCATCGCGTGGCCGATGCTTGGAATGATCGGCTTCTCTTTAAGGTCGTAGACACAGTGGAATATCTCGTGTTCCAACGGAAGCTCTTCAGGCTCGCGATCCCGAAACACTCGTTTGATTTGCGAATAGAACTGATCCCACTCGTCCTCGCCCCAGAAATCATCCACCATCAAAAAGCCGCCGTTAAGCAGATACTTCCGCAACGCGAAGACTTCTTCGTCCATCAACGTCATGTGCCCCGGCTCGATGATGTAGATCCAGGGATAACTCATCAGTTCCGGATCGGTCAGCTCCAAGACTTTGCCGTTTGGATCGACTTCGAGCGACGTTAGTTCTTGCAAGCGATAGGAGAAGTTGACATCGGCGTCGAGGTAATCGGTTCGCCACTTGCCCCAATCGCCTCGATCCGTGAACGACGTGTACTTTACCCGGACGAACGTGAAGACATCGTGCTTGAATTCCTTGTCGAGTTCCCAAGTCGGAATCCCGTTGCGGTCGTTGACGTTCGACGGATCCGGCATCCGCCCTCGACGCCAGCGTTGAGCGGTCGTGACGCCAGCCAAAGTGATAACCAACAGAAGGCCCAACGTCAGATAGCCGCGCAGCGGCGACCGTGTCAGCCCGGTATCGCCGCGCAGGGGTGACCGCGTCCGCCGCGAGTAGCCGCGCAGCGGCGGCATGATGTAGCCGGGGGCGCAAGCCCCCGGACAGCGTTTCATCAACGCAACAAAGCCCCGAAGGGGCGACATGAGAAGCCAGGCGAACTGACCATGCCGCCCCTCTGGGGCTTCCGATTTGTTTTCGTGATCTTTCCGGGGGCTTGCGCCCCCGGCTACATCATGTCGTTCCTCCTGGACTGACGAAGCGATGGCGTCTGGTAACTGGCAGTGCACGTTGGATTCCGATTCACGGCTTTGGCGGCGAGGCTCGTACGGTGCTGGCGTTCTCATGATCGTTCTCCTTACCGCCGGAGTGACTCTGCTGGCGTTTCAGTTTCGCTCGGAGCGGTCACTTCATTCTCTTTCAACTTAGCAACGATTTCGAGCAATTGGCGATGAGCGGCGCGAAATCGAGGAGCTTCTTCCAGGGATTTCACGATCTCGGCCTTTGCGGCTGGCAGTTCGCCTTTCCGGTGCAACGCCGCACCCAGCCGATAGTGCATGTCGGCGGGGTCGATCGGATCCATCTCGACCAACGCGCGAAGCGATCCGATGGCTCGGTCGTTATCGCCTAACTGCTCGGCCGCTTTTACGAGATGCCGATGCGGCGCGGGTCGCAGTGGGTTGATCGCAAGCAGCCGATCGCCGAAGGCAGTGACTGACTCCCAATCCGAGCTTGCAGCGTTCAGTTCGATCAGCCTCTCAAACGCATCGACGTCGTCCGCGCTAATCTCCGCAAGCTTGTTTAACACCGCGAGTTCAGAATCGGTGTCGTCCAATCCGCGGTGGATCACCGACAACATCGAATAGCCCGCTGTATATTGCGGGTAGAGCTCGAGCAAACGTTCGACGAGCGGCTGGGCTTCTTTCCATTTTTGTTGTCGAAGCAGGCCCGTCGCGTATTGCTGCAGAAGCCAGAAGTTGTCCGGGTTGGCTTGCTGCGCCTCGGCGAGTTGTTCGGGAGAAGCATCGTCAGGAAGTTCCGGTTGCGCCCAATCCGCGTCTGGCGCTAAGTCCTCAGCGAGCTTCCGTGCGTACGCCGCGAATCCCGTATCCAGCGCTGAGAGCGAACCGGCGTACCGCTGCAATGCTCCGTTGATCGGCATGCCGACGCCGAGATCGACCAAAATTCGCTTCACGACATCAATGCCGTATTTCTCGACCAGGTATTCGACGACGAGAGACGATTCGTAATACGCGAATTGCAGATGGATCGGACTCGGCGGCGAAAGGAAGGCTCCGCTGAGCTGGCTCACCGGCGTCAATCCGTCTTCCAGGATCATCTCGCGATACTGCGGAGTCATCGACTGGCCCCAGGTCGGATTCTCTTGCCGCTCCTCATAAACCGAGATGCCTTCGCTCAGCCAACGTGGCATCTTGTTGTGCGTCTTTTGCAGCGTGACAACGTGGCAGAATTCGTGCCACAGCGTTGCTTGCCAGTTGCTGGGACTAGCGGTTTGCGAAGCGGGACTATTCGCGGTGATCACGCGACCGAAGCAAACGCCCAGAAAGCCCGAGCCGCCAGGCAAACCGAAGGTGCGGATCGCAAAGTCTTCTTGCTTCGGAAACATCTCGACGACAACGGGCGCTTCGATCTGCATGTCGTACTTCGCGCTCAGCGTTTCCTTCGCGCGAACGAGTAGATCGAGCACCAGCTCGCCGTAGATCTTTGCCTCGCGCGATTCCATCCGCAGGTGGAAGCCGCCTCGCTGCAGAGTTGTGAACTTCGTGATGCTGTCTTGAAGTGTCACAAGGTTGTGAGCGACAACGTTGTACCCGTCCTTGTCGTAGACTTCGTTCGCCAGCTTCCAGCCTTCTTCTTCCTCTCCGAGTCGCAACAGGTCTTGCGATAGCTGCACCTTGGCCGGCAGGTAGTCGGCATCGAACTCTAAAGCTTCTCGCTGGTAGCTGGCTCCTTCGGCAAAGCGATACTTGTCCGCAAGCTTCTTGCCAATCAGATGAGGAACCTCGGGGTTGTTGCCCCACCAGCTCAACGCCATCTGGCGGCAGTGCTCTTCCCCAGCCTCATCGTTGTCGAGATGAGCCAGCACGGCGAGGTAGGCCCAGGCACGTGGCTCGACGATGTTGACTTCGAGGGCCTGATCCAGCGCTTCGCGAGCCAGGCCGTAGTCCTCCGAGTCGATATGGTGATCGGCGATGAAGAGCAGCGTGTCGATGTGATTTGGGTTGCGTTCGAGCGCCGTGTTCAGATGCTGCTGCGACTTTTCGCCATCGCTTGAGGCGAAGGCGGCCGCGAGTCCGAAGTGGATGTCGGCGTCCGTCGTATCGAGCTTCAAAGCCTTCTCGAATTCTTCCGCGGCCAGCCCGTAATCGTGCTTGCTCAGAGCGAGTTGCCCGCTGGCGATGTAAGCGCGGGAATAGTCTGGATTGCGTTTCTTGACTTGGTTGTAGAGCGCGTTCATCACTTCCTTGGCATCGACGCCGCGGTGCAAGTAAAACTCGCCGAGAGCAATCCGGCTGGCTGGATCGGTGTAACGCCAACTGCCGCCATCCATCAACTCGTCGATTTGATCGAGCAACTCGGTCGCCTTTTCTGGCAAACCGTTCAGCCGACACGCCCGATAGCCCAGCCACCGCAGGCGGACACTCGTCTTGTGGCGTTCGAGAGCCGCATCGAACGTGGCGAGTGCTTCGGCATAGCGACCGCTGGCCAACTCGGTACGGATCTTGAGCGTCCGCCAAGTCTCGCTGTACTGCCCCTCCTCGATCGCCGTTGCAGTGACCTGCACACACTCGTCGTGTTTGCCCGCCTTCAGCAACGCGGCGGCCTCACCGAGGTCTGCCGCTGGTGACGCGGCGGTCAAACTGAGGAGCAGCAGCACAGAGCTCAGAGCCTGCCGCAAGCTGTTCGTAAGGACAGATATCTTCAAAACACGGCTCGCCAGAGCCCCTAGGCCCATATAGAGAAACGACTTCCGTGCTCGTAGACTCAAATTACACCGTCCTAGCAGGTCCATCTGCGACCGGCTGCCATATCACAGCCGCTCCGAAATGACGCCACTTCCTGGCACCCGCATTCTAGCCAACCAAGTCCTAGAAGCCAAACTTCTCTGGCTGAAATCATTGCTATGCCTCCCAGAACTCCTAGAATAACAGCGGCGATGTGATTCTGCTCGGGGGATGAGAATGCTGTCGCGAATGACGTGTTGTGCAATGTTCCTGTGTTCGTTCTTCGCCGCCGCATGCGGCGAAGAGCCGGGTGCTCCAGCCCGCTGGCGTTGGAGACCAGGGACGCGGCTCCGATCAGTGGGATTTGGACAGGTCTGCACACGTCGTCGCCCACTTCGATCGGAATCGACCCAACCGGGGTCCTCTCCGTCGCAAAAGCCAAGGCCGGCAAGATGACACGAGTTGCGAACGTCGAGCGGGGCTTGGCGACACACGGCGGGTGGGGTGACTATCAAGCAAAAGGCGACTTGATCTTTGTGTATTGGAACGACGGCAGGAGAACCAACCTCCGCTGGCGCTTGCGAGGCAACATGCTGCTCGTCACCGATCACACCGGCCGGACCACTCGCTGGATGCGACACATTGAGCAATCGGTCGATGCGGTCGAGCAGCTTCCAAACCCATAGCGAAACCCCTTCAAACATTGCCTTCGCACTGCCTAGACTGCTGGCATGTGGACGTCTCGGTTGTTCTGGAAGTTGTTCGCCGTCTATGCGGGGCTGTTGCTGGCGTTCGTCGCGACGTTGTCGCTGGTGCTTGCCAAGTGGAATCAGGCTGCGGTGAAGAATGCCACGCACGCTCGTCTGAGTGGCATCGCCGCGGTGGTGCGGAGCCAGTTGGGGAATGATCTGGCTGCCGGGAGTATCGATGAACTTCGTAGCAAGACCGACGAGTTTGCCGAGGAGAGTGGCGTCCGTATAACGCTGAGCGCAAAAGACGGAGGTGTCCTTGCCGACAGTGTCGAAGATCCGGCCGCGATGCAGAACCATCGTAATCGTCCCGACTTGATCGCGGCCCGAGAGCAAGGGATCGGTGAGAACATCCGACGAAGTCCGACACTCGGAAGGAGAATGCAGTATTACTCGCTAGCCGTTCTTCGCGACGACGAACTCGTTGGCTTCGTGCGAGTTTCTGTCGATGAACCGTCAGTCGGCGCGGCGGGCTGGTCGAATCAACGCGCTCTCTGGGGGCTCGGACTTGTGACGCTGCTGTCTGTTGCCTTGGCGAGCCACCTGCGAGCGAGGTCGATCGCCGCCAATCTGCAGCGGCTGTCTAAGGGCTCCCAGGCGATGGCGGCGGGCGACTTTGAACCTCCAATTGCGATTCGTTCCAATGATGAGTTTGAAAACCTGGCGGAAGCGCTTTCGGAAGCAAGAGCTACGCTCGCGACGCGTATCGCGGGGCTGGAAGATCACAACGAAACGATGTCCACCGTGCTGGGAGGTATGGTCGAGGGTGTGTTGGCGGTCGATTCTGAGCGACGCATTTTGTTGGCGAATGAAGCCAGCCTGTTGCTGCTGAATGTGGCCGGCCCGGTCGCTGGGCGTTCGCTGCTGGAAGTCGTCCGGAATGTTGAAATCGAGGCGTTTGTAACGGAATCCCTGCAGGCTGATTCTACGTGTCAACGCGAGATCGATCTGCCCGGCCCGCCGCGACGAACGCTCCATGTGCTCGCGACGCAATTGGCGAGCGCGACGAAGCCCGGCGTGGTGGTTGTCCTGCACGACGTCACTGCGCTCCGCAGATTGGAGAACATGCGTCGGGACTTTGTCGCGAATGTCTCTCACGAGCTGAAGACGCCTCTCGCTTCGATCAAAGCCTATTCCGAGACGCTTCGCATGGGAGCAATCAACGACCCAGAACACAATCTCGGCTTCGTTGAACGCATCTCGGAACAAGCGGAGCGGCTGCACCAGTTGATCGCGGACATCCTGCACTTGGCGCGAGTCGAATCTGGTGACGAGGCGTTCGAGATGACGGCCGTCGATGTGGGAGCGGCGGTCGAACGCTGTGTCGCTCAGCATCGGCAGTTCGCCGCGCAAAGACAAGTTGATCTTAGAACCTTAGAACCGAGACATCGCGCGACGCGACGAGCGTCTGGGCTGATCACGACGGCGTTTTCACGATCTTGACGAATCTCTTAAGTAACGCCGTCAAATACACGCCCAGCGGCGGGCAAGTGACTGTTCGCTGGTCCCGGGACGATGAGCACGCCGTCATCGAAGTGCAAGACACGGGGATCGGCATCGCGTCTGAAGACCAAGCACGGGTCTTCGAGAGGTTTTTCCGAGTCAATAGGGCTCGTTCCCGCGAATTCGGAGGGACCGGCCTAGGGCTGGCGATTGTCAAGCATCTGGCACAGAGCTTCGGCGGATCGGTTGGATTGGAGAGCGAGATCGAGCAGGGCAGCACGTTTCGCGTGCGTTTGCCCCGGGCGCGGTCGTAGCTAGCTACACAGGTAGCTGCACTTTAGGGGATCACGCGGCGAGGGCAATCAGGTCCTGGAAGAGCATCGACAATTTGCGGTGCTTGGGCCGTGCGGCAGAGCGGCCAGGAATTGTTTTCCCAGCATTTCTCGGGAAATAGAACGCCGCCGGTCCGCATGCGAGGGGCGAAGCTCCGCGTTGTCCCAAGGACGATCACTGCGGTCAGTCAATTCCGACTTGTG
>PBSM01000114.1 GCA_002726245.1 Planctomycetaceae bacterium | reverse complement strand
GGGAAACCGGAATGAAATACCTCACCTTCCACAAGTAGAAACCCCGAAACCGATCTACTCGAATTTACAGAATGAGTGTTGCTTTATCTTCAAGGATAAATCCCAATCAAGTATCTTAAGCGATATTTCCCATTTGGGTGTAAGCTTGAAGACGATCCAGGCTCGGAATGCTCCCTATTTTGGCATTGCGTCCACGCCCTTCTGCCGAATCAGACTTCAGTTCGAAGCCGGTTTTAGTGGGAGTTTTGACGGTTCGATTCAGATCCAGCACGGTGGAAACAACGATCTAGACGAAAGGTTGGACAATGCGATGCTGCACAGTTTGGGGATGGTTGTCGATGAGTCTAATCATGCCGCTCTCGGAATCGGCAGCGGAAGTGATCACGTGGAAGGCAACTGGAAAGGGAGGTGCTGTCGCGGCCGGCAAGATGAACTCGGTAGCCGCCGGCATCCAAATCCTCGAGGAGGGAGGCAACGCCGCTGACGCTGCCGTCGCGACGCTGCTCGCGTTGTCGGTTACCGATTATGGAATGTTCGCCATCGGTGGCGAGGTTCCGCTGATTATTTACGACGCCAAGACGCAAGAGGTCAAAGTCTTGTGCGGTCTCGGCGGAGCTCCGCTCGATCCCGCCGCAATCGATGGGTTCTATGAAAAAGGTATTCCGTCGAAGGGCAGCATGAAATCGGCGCCCGTACCTGGCGCGGTTGACCTTTGCGTCACCGCGCTACGGCTGTACGGAACCATGTCCTTCGAACAGGTCGCCCAGCCAACTTTGACGCTTCTCGATGCAGGACAAAAGCAGTGGCACGGCGACCAGCTAGAAACAATGCGGAAGCTGGTCCAGAGCGAAAGAGAAACGAGCGCTTCTCGCGACCAGAAGCTTACCGCGGTTCGCGACCGATTCTACAAAGGCGACATCGCGGACGAATTGGAAGCCTGGTACATCGAGAGCGGTGCGCTGTTGCGTAAGCGCGACTTAGCGGCTCATGTGACTCGCGTCGAAGACCCTGTCTCCGTTACGTATCGCGGCTACACGGTCTACAAATGCGGACCGTGGACCCAGGGACCGTACTTGTGCCAGACGCTGCGGTTACTCGAGGGCTTCGATCTGAAAGAGATGCAACATCTTTCTCCCGACTACATTCACGTCGTGATCGAGTCGTTGAAGCTGGCGATGGCCGATCGCGACGAATACTACGGCGATCCGCGGTTCGTGAAAGTTCCCCTCGCGCAGCTCTTATCGGATGAATATACCAGCCTTCGCCGACCGCTGATCGAGATGCGCCATGCGTCCCTGCAGAGGCGTCCCGGTGACCCTTTCGGTCCGCATCCAGTCAAAGGACAAACGCAACTGGAGGATTCGACGGCGGAAATCCCCGTGCAGGACACGACGACCTGTGTCGTTGCAGATCGTTGGGGTAACGTCGTTGCGGCGACACCTAGTTGCAACTTGGTTGGCAACAAGCCAGGGCCCTCTGGTGTCACCCAGGGTAATCGGGTCCGCAGTCTCAACACGACTCCGAAGCATCCAAACCGCGTGCAGCCCGGAAAGCGACCTCGCATCACGCTTACGCCTACGCTCGTTGTGAAGGACGGCAAGCCGGTCATCGCCATCAGCGTGGCGGGCGGTGACCTGCAGGATCAAACGACGCTGAACGTGCTCCTCAATCACATTGACTTTGGCATGCTACCCGAACAGGCAGTTACGGCAGCTCGCTTTAATACCTTCCATCACGAGAACTCGTTTGATCCCAATCCCGACCGGAAGGCTGCGTTTAAGGGGGCGGGAAAAATGCGTGTCAATGAAGACATTCCGGAAAAAGTTCGCCGGGCATTGACCGAACGAGGCCATAAAGTCGAGACCACCAAGGGCCCGATCGCCAACCCGATCATGCTCTACATTGACCATGAAAGCGGTCTCATCCACGTAGCGGGCGACCCTCAGGCCGGGCGCCATGCGGCGGCCCTAAAGTAGCGCCGTCAAAAACGCCGGTCGCGGATTATTGATGTGCATCGCACACGTGATGAGTGCCTACTGGAGCCGGTTGTGATATCCTCGTTGCGCCGTGGAGCGGCGAAGATTGGACATACCGGAGAAGACGGATTGTCGCGCGATGTGCGTCGGCCCGTCCGGTATGGCGTGGTGCGCGGTTACCGAGAACGTCGCCGGCGTGCAAATGCTGCACCTCGTTCGTTACCGACCGGGAGACAAGTCCCCCACCGACTTGGGCGTAGTCGAAGTGCGCAACCCCGACTTCACCACATTTACCGACAACGACGGCAAACCGCTGCCGTTCCACGCAGGCTTCACCAAGCTTGAGAACGGGAAGACGATAACGCGCTATGTCATCCTCCCCTACAGCGTGCTGCAAGTGAGGGCCGCGGACATTTCGGCCGCCGGGTCATAAACCCGGCCGCAACCTCTGTCGTCAAGACTCGTTGTCGCCCTGGGGCAGCTTTGGCGGCCGGCGGTTGTAGATGCTCAGCGGGCCTTCAGGCACGGACAGCAGGAGTGTAGCGAAGGCCGTGCCGTACGCTTTACCCTCACCGGAAACCGAGCCCTTGGTTGGCCACGCGCCATCCACTTGCCGCCACGAAAGCACGTCTTTCCGCACCTCGGCGATGTACTGGCTGGTCTTCTCACGATACTCTTTGTCCCTGCCAAACTCCTGCCGCAGCAAGTGCATTCCCATGCATCCGTAAAAGTGCCCATAGTAAGGGAAACGCTGGCGGCCGATCTCCGCTAGCGTGATCTTTAGCAAGAAGTTGTAGCCTTTCATCATCACGGAATAGTCGAACTTCTTCATCAAGCCCAACGTGGCGACACCGCCTGCCGTCCCCTCCTTCATGCTGCGCGCGTCACCGAGCTTATAATCAAAGCCGCCGTCCTGGTTCTGGCATTGCTTCAGATATTCAAATCCACGGGCCAAGACACTCTTGTCGATCTCGATGTCGTAATTGTTGGCCGAAACTAGCGTCTGGACCGCGCAAACCGTTGTTGAGCCTTCATGATTGCCGGGCGACCCGGGCGTGTACCACCAACCACCGGAAGTCGATTGGTTATTGGTGATGACCTGTACGGCCTGGCCGACGATGTCGCGGATCTGTTGCGTGTCGATATCCGGCTTCGTCTTAGCAAACAACGAGCGGCCGTAGGCCTCGGACAAGGCCAGCGTGGCGAATCCTTGCCCGTGAATCCAGGTGTGCCCCTGTTTGGTGAATTGGCCATCCCGTTGGTTGACCATGAGGAATCGCAAGCCCTTCAGCAATTCGCGTCCGCGCTCACCCGTGTACGGTTCATCAGAGTGTCCGAGGTACGACAAGCAAGCAAAGCTCGTCACAGCGATCGTGTACGTTTTGCCCCACGAGCCATCCTCTGCCTGGTTCTTGGTCAGCCAATCAAGTCCTTGTTCGCGGTCCGCGGCGAGCGCCTTGGCTCCGTCGTCCGGCGTGTTGTTGCCCGCAGGTTCTTCCGCGATTGCTTGTGATCCCAAAAGGAAACGACAAAGTGTCATCAGGAACCTTGTTTGTCTGCTCATGATTGTGTTTCCCATTGGTCATTCGTCATTTCTTCACTTCACCCAGTAGTTCTGACCGCGTAGCTCGACCAACAGTTCTTCGCCTTCGCGTTGACTGGAAAGAAGTTGATTCTCAACCACGTTGTTTTCTTGAACCAGCTTGAAGTACTCGTCGCTGAACCGTTTGATGACTTTGATCTTGTCCAGGTCTTTCTTCAAATCCAGTTTGGCGGTGTTGGGCATGCACCAAAGCTTGCCACGAGAGTAGAGTGAATAGTTGCCGATGTTCCGAAGTCCTTTTGCGTAGACTTCTTCGTCAGTGTCAATGTCGCGGAATTTGGCTCCACCGAGTCCGAAGCCGCCACCTCCGCCGCCCACGGGCGCCTCCGCAGCCGCGGAATCGAACGCGAAGAAGTCGGCCGTTTGTCGAGCTTCTTGGAAGGCTTTCTTTTCGAACCGCTGCGCGAACGCGGCTTGTCCTTCCGCCTCTCCGAGCCTGTCCAGCAGTCTGCTGGTGCGCCGTGTCGATGTTGATAGGGCTAGATCAGCCCGCGCGTTTTCGTCGGCCAGGAATGACGTGTAGGGTGTCAGAATCCCATGTCTGGTTGATAAGACGACCAACTCCTTCACGAGTTCATCGTTCTTGCCAACCAAGTCCAATTGGTCAATGATCTCTCCGATGCGACGCATGGCCCACAGTTTCTCGACAAACGCATACGATTCGTCGTTGCTTTGCTTGACCAACTTCGCAGGAAAGTCAAAGGTCTGTTCTTTGCCGCTCACCGTACCAGTGATTGTTATCTTGGCGAGACCGGTCTTCCGGTAGCGACCCAACAGCACCAACTGTTCTCCTTCGAACATGTCATTAATCTGTTTGGGAAAGACGCGGTTGATCGGATCGCCTTCCTCCGCACGGATTTCGTCGAAGTCGAATTTCAATGCCACGTCCGTCATCACCGGAGAGCTGATTTTTGAATAGAGCCGGCTGACGTAGACCTCGATGTCCTCATTGGGCCGGACGTACTCCGTTTGACCGTGGTTTTCTCGCGAAATGCGGTCGAGCAAGCGGCTGTTCACATCGTAGCCAACACCAAAGCTGACGATCCGCGCACGCACCTGATTGCGTTTCGTGGCACTGGCGACGATTTTCGATTCGTTTGTCTCGCCGATCGTCGGTTGCCCGTCGGTCAAGAAAATCACGTAGTTGGGTTGGCGACGATCTGGCAACTGTGACAAGGCCACACTGAGCGCGCCGTCGATGTTCGTTCCGCCACCGGCGTAAATACCTTCGACAAATCCCAGCGCCTCCTTGCGAGTTTGGTCGTTGTACTTCTGCAGCTCCGGGCGAAAAGACTCGACGACCGTATCGTAAGCCACGATATTAAACAGGTCGCCGTCGCGCAGGTTCTCCAGCACGTACTTGAGCGCGGCGCGAGCCTGCTCGATCTTCTCGCCCTCCATACTGCCCGATCGATCAACCAGAAAGACGACCGTCTTCTTCGGTCGCTCGGCATCGGCCGCCTGGAACTGTGGGCTGGCCAAGAGCAAAAGGTAACCGTCATCGCCAGCATCGGGACGGTAGCTCACGACACTTGTCCCGAACTTGCCCTTTCCCACGTCGAAAAACAGTCGGAAGTCGCCAGTCGGAAAGACGTTCTTCGCGGTGAGACTCACCGCGGCGTGGTGGGCGTCGCTGCGCTGAATATTGATCGAATGCGTTGGGCTGTAAACATTCTTGATTTCGATCCCACTCTCGATCGCAATCTGAAAATCAACCTTCTCCACCGGATGCGACGTGTACTTGGCCGTCGAAAGCGGAAAGAGAAAGTCGGTCAGGCCATGATCCGTTCGCAGCAATTGGCTGTAGTTCAGCGTCACTTTCCGCTCGGCACGGGGTGGCACCGGGAAAACGCTTGTCTGAAACATCCCCGTGCCCATCCACTCCAGCAGAGCCGGGTCCTTGTTCTTCCGGACAATGGACTCGTAAACGCGGCGGGCTTGTTGGGCTGGCAGCAACTTCGCCGGGAATTCCTTGCCATCGACCATGAGCGTTAGCCGATCAATCGCGCCGTCGTAGGGCAGCGGAAACATGAAGCTGACTTCCAATTGTCGGCTCCCGGTGTTGACGAACGACTGCGAGACCTGCACACGGGCCACTTGGTCTACCAGTTTTGCCTGAACTGCCAATTCCTTGATCTTGTATGCAGTGGGCGGAGGCGGCTGCTGTTGCAACACCGGCCGTGGCAGTTGCACCGGTTGGTTGGGATCAACAACGACCAACAATCCCTGGGCCTGAGCCGTTGTGGCACAAAACCCCAGGACTAGAGCCAACGCGATCGCATTGAGACATTTCGACATCTTTATTCCTCCGCGACTCTGAATTGCCTCTGAACCGAAGACCACTTCTAGGAGAAGACGGACTCGGCTAGGTTTCGGTTTCCAAGTTGTTGATGCTTCCAGTCTTTCTCCGAACTTATTGATCTTATCGAGCCACCCTCTTCCTGCGTGTAAAGAGTTGGTAACGAATCAGCGATCGACTGTCGGGGTGTACGTAACCGACTGACCGAGTTGGACGAGGGCCTAGATGGCAGAGAAAACGGGACGTAGGTCCGATCATTCGACGATCGCTGTGTCAGCCGATTGGCGGCGCCTCCGAGTTAGTCCGGCGGCGTAGATGAGTGAGTAAGCATACCCCACGGCGATCGGCGGTAGCATCGTGGCCACGATCTCTGACGTTCCCGTGACAAAATGGACGATTGCCATGAGTAATAGAGTGGCCGTGGTCGGACCCAAACCCGTTGCCATGAATCGGGCTACTCCGGGTGACAGCCGCGCGAACACCGTCTCCATCGTGGACGTGAGGATCGCCGTTGAGACGAGGCTTAGCAGACCCTGCGTCAGTCCGGCCGGCAGACTTTTGTGCAGGCCCTGGTGCAGATTTGCGAAAACGGCCCATCCTCCAAACGTGAGGAAAGCACTTACCGAGAAAAACACCACTCGGCGAAACTGGCCGGCGTCGGGGGAATGTTTATTCATACGGGCGGTACTAGGCAATAGTTGACCCCAACGGCAATGACGCCAGCGATAATCGGCAGAAGTCGAACGCTGAACCTTGGTCGCCACCGCTTCGCCTTGTCGTGCTGGGAGGTCATTCTCAATCGGCTGGGCATGGGGGTATTGTACCGATACCGCCCGTTAGCCCGCCAAGAAAAGCGATCGGCACCACTGCCGCTCCTCAGGCACCTTATTGCGATTCGGGGCTGGCACCGGGCGCGGCACTTCGGCACGACTACCGTGCTTGGTATCTGACAGGGGCTTTTTGACCTGTCTCTGATGCAGGACAACGAAGTGTCCGAAGAACCGGAAGTATTGTTGGCGAGTTCGTTGAGAAGTAGCCGGATTGATGCCGACAACCAACGGCACATCGGGCAAACGTGGCGTGTGCTTGAGATGGCACTAATCACATTCGGGGGCCAGCCTGATCTCTTTCGCGGGGAAAAGGGGAGGAATGCGCATCTATGAGCCACATCTTACTCGCTGAAGACAATTTGGCGCTGGCGAGGATCATCTGCTTCAACCTTGAAGCTGCTGGATTTCAGGTCACTGTTGCCCGTGACGGACAAGAGGCGTGGGAGTGCGCCCAGCACGCTAAGTTCGACCTGGTAATCACCGACTACGGCATGCCAAGAATGACGGGGCCGACTTAGGCAGACACTTCCGTGCGCAAAGCGCCTACTCTCAGACGCCGATCGTCCTAATGACCTCCTTTGTGCGGGACTTGGACTTGAAACGTCTGCGCGACGAGTTAGATGTCGCGCAAATCGTGTCGAAGCCGTTTAGCCCCGTCGAGCTGGTGGCGGCAGTCGAAGTACTGACTACCCGGGTCGAAGACGGGGCACAAGCATTCTCGCTGTACCATGAAACAACGTGGGTTTACTCTTGTCGAGCTTGTGGTAGTTGTCCTGATCCTGGGGAGATAAAGCAACACTCATTCTGTAAATTCGAGTAGATCGGTTTCGGGGTTTCTACTTGTGGAAGGTGAGGTATTTCATTCCGGTTTCCCATTCGTCG
>PBSM01000113.1 GCA_002726245.1 Planctomycetaceae bacterium | reverse complement strand
TCCAGCTTGCGAACCCGCATTATCGCAAGCTGGAAGCTTACGCCACGGAAAACCGGACAGTTATTTCCAGAACGATCCTAAGTCGTTAATCGACGGCCTTGGACGGCTTGTCCTTACCCACATCCCTCGCCTCCTCCGACCCCGTGTCGGTGGGGCAACGATTGGCAAGCTACCAATGAGCCAAGCGAGAAACGGCTCCCCTCCGACCCTGCGTCGGTGGAAGCAATGTCGCGTCATGAGGTCCACCGACACAGGGTCGGAGGGGCCTGCGTCCGTGGTGCTGCGACTGTAGCCTTCAATCACGCTTCCACCGACGCGGGGTCGGTGGTGAGATATGGGCAAGGACAAGCCTTGGCAGGCCATCGTACAGAACGCCCATTTTGAAATGGAAGGTCCGGCAGGTTTATGGGCAACCAGTACTCCAACATCTTTACCACACCAACTCGCGAACGTTGTCTTTTGTCAACGGAAGTAGCCAACAGGCCACAACGTTGCGAAGAATCAACATCCCGTCGCCGCTCGTCTCGATCGGTCCAAGGCGATGTTAAATCTTACGACGTAGCGGTTTACACGCCCACAGCCGATACGACTTTGAGCGCTGGCATCATGCGTGCGATTCCTCATTCGCGTTGCCATCAGAGACCGCCTACTAGAGGAGATCGGACCTTGACAAAAACCATCCGCAAACGCATCGCCGTCAACACTCAGGTTAGTCACAAGAAGACTGGCAAAGCATCCTCGGCGACGAAGATGAACGGCAAACCACGCCCTGCCGGAGCGGAAGGCGAGCTGTTTGATGATGCCAAAGCTATAGACGAAGCAGCGGACGAAGCTCCTGAAGAAACCAGCGGTTCGAGTGCCAACAACACCGACGATCCGGTTCGCATGTACTTGATGCAGATGGGACAAATCCCGTTGCTGAGCCGAGCCGAAGAGATCTCGGCTGCGAAGGAGATCGAGCGGGCACGTTTCCTCTATCGCCAAAGTATGCTGGCAACCGATTACGTCTTGGAGGGTGCGGTCGAAGCGTTGGAGAAGGTTCGCGACGGCGAGTTGCGGCTGGATCGTACAATCGAAGTCTCGGTAACGAATACCACCGAGAAAAAGAACATCATGCGGCGCATCGGTCCGAATCTAAAAACATTGCGGCACTTGCTGTCCAGCAACCGAGCAGACTATGCAACGGCTATCAACCGTCGTAACCCTCGTAAGGCTCGCCATCTGGCTTGGAAGCGGCTGGTCATACGCCGTAACAAAGCGGTTCGTTTGGTCGAAGAGATGAATCTTCGCACCAATCGGCTGCAGCCGCTGTTCGACAAGCTGACCGATGTCTCGAATCGTATGCAGGTGTTGAAGGCCCAGATTCGCGAAGGTGAAGGCGAAGCGTGCGGGTGCGTTGGCGGCCGAACGACGGATGAGCTGAAGGCCGAACTGCGCTTCCTGATGCGGATCACGTTCGAGAGTCCAGCCACCCTGAAACGTCGCGTTGACCGCACTTACGACTACCGTCGTGTCTATGACGCCGCCAAACGCGATCTGTCGGCTGGCAACTTGCGACTCGTTGTCTCGATCGCGAAAAAGTATCGCAATCGCGGACTCAGCTTCCTCGACCTCATTCAGGAAGGTAACACTGGCTTGATGAGAGCGGTCGATAAGTTCGAGCACGCTCGCGGATACAAGTTCTCGACCTACGCAACGTGGTGGATTCGACAAGCGATCCCCCGAGCCATCGCCGACCAAAGCCGCACGATTCGCGTGCCCGTGCACATGATCGATACGATGAGCAAGGTGCGCACGGTCACTCGCGAACTCGTTCAGGAACTCGGTCGCGAGCCAACGCCGGAAGAGACAGCGGAGCGAGCGATGCTGTCACTCGAAGATACGCGCTGTATCATGAAGATGTCTCGCCAACCGTTGTCGCTCGACCAACCGGTGGGCGATCACGATGACAGCTACTTCGGCGAGTTCGTACAGGACTATCGCGAAGACGATCCGCTGTACGAGACGCATCAAGAGTCGCTGAAGAATCGCATCGAAGCCGCCATGGAAGATTTGAACTATCGGGAACGCGAGATCATTCGCTTGCGATACGGCCTGGCGGATGGATACTCTTATACGCTCGAAGAGGTCGGCAAGATCTTCTCGGTAACACGCGAACGCGTTCGACAGATCGAATCGAAAGCCGTTCGCAAGTTGCAGCAACCTTATCGTTGCCGCTCGCTGGCGAGCTTTCTGGAAGGTGTCGATATCCCACTTGATGCCGCTACCGAGACAGCTTAGCTCGAATCAGCTCCCTTCTCTCCACACTGATGGCACGGCTGGACGCGTTGTCCAGTCTTCAGTCTCCTCGAACTCCCTTTGCCGACTTGGTGAAGGGCGTTTTTTTTGCCACGGCTGTGCTATCCCGGCGCCGGCAGGTTGCTGTGCCCCATCAGGAACTTGTCGATGGCTCGTGCCGCGCCGCGGCCTTCGTTGATGGCCCAGACGACAAGCGATTGACCGCGGCGGCAATCACCCGCCGCGAAGACGTTGTTGACACTTGTCGCGAACTGGCTATGTTCAGTGGCGAAATTGCTGCGCTGATCGTATTCCAGACCGAGCATCTCCGAGACCGTGTGCTCTGGACCGAGGAAGCCCATCGAGAGAAACACAAGATCGCACTCGAAGATCTCTTGGCTGCCAGGCACTTCGGTAAACGGAGCCTTCTCGCCGGGCTTTGACCAGTTGATGCGAACTGTCTTGACAGCTTTCACGTTGCCGTTGCCGTCGTCGATGAATTCCTTGGAGAGTATCGCGTAAGTCCGTGGATCTTCGCCAAGTTTCTCCTTGGTCTCCGCGTGTGAATAATCAATGCGAAAAACTCGCGGCCATTGCGGCCAGGGATTGTTCGAAGCACGCTCGACCGGCGGTTGGTCAAGCAACTCAAAATTCACGATGCTCGTCGCGCCGTGCCGCAACGATGTACCGATGCAGTCTGCTCCCGTATCGCCACCACCGATGACGATGACCTTCTTACCGGCTGCCGAGATATTGGCGCGGTCGTTGAGTTGAGAATCGAGCAAGCTCTTCGTGTTCCGTGTGAGGAAGTCCATGGCGAAGTGAACGCCCTTCAAGTCGCGGCCGGAAATCGGCAAGTCACGAGGCTTGGTCGCTCCGGTCGCCAGCAAGACTGCGTCATTCTCCGCGACGAGCTTGTTTGGATCGACGTACTGCAGGGGGCAGCCTCGTTCTTCCATGATCTGCGTCATGTGCCCCGAAGCAAAATCTTCCTTCTTGCCGACGTGAGCGTTCGTGATAAAGGTAACGCCCTCCTGCCGAAGCAACGTGATCCGCCGCTCGACAACGCTCTTGTCAAGCTTCATATTCGGAATGCCATACATCAGCAAACCGCCGATGCGATCGGCCCGCTCATAAACAGTGACCGTATGCCCAACCTTGTTCATCTGATCCGCTGCCGCCAGGCCCGCCGGACCGGAGCCGATAATCGCGACCTGCTTGCCGGTGCGCATCGACGGTGGCCTCGGTTTCACCCAGCCTTCGGCAAAGCCGCGGTCGATAATCGCGTTTTCAATGTTCTTGATCGTGACCGCCGGTTCGATGATGCTCAGCACACAGGCACCTTCACACGGTGCCGGGCAGGTACGTCCTGTAAACTCCGGGAAGTTGTTTGTTTTGTGCAGCCGATCAAGGGCATCGCGCCACCGGCCTTGATAGACGAGATCGTTCCACTCGGGGATCAGGTTGTCGATCGGGCAACCACTCGCCGACTGACAAAACGGCACGCCGCAATCCATACAGCGAGCGCCCTGGGTCTTCAGATGATTCTCATCGCCGTTGGTAAAGATCTCGCTGAAGTCTTTGATACGCACGAGCTCTTCGCGATACGGAACCGCTTTGCGAGGATACTCTTTGAAGCCTGTCGGTTTTCCCATTTCTTACTCAGATTCGTTACGGGGCGGGTATGCCGAGGTCACGGCAGATCTTCCGCACGAGAAAGTCGTTGATTTCGCGATGTCTCGGAACAGCCGAGGTGCGATTGTCTACGCGGTTAACATAAATACTGTGGTTGCCGCCTTCGCGAAGCAGGTAACAACCACTCCTCTCCAAGTGGCGGATCAGTGCTTGCTTCTTCATAATTCGGTCAGCACGAACGGCTCCTTCGTAACGTCCTGACCTTCGACGGACTTCTCAGCCAGTTCGCGATTGGCTTCCAGCACCATCGATACCGCTTCCTGCAAGTTCGCCTTCGCTTCCTCCAGAGTGGCACCTTGCGTGTTCGCTCCGGGCAACTCCTCAACGAAAGCAACGTAGCCCTCTGGCACCGGCACATAGACTGCTGTGAATTGCATGACTTACTCCTTCGAGCGCAAGATCTGTGGGCACGTTTGCAACCTGCCACGACGGAGAAGCAGGTTGCAAACCTGCCAAACGCTAGGATGGTTCTTCGCACTTATTCTATACTGACGCATCACTTCCGGCCTTCCTGATGCACCTTCGACTCTTGCTCTTCATCGTGCGTTTTCCGTTCCATCAGCACGCGTTTGTAGTCGATCGGCATCACCTTCACGAACTCACTAAGCACATCGGGCCAGTGGGTCATGACTTCCTTGGCCACGGTCGAGCCCGTGAACTTGTGGTGGTCCTCGATCATTTCGAGCAGTTCACCCATGTCCTCACTCGCCTCGACATCTTCCAACTCGACCAGTCCCAAATTACAGTTCAAACGGAACGCGTCGCGATCGGGAGCCCACACGTAAGCAGCACCGCCCGACATGCCGGCAGCGAAGTTGCGGCCTGTAGGGCCAAGAATGATTGCGCGACCGCCAGTCATGTATTCGCAAGCATGATCGCCGACGCCTTCGATCACCGCCCAAGCACCGCTATTGCGGACACAGAACCGTTCGGCGGCGCGGCCACGAATGAACGCCCGCCCGCTGGTTGCACCGTACAACACAACGTTGCCGACGATGATGTTCTCTTCCGCGGTGAAGCCGCTTTCCTTCGGCGGGTAGATGATTAGCCCTCCACCTGACAGACCTTTGCCAACGTAGTCATTGCCGTCTCCTTCCAACTCAAGCGTCACACCGCGAGCCAGCCATGCGCCAAAGCTCTGCCCGGCCGAGCCGTTGAACTTGATGTGAATGGTGTCGTCGGCAAGTCCGTCTTCGCCCCAACGCTTCACGATCGTATGGCTCAGGATCGTGCCGACGGTGCGATTCGTATTGATGATCGGCAACTCGATGTTCACGTTATCGCCATTGTCAATCGCCGCCTTGCACATCTCTAGCAGGTGCGTGTTGTCGAGAGCAAGCTCCAGGCCGTGATCCTGCGGAATCGTGCAGCGTACTTCGACGTCGTCGTGCGGCTTTTCTGCTGGCGAGAGCACTGGCGTTAAGTCAATGCCGTCCGCTTTCCAATGATCAATCGCTGCTTGCGAATCGAGCACGTCCGAGCGACCAACCATCTCGTCAAACGTACGGAAGCCGAGTTGAGCCATGATCTGGCGGGCTTCTTCCGCCACCAGGAACAGATAGTTGACCACATGTTCCGGCTTGCCGGTGAACTTCTTGCGAACAACCGGATCTTGCGTCGCGATCCCGACGGGGCAAGTGTTTAAGTGACACTTTCGCATCATGATGCAACCGAGTGTGATCAGCGGAGCCGTCGAGAAGCCGATCTCTTCAGCGCCGAGCAACACTCCGATCACGGCATCGCGACCGGTTTTCATACCGCCGTCCGTCTGAAGCACCACGCGGCTGCGCAAATCGTTCATCACAAGCGTCTGGTGCGTCTCGGCAATCCCCAGCTCCCAAGGCAATCCCGCGTGTTTGATACTAGTCAGCGGCGAAGCACCCGTGCCGCCCGTGTCTCCCGAGATAAGGATGTGATCGGCGTGCGCCTTGGCAACGCCAGCCGCAACGGTGCCAACGCCGACTTCCGAGACGAGCTTCACACTGACGCGCGCCGATGGGTTCGCATTCTTCAAGTCATGGATGAGCTGTGCGAGATCCTCGATCGAATAGATGTCGTGATGCGGCGGTGGGCTGATCAAACCGACGCCGGGAGTCGAGTAGCGGATGCGTGCAATGTTCTCATCGACTTTGCGGCCCGGCAACTCGCCACCTTCACCGGGCTTCGCTCCTTGGGAAATCTTGATCTGTAGTTCATCAGCATTCGTCAGATACCAGGCTGTTACACCGAACCGGCCCGAGGCAACTTGCTTGATCGCGGATCGCTTTGAATCGCCATTGGGCAGCGGCTTGAAGCGGACAGGATCTTCGCCGCCTTCGCCGGTGTTACTCTTTCCGCCTAGTCGATTCATGGCGATCGCCAGTGTTTCGTGCGACTCGGCCGAGATCGAACCGAAGCTCATCGCGCCGGTGCAAAACCGCTTGACGATCTCGCTCGCTGGTTGAACTTCCTCCAGCGGAATCGGTCCGCCGTTGACACCTTCCTTGAAGGTCAACAGGCCGCGTAACGTGTATCGCTGGCGGGTCTCGTCGTTAATGTGCTTCGCGAAACGCCCGTAAGCGTCTTTGTTGTTCGCGCGGGCCGCGATCCGTAAGTCAGCGATCGCATTGGGATCCCAACCGTGTTTCTCACCCTCGGCCCGCCAATGAAACTCGCCCGGATTGGGCAACGTTAGCGACTGATCCTCAGCTCGTTGCGGATAACCAAGCTCGTGGCGTCGCAAGATCTCCTTGGAGAGCACGGGGAAATCGACACCCTGGACACGGCTTGGCGTATGTGTGAAGCAACGATCGATGACGTCGTCCTTCAAACCAACCGCTTCAAAAATCTGAGCACCCTTGTACGACTGTAGCGTCGAGATGCCCATCTTGCCCATCACCTTGAGCATGCCTTTGGCAACGCCCTTGCGATAAGCGGCGACGATCTTTTCATCGTCTTCGAATTCCTTGTCGAGACGTCCTTCCAGACGAGCCTGCCACAGAGCCTCAAACGCAAGATACGGATTGATCGCGTCTGCACCGTAACCCATCAGCAGGCAGTGATGATGCACCTCGCGTGCTTCTCCGGTTTCCAGCACGATTCCGATCCGCGTTCGCTTCGCCTCGCGGACGAGATGATGGTGCAAGCCAGCCGACGCCAACAGCGTGCTGAGCGGAACGCGCGCCTCGCTCATCGCGCGGTCGGACAACACGACGATGCTATAACCGTCGTCGATCGCCTGCTCGGTTTCTTCGCAGATGCGGTCGAGAGCCGCGAGGACAGCGGCCTCTTCCGTGGGGTAAGCTTCCAGCTTGCCATCTGCATCCGCGTCCGCGCCATTCGCAGGCTGGAAGCCTACGCCACGGGGACGCTCAAACGTGATGTCGATCTTCTTCGACTTCCAGCCGCGATGATTCATGTGCTTGATCGCGGCAAGTTCCTCGTTGGTGAGAATCGGATGCGAGATCAGCAGACGATTCGCATGTTGCTTTGTGATATCAAGCAAGTTCTGCTCAGGTCCGATGTAACACTCCAGCGACATGATGATCTCTTCGCGAATCGAATCGATCGCCGGGTTGGTGACTTGCGCGAAGAGCTGCTTGAAGTAGTCGTACAGCATCCGCGGTTGATCGCTCAGACAGGCCAGAGCGGAGTCGTTCCCCATCGAGCCAACGGGGTCTCGCTTCTCATGGATCAGCGGTCCGAGCATGAACTGCAGCGTCTCGACCGTGTAGCCGAACGCCTGCATTCGCGGCAGCAGCGTATCAGGATTGAAACCGTGAGGCTCTTTGTTGGGACGCAGGTCGCTGAGTTGAATCCGTTGACTTCGCAGCCACTCGGCATACGGCCGAACGTTACTGAACTCTTCCTTGATCTCCTCGTTTGGAACCAAGCGGCCTTGCTCGAAATCGACCAGGAACATCTTGCCTGGCTGCAGGCGTTCCTTCTCCTTCACATTCGCCGGCTCGATCGGCAGTACACCAACTTCGCTCGCCATGATGACGCGATCGTCGTGCGTGATGTAGTAACGGCTGGGTCGCAAGCCGTTGCGATCGAGCACCGCACCGATGTACTTGCCATCGGTGAACACGATCGATGCCGGGCCGTCCCACGGCTCCATCAGGCACGAATTGTATTCATAAAAAGCCCGTCTGTTCTCCGCCATCGTGTCGTGCTTCTGCCACGCTTCGGGGATCATCATCATGACCGCTCCTTGTAGCGTGCGGCCGCCCATCAGTAGAAACTCGAGCGCGTTGTCGAAGTTACCCGAATCGGAGCAATCAGGTTCCATCACAGGAAACACTTTCTGCAAGTCGTTGCCGAAGAGATCGCTCTGCATGACCCCTTCGCGGGCTCGCATCCAGTTGATATTGCCGCGCATGGTGTTGATTTCGCCGTTGTGCGACATGAAGCGATTGGGCTGTGCTCGATCCCAACTAGGGAACGTGTTCGTCGAAAACCGCGAGTGGACCATGGCGAGATGCGTCGTGTAATCTTCATCGCCAAGGTCGGGAAAGTAATCCATCAACTGCAGCGTGCGCAACATGCCCTTGTAGATCATCACCTTCGTCGATAGCGAACAGATGTAGAAAACCTTCGCCTGCTCCATCGACTCATCGCTGCGAAGAATATGGCTCGCGCGTTTGCGTATCAAGTAAAGCTGCCGCTCAAACGCATCGCCTTCGAGTCCGTCGTCGGCGGCGATGATTAGCTGCTCGATGTGCGGTTCGGACAGCCTAGCCGTAGGTCCAACGTCGGCATTCTCGGTCTCCTGCGGAACGTCTCGCCAACCGACGAGCCGTTGCCCCTGTTCAGCAATAACTTGTTCGACAGTTTGTTTACACTTCGCGCGTTCGTCAGCTTTCCGTGGGAGAAAAACGATGCCTGCGCCAAACTTGCCGGGCTCTGGCAGATCGGCCTTTAGATCGTTCTTGGCAACCTTGGCGAGAAACTCGTGAGGCAAAGCGGTCAGGATCCCCGCACCGTCTCCCGTGTTCGACTCACAACCACACGCGCCACGATGCTCCATGTTTTTCAGCACAACATACGCATCATCGACGATTTGGTGGCTGCGTTGGCCTTTGATATGTGCCACGAAACCGACGCCGCAACTGTCATGCTCGTGCGCGGGATCGTACAGGCCGTGCTTCTTCGGATAGCCGAATTGGTTGAATACTGTCATGGCTCTTCGTCCGATGTAGCCATCACGCGGAGCGTGATGGCTACTTTACTTTCCGTTCTTCTTGTGACCGTTGCTACGCGGCTTGCCGTCCTCTGATCCTTCCAAAGAGAGCGGTTCGCCTCGCAAGAGCTGTATGAATCGTCGTGCCGTTCGTCCTAGTTCCGCACTGCGTCGATGAATGATGCCGAGTGGACGAACCAGGTCGATGTCCGCGATCCGATGAGCAACGAGCGAGCCGGCCACGACTTCGCGCGAGACGGTCGGCTCGGGCAACAGACCGACACCTGAATTGAGCTCGATCGCGCGCTTGATCGTCTCGGTGTTATCGAATTCGATCACGATGTTCGGGTGAACTCCGTGCGCAGCTAGCGTTTTATCGAGCTCGTTTCGGATTCGTAGATGCTCGTCAAAGGCTACGAAATCCAAGCCGTCGAGCTGTTCGAGCTTGATCGATTCCGCTGACGCAAGGGAATGCTCGCGGGAACAGACGAAGATCATCGGCTCTTCGCGCCAGGCAATCGCCTTAACGGTCCTCGATTCGCGCGGGTAACTGACGAGACCAATATCAACCGTGTCGTTGTGAACCAGTTCGTACACGCGATCCGGATGATGATATTGGAGGTTGACATTCGCTTTCGGATGCTGCCGCATGAAGTCCTGGACAATCTGGCTCATGTGACTGAGCCCGACCGAATAGATCGAAGCGACGCTGACCCGGCCCGCGACTTCTTCGTGCAGCGTCCGAACTTCTTCTTCGAGTGCCAGGAACCGTTGGACGAGTTTGCGACACCCGTCGTAGTAGACTTGCCCTTCCGGTGTCAGCACAAATGGGCGCTTTGACCGATCGATCAGCCTGACGCCCAACTCGTCTTCCAAATGATGCACCATCTGGCTGGCCCCCGATTGCGATATACCATTCTCGTCCGCCGCCCGCGAGAACGAGCGTCGTCCGACAACGTCACAAAACACCTTGAGCGACTTGAGCTGCATCGGCTAATAATCACATAAGAGATAAGAATACAATGCCGCTTCAGAATTAGCAGCGAACATACTAACGTATTCGGAGCGGACGGTGGCGTCAATGAGTGGGGAGCGCCGACTCAAACCACCCCCAGTGGTGGTTGTTCGTCTCCGGATGAATGGCCGCTACCGCTGTTGGCAGGGGCGATACACGTGATACTCCACGTGGCAGAGCGCTCGAATGCTCTGCTACAGCCGTTCTATGAACTCGCCGGCGATCGAGAATAAGTCACCGATCGGCTTGGAACGGACAACGCGCATCGTGATTTGTACAGGGCCTTCGGTGAGTTCGATTCTGATCGCGACTTGTCCCTCGATAGGCGCCGAATGAATCAGGCAGATGCCGCTTTCCGAGAGATCTCAGGACGCCATCGTGATCGTTTCGCCAACAGGCAATCCATCTTCATTGAGGCGCACGACAGGCACGGGAACGGTGATGCGGCGTCGGGTGTGACGACGTCTGTCGCGGCCTTCCGACAGTTCGGACGTTCCACTTCGACTCTGTGTCTATTGATGCTCGGGGAAGTAGTCCGTGACGGCAATCCGCGAAAGAAGATCCTTGTTCGCATCTTCGGCCAAAACGCCTTCGAACGAAGCACCGCACGAGCGACACTCCCAAAGGCGAGACGCCGGGCCGCAGCCGAGCAAGAGACGCGGTAGTTCTTGGTCGCACAGCACGCATGTGCTGATACCGGTTGCGTTGTAGGTCGATACTCCCATGAAAGAGCCCTCGTCTAGAGTCTACATCACAGTCCTCCACGGCGGTCGTCCGCTTACGTCTGCAGCCGAGCACAAGTGACGATCTCCAGCGGCAGAACTGCGAGAAGGCTTATAACCCTCACTCGTGCTCATGGCTGTGGCCGTGCACACCATGCTGGTTTGTGCCATGTTCGATACCGTCGGCGTGCCCGTGCGGGGGCTCGACGAAACCGACAAGCAATGCGAGCAGGACGCCCAACAGCAGCACGAGCGAAAGCCAGAAACGATCGTGCTGGTGGAACTGTAGTTCGGGGAGGATGTCGGCCAGCGAAATGCAAAGGAAGATTCCGGCGGCGAAGCCGAGCGCCCACCCAATCACCATCGGCTGATGTGTGCCAAGCGAGTTGATCCCCAGACAGACCACTAACGCTCCGAGCGGGCACATCGACGCGAAGGCAATATTGGCCAGATTGATCTGCCGCCGCGTCCAGCCGCTGCCGCTCATCACGCAAGTGATCGATAAGGCGTCAAGCGGTTTGTGCAATACGATGGCCAGGAACGTGCCGATGCCGGCGAATCCCACGACCGCGTCATCCCAACCGGCTTGCACTCCGGCCCCCAGAGCAATTCCGTCGAAGAACGTGTGCAGAGCGAGACCGAAGAACAGGCCCGACCAACTAAGCCGATGCGAATGCCCGTGCGAATGTTCGGCGTGTTCGTGCTCGCAGGTGTCCGCTTCGTGCTCGTGGCCATCGCCGACTTCGTGACCATGTTGATGAACGTGAAAGACACGGATCATGAAGAAGGTCACTAACAAGCCGGTAATCGTTGCGTACGCGACTTGATCCGCCGAATCGACCTCGGCAATCGCGTGAGGAATGAGATGCAGGATCGCGATCGCCAGCATGAACCCACCGACGAAGCTCATCAGCAACTGCACCCGGGTATGCGTCAAACGCACCAGCATCGGTAACCAACCGCCAGCCAGTGAAGCCAGCAGGATGCAGAAGCAGTAAGCGGCGAGTAGAACAAACATCAGCATTCGAAGCGTGTGCGTGCGGGGTAGCCCAACTGCTCGAGCATGGCTCCCTCTCCCTCTGGGAGAGGGCTGGGGTGAGGGGGCACATGAGAAACCGTAGCCATCAGTTGATGCAACCGCCAGAAGACCCTCACGCTAACCCTCTCCCAAAGGGAGAGGGGACAAGAGTTGCAATCGTAGGCGAATGCCACATTAAGACAAGGGCTCGACCGACGCCTGTCCGCCCGTCAAATTGCGGATCACCGGCCTCGCGTTATTCACCGGCGACACAAATCAGCATCGATCGCGTCCGAATGAACAGGCTGTCCCCCGCGATTGCCGGCGTGGCGACGATGCTGTCTTCCATGTCGTTTTTAGCCAGAACGTCGTAGTTCTTGTTATTCTTAAGCACGACGACTACGCCGTTCTCACCCGCGACATAGATCTTTCCGTCGCCGTAGATCGGCGAAGCAAAGTATTCGCTGGCGTTGGGGATGCGTTTTGCTTTACGCAGTGCTTCACCTCCGGAAGTCTCGAACAGCGTCGAGATGCCGCCCCCCTTTATCAGTAACATGCGGCCATCGTGAACGAACGGCGATACGATGTGATCGGTGTACTTCGTCTTGTGCTTCCACAATAGATGCGACTCCGTGACGTCACCGCGTCCGCCAGCTTTCACCGCCATCACATACTCGGCTCCCGGGTCTTCCGCATCGAAGCGAGCACCGGCGAAGTTTTCGGGACTGAGGAAAGCCTTGTCGAGTTCTTCGCCTTCCAGGAATCCATCCTTGTTCACATCGCCGCGATCGAACGTCTTCTCATAGAACGCTTCGGGAATCTTTATCCCATCGCCAACAAAGGCTTGCATTTCGGCTTTGCTAAGCCGGCCATCATTGTTGCCGGTTTCAGACTGATCGGCGGTTGCCAGCCATTGGTTCGCGATGCCGCTGCTTTGCAACGAAACGTAAATCGTGTCGTTCTCGACCACCGGAGTCGTCTTGATGTTCCGCAGCAGCACTTTCGAATTCCAGATCCGTTTTCCATTCTCTGGATTGTAACCAACCAACAAGCCTGTGCCGCCGACGACGATCTCATCGCCTTTGTCGGTCTCGCAAATCACTGGATGCGAGTAATTAACCGCCATGTCGTTGCGGTCGTCTTTCCAAAGAATCTTGCCCGTCTTCTTGTCGAACGCATAGAACGCTGGAAAGAGGTCATCGTCCTGAACGAACAGCACCTTGTCTTTGTAAAGCGTCGGCGACATCGCCGGTCCCCATTTGAAGACAAAGAACGGCGTCGGCAGCTTTTGGTGCCAAGCGTCTTTGCCAGTCTTCGCATCGACGGCGATCATGCCAAGCGTGCTGAAGTAGAAGTAGACACGCTCCGCGTCCGCCGCGGGAGTTGTGCTGGAGTGGCTGTTGGTCTTGTGCACTTCGGCGAGGTCGCCTGTGTCCCAGGTGCGTTTCCAAAGTTGTTTGCCGCTGTTCGCATCGAACGCGAACAGCCCAACGGTCTTCTCATCAACCGCACCGCTGACAAACACGCGACCCGCCGCCACAACTGGGCAACCGACTCCGTCACCGACATCGTTCGACCAACGCACACCCTTCGTTCCCGAGAACTCGACCGGCAGCGACATCTTCGTCCCTGAAATTCCAGTGCAGTTCGGGCCACGGAACTGTGGCCAATCATCGGCGATCGCGCGGCCGGCAATCGCAAAGACAACCGTGGCAAGCATAACCGCCTGGAAACATGCAATGGCGAACCGATCGGTGGTACGAACTGTCATCGGAGTGCTCCTGTGGGTTTCGAGAATGCGTTGATCCTAGCGTCTCGACGATCGAGAAACAACGATCGGGCCGCCTTAGATAATCTCGCCCACAACGCGTGCATTAGATATACGTGCGTCGGTCAGCGTCTCGTCGCTACCATGTAGCCGATAGCTCAGCTTGTTGTGATCGAGGCCAAGCTGGTGAAGGAGCGTTGCATGTAGATCGGCTACGCTAACCGGCTCATCGACCGACTTGTATCCGATTTCGTCAGTTCCGCCGTGAATGTGCCCGGCTTTGAAGCCGCCGCCGGCCAGAATCGCTGTGAAGGCGTTGCGATTGTGATCGCGGCCCTTTCCGTTTTGCGAAATGGGAAGCCTCCCAAATTCGCCCGTCCACAGAACGATTGTCGAATCGAACAACCCGCGCCGCTTGAGGTCCTTGATCAACGCACCGGAAGGCAGATCGCACTTCTTGCAGATCGCTTCGTTTTGTCCTTTAGAATCGCCATGCGAATCCCAGGGTTGTCCCTTCGGCGGCATCACCTGCACGAAACGCACGCCCGATTCAATCAGCCGCCGAGCCAGCAGACAACGCAAGCCGTAACTCGCTGTCTCCGGATTATCGAGCCCATACAAGTCGCGAGTTTCTTTTGTTTCTCGCGAAAGGTCGAGTGTCTCGGCGGCGGCGAGTTGCATCCGCGCGGCTAACTCGTAATTCTGAATGCGAGCCTCTAACGACGAATCATAAGCGAATCGCTTTCGATGCTTTCGATTGAGCTTGTCGAGCAACGCGAGATTGTCTCGCTGCACGTCAGGTGGAATCGGCTTCGATGGATTCAAGTTCAATACCGGCGTGCCACGCGTGCTAACTTCGGTGCCACGATACAGCGCCGGCATCCAACCGTTTTGCCACAGCAGTGTCCCGCTGGTGTTGTAACCTTCGGGATCACGGAGCACGATGTACGCAGGCAGGTTTTGGTTTTCGCTACCCAAGCCGTAACTGATCCACGAACCGAGCGCGGGACGGCCTTGAAAGATCTTGCCTGTGTTCAGAGCAACCAGCGATTCGGTGTGGTTGTTGTGATAGTTGTACATCGACCGCACGAGACAGATCTCGTCAGCGACCGAGCCGATGTGCGGCAGAATCTCCGCCATCTCCATTCCACATCGTCCGTATTTGCGAAACTTCAGCGGACTCCCAAGCAGCGTGTTCCCCTCGCTACCGGGCTGAAACATCTCGACCTTCTCAGGATGAATCTTCCCGCTGAACTTCGTCAGTTCCGGCTTTGGATCAAACAAGTCCATCTGCCCAGGCCCGCCATTCTGCATCATCATGATGACGGCTTGAGCGGGAGCCTTGAAATGCGGGCGTTTCGGCGACAAATCGTGAATGACGTTGGAGTCAGAAGCGTTCGCGTCTTCGTGCGTCGTCAAGCACGACATCGCAAGCGACCCGAAACCGAGCGAACTCATTTCGAGCATTTGGCGGCGTGTTAGAGTTGGAGGGAGGCTGTGTGTCACCGTAGGACCGTCAAGGATTGTGAGGACATCAAAACCGGCTCATAAGCTGACCTTCTCAGTCTAGCGGAGATGGCCGGCGCTGACCAACGATCTTCGCGTGCTGGCCGCGTGAAAGAGGACCGATGGTGCGGACTGGGAGTCGGCTCGATCGGAGAATTACTGCTTTCTTGAGCGATTACTACTTTCGGCCTAGCGCGTTCGCAAGGACACTGGTTGGCGACGGTAATGCGTGGACAACCCTACTCGATCGGCATCCATTCTAGCTTCACTATTATGGGAAGTTTTGAATTGCGCGCATAATTGGTATTAGCAAAAACGCGGCCCTCCGCGATGGTGTGATTGTTATGAGATCAC
>PBSM01000112.1 GCA_002726245.1 Planctomycetaceae bacterium | reverse complement strand
GCTCTCTTGGTGGAGTGTACGTTGTGAGAAACCCACAACATCGTGGAGAGCCACGTTTTTCACCAAGATCAATCTCCACGGCGAGCTAGCGCCAGCACCAAGATCTCCTAAAGTGCAGTGTAAAAGACAGCCACGTCAAACGAGAATGCATCGCTGGGTTGTGCACGATAGCCAAGTTCGAAAGCGAGAAGATCCTCTGACACACTGTTACGGTTGCCTAGGAGCATCGGATGCACGCCGAACGGAGAACCCGGAGAGGGACTGAACGGAGGGCCTGGATGTAGAATGCGCAGCGCGAGATCGTCATTCACCCGAGTCGGTCGCCGGATCGCCCGTGAAACGGCTCCCCACCAAGCCTCCCGTGCGTTAGGCGCCCAAACCAATCGACCACTCGGCTGAAACTCAAATCCAGAGAAGTCATTGTGCTCAAACTTCGACCCAGCCGTAAAGAACAACTCGTCCTCGATCAGCGTTATTTCGTCTTGGACGAAATAACTCAGCACTTCGAGGTCGCGTGCTTCGGGCAGCGACGAGAGTACAAAGCCGTCCTGAAGGAAGCGATCGTGACTTGTCTGATAACCAACGCCGGCAATCAAGCTGTGATGAGTCGCCAAGGGCGTTCTGTACTGCAGATCGACATCGAACGTATCGCGTATTTCGCGGGCTGTCGAGGCGACGCGGTTCGTCCGATCATAGTAAGTCCGAAACACGAAGTCTGAGTCGTCACTCAATTCGTGGCGCCAGCGAAGCAAGCCATTCTGGCCATTAATGCGATTGTCGAGATCAAGAGGAGCAACGTACGGTCCCGGAAATGGCGTCGTGAAGTCGGCGATCGGCACGAGGCTGCGACTGCCAGCCGTGCCGTTATAAAAGTCGCCTTGGAACGTGACCTCATCAAAGCAGGTTGGGATCCAATCCATGCGGAACCCGCCTCGGCCGTGCCGCCAATCGTCACTGACCGGCCCCGTGGGCAAGATGACGCTCGGCGGAACTGGCGGCGTGAACCCAGGAAGGAAACTCGTCGCTCCCGTGTGTCCGTTGTCGCGATCACTGTACTTGCCATAGGCTCGCCAATGCAGATTCTCGTTGATGCGTCCACCGACGCGTCCCGTGCCAAAGGCGCGTTCTTCCTTCCCGCCACCGGCGCTGACCAGCGCACCAGTCGTGTCGCGGCTATGTTTGGTCAAGATATTAATAACGCCGTTGACCGCGTTCGCTCCCCAAACCGTAGCCCCTGGTCCACGGATCACTTCGATCCGCTCGACGTCTTCGAGCATCACGTCTTGAGCGTCCCAATACGTTCCGCCAAACAACGGCGTATAGACCGCGCGTCCATCCACTTGGACGAGCAGCTTATTCGCGAAGCGAGCGTTGAGGCCGCGAATCGTAATCGCCCACTTGTTGGCATCGATGCGTGCCACTTGCAGCCCCGGCACCATCCGCAGCACTTCGGGCAACGCCCGCGCGCCTGAGCGGCGAATCATATCATATCTTGCGTGACGACAAAAACGGCGGCTGGCGTCTTTCCAAGCGTGCTCTCTTGACGCGAAACGGTCGTCACAACCTGGTCCAGTGCAGGTGCGAAGACTCGCGTTTGCGAAAGCTCTTCCAGGCTCAAATTGAGCAAGCTTTCTAGTGATTCATCACCATCGAGGCCGAGATCAGCTTCGTTTGGCGCGATGGCATCGACTGCGGAGGCACTGTCGATGATTCCTGCGCGCAGGTGAGAGGTGCTATGAGGAGCGCAACAACCACACAAGCCGGAGTCGTGATCGTCTTGAGTTTATTCATGACGTGGCCTTTGTCTTGTGACACATCGATGGGCCGAGCGCCTGCCCATCAGCCGGGTTTCCGCAATATGCGGGTGCGAGGCGTGCCCCTGCGGTCCGTCCGGCAAAGCTGCTAGAGTCCGTCCTCAAGACGTATCGGAGGCCCACGAACGATCGCTGCAAGGTTTCGCGGTTTGCGGCCGACCGAACTAGGAGGCTTAACGGTCAGGTAACCTATGACGCCCCCGCGTGACGATGATCAGCGGATGAGTGGCACGTTCGTACGGCTCTGATCGGCAGCAGCTTGGATTTGCAGAGAGGTGGTAGCGGCTGCGAAGACCTCTTTCGAGCACAATTGCACGCGTTCCGTGTCGCCGCGGATCTCCGCGAGGTAGGAATCAAGGTAACCGCCCGGCTGAGCTGCCGGCAATGGCACCGCTTCCGATTCCTTCGATCCATTTCGATACAACGTGACCGTTGTCGAGTTGACGCCGGCTTCGACGACACCGTTGCTGCCCCACACAGCAACCCGCCAGTAAAGAGGGAAATCATATGCGAACGAGTCTGGTGTGAGATACGAGACATCGCAGATGACGCCCGCGTCATTCTCCAACATCAACATCGCTTGTCCGCACTGCGAGAAGTGCGGATGCTGCGGTACGGTCGCGTTCCAACAACGAGCTGCAACGACCGTTTTCCATCTCAAGCCCGTCGCCCACGGCACAAAGTCCACGGCGTGTACGATGATGTCGTTCAAGACGCCGCCGTGCATTCCTTCCTCGAAGTACCACGCTGGCCGCTTGCCGTATAACAACGGATGTTGGCCCTCGAATTGAATGGCATGTACTTCGCCGATCGCACCTTCCTGGATCAAGTTCCGCATCCCGAGATAGACTGCCAGATTACGCATGTCCAACATGCAACCGACGATCTTGCCTGACTCCTTCGACGCGGCTTCGATGCGTCCCAACTCGTCGAGTGAGATGCACATCGGCTTGTCACTGATGACATGTTTCCCGGAACGCAGTGCTGCTTCGATAATGTCGGCACGATGACCGTAGCAGTCTCCGACCGCGATCACGTCAGCTTCGGCGTCATTCAGAACAGCCTCGAAATCGTAGTGCGTAATCGTCGCCGCTCCGCTCTTCGCCAGTTCGTCTCTTGTTGCGGCATCCTCTTCACAGCCAGCAACGATCTCGATGTCGTCACGCTCGCAACAACGCTGATACATGTCGAAGATATGCGGATGTCGAAAGCCAACGAATGCGAATCGAGTCGTCATCGAAATCCTCCACGGGACTGCTGAGCGGGAGTACAGTATCTTAGCGGATGGGTTGACGGTTTGCTTGTCGCCTGCTGGCAGTTAAACTTTGGGACGCTGCCCTTCCGTCCGAAACTGAGCGATCGAGCACGATGACCGTTGCCGCACCTTACACTCCGATGGAACTGATGATTTGCGCGGCGGCCAGCACGCTTGAAGACGGCGCGATGGTCGTCGTTGGAACTGGCGCGCCGTGCGCTGCCGCGATGTTGGCGCAGAAGACAACCGCGCCCAATCTGACGCTGATGTTCGAGGCCGGCGGCGTCGGGCCGCTACTTCCACGGATGCCGATCAGTGTTGGCGACTCGCGAACATTCTATGAAGGGCTGATGGCAACGAGCATGAGCGACATCATGGAGACCTGCCAGAGAGGAATGGTTGACTATACGTTCCTCGGAGGCGGGCAGATCGACGCTTATGGCAATCTGAATTCCACGATGATTGGCAAGGACTATCAGCGGCCGGACGTTCGCTTTCCGGGCAGCGGGGGCGCGAGTGATCTCGGTTCACTCTGTTGGCGGGTCATGGTTCTCACGCCGCACGACCGTCGGCGTTTCGTCAAGAAGCTCGATTTCATGACCACGCCCGGATACATTGACGGTCCCGGTGCTCGCGAAGACGCCGGCCTTCCGGCTGGCTCAGGACCACACAAAGTCATCACGAACCTGGCGGTGATGGGATTCGATGAAGAGACAAAACGAATGCGAGTCGAATCTTTGCACCCAGACGTGGACTTGGAAGATGTCGAAGCCAACACCGAGTTCGAGCTTTTGCAGAACGCCGATATGGCGATCACTGCAGAACCTCCCCCCGAGCAGCTCGAGATACTTCGCCGCGAGGTCGATCCGCACCGTTACATCATTGGTCGATAGGCGTTCGCAGCCAGCGCTAGTGAAACAAGAATCAAGACCACGGATGGCAAGCCGACTCAGGGATGGGTCTTGAGCCGTATTTCATCCGTGGGTCGGTTTTGCCATCCGTGGGCTCGTCAGGTTCTACTACCACAGGTTCCTTCCGAAAGATGACGCACAACCAACGACGATCGCTGCCGGCAGTCCATGCAACTGTCTGGGCGTCGCTTTGCTTATTGTCTTGTGTCTTGAATGGGTTGGCTGACGAAACAGGCTCGCCGTCGCAAGCTACTGCTCATTGGATCTGGTCCGAGCGCGAACGAGCTGCCGACGTGAAGGCGATCTTCGCGAAAGACTTCACCCTCGCCAAGAGGCTAACCTCGGCCATCTTGCGCGGTGTCGGCGAGTCGGCGAGCATGGGCATCGAATTTAACGACGGCTCAATTGCCGAACTCGAACCCTATGCTCCGCTGCTCACTCTCGATGTAACCGATCGCCTTCGTACCGGTGCGAACCGTGTGGTTGTTCGCAGCACGAGTTGCACCGGCCCTTCCGCGTTCTTTCTGCAACTTGATCTAACATTCGACGATGGATCGAATCGCTCGATCGTCACGGATACAAGCTGGAGTTCCCGGCAGGATGGACATAAACAAGCGCAAGCTGTCAGCTTCGGTACGGTTCGCGACACGCTTTTGATTCCTGCCGACCGTCGCGTCGGTATCTCCGCACTCGACAACTATGAGCAGTGGAAGCAAGCGCTCGGTGCGGAAGAGGGTAGCGATCCGGCGTCGTTTCTGTTGACGCCAGGCTTTGAAATCGAACTCGTCCGATCGGCGGGGCCCGAGGAAGACTCGTGGGTGAGCATGGCTTTTGATCCTCAAGGACGCGTTGTCATCGCGAAAGAGAAGCAAGGGTTATTGCGGATGAAGCTGTCCGCGGACGGTGCCAACGTAGCGGCGGTTGAAGCGATCAACCACACGCTGCTCGAGTGCCGAGGGCTGCTCTTTGCCTTTGGTGATCTGTTCGTGAACGCCAACAACTCGAAGGGGCTTTATCGTCTTTGCGATAATGGAAGCGACGGCTTCGACAAGGCCGAGCTGTTGTACACATCATCGGGTGGCGTTGGCCATGGTCGCAACGACATCGCGCTCGGACCAGACAAGAAGATCTACATGATTCATGGCGACTCTGTCGATTTACCAAAGAACTCGCTCGATTTCACATCGCGTCTCCGAGACGCGCGGCGAGGAAAGAAGACAAGCGAAGGACACCTGTTACGGATCGATCCTGATGGCGGAACGGTGCAAGTGCTTGCCGCAGGGTTGCGCAACCCCTTCGGAATCGACTTTAACACGCACGGCGAAGCGTTCACTTACGACGCCGACGCCGAATATGACATGGGGTCGCCCTGGTACCGACCGACTCGCGTAAACCATTTGGTGACAGGCGGCGATTACGGGTGGCGAGGCGTGACGAAGTCTTGGCCGCCGTACTACCCGGATCATCCCGACAACGCCTTGCCTAATCTCGACATTGGCAAAGGTTCTCCGACCGCGGTGAAGTTCGGCACACGAAGCAACTTCCCGGGCAAGTACGGCGAAGCGCTTTACATTCTCGACTGGGCCTATGGGCGCATCCTGGCCGTCCACCTCACGCCACGAGGTAGCAGCTACTTGATGGCGGCCGAGACTTTCATCAAGGGCCGCCCGCTGAACGTGACCGATTTGGATTTCGGTCCCGACGGTGCGATGTACTTTGTCACCGGAGGTCGTGGCACGCGATCCGCACTCTATCGAATTCGTTACGTTGCCAAACAGGCTTCCGAGAAAGAAGCTAAAACGGCTCAGCAACAAGCTCGCGAAAAGTTTGCTGCCGGCTCGCGCCGTACGCGTCGCGAAATGGAACTGTTCTTGCAAGCCGAACTGCCTGAGACGCAACTCGAGGACGCTTGGCAGCGGTTGGCCGATCCAGATCCTTGGATTCGTCATGCGGCGCGAAATCTGGTTGAGCAAGTCATCGCAAAGGACCCTGAGTCAGCTTGGCAGGTTCGGTCTTTCGCTGAAACGAACGTACTAACTGCCCTGACGGCTCTACTGGCGGTAACTCGACGTAACGAAGCCTCGCTGCGTCCGCGCATTCTCGAACGGCTGAACGAACTTGACTGGCAGCACGGAAGCGAGTCGGACAAGCTGACCGCGTTGTTTTGCTACAAGAGCTGTCTGGCCGGCGCTACCGAACTGCGGGAGCAGTTGCTCGCCGATGTGTTAGCGCAACTCGACTCGATCTACCCGGGTCGCTCCTATACCACGAACCAGCTCTTGAGCGAGATGTTGGTGCAGCTTTCGTCACCGGACGCAATTCCCAAGACGCTCGAATTGCTAAAGACGACTATGAATCAAGCGGAACAGATGCACTACTTGTTCGTGCTGCGTAACGAGAAGCATGGTTGGACACTCGATCAACGGCGTACCTACTTCGAGATGCTAGCCGGTACGAGACACTATCTCGGCGGCGCGGGGATGCCCGACTTTCTCAAGAAGATTCGCGAAGAGGCTGTCGCCGCGCTGAGCGCTTCCGATCAAGAGGCCCTAGGGGACGTCACCAAGCTTCCAACGGAGGACATTGCCGACGAAACAATTCCCGCGCGTCCGCTCGTTCGGAAGTGGACCGTGGAGGATTTCGCGGGTTCGCTAGGCGACATCGACAAGAACCGCGACCTTGCTCGTGGTAAGTCGCTGTTCGCGGCGGCGAGCTGCATCAAATGCCATCGTCTTGCCGGCAGAGGCACGCTCATTGGCCCGGACTTGACAGCCGTCGGCAGTCGCTTCAGCCGCCGTGATTTGCTCGACGCAATCGTGACTCCCTCCAAAGTCATCGCGGAGAAATACCGCAGCATTCAAGTGGTTACGACCGCTGGCAAGTCGTTCGTTGGGCAAACGGCTTTGGGTGGTGACTATCGATCGCCGATACTGCGTCTAGCAACTGATCCGCTCAACCCGTTCAAGCTCACGGAGATCAACAAAGTGGACATCGAGCTTCAGCGCGATGCGCCAACGTCGTGGATGCCTGCGGGGCTGATTGATACACTCAGCCGCGAAGAGATCCTTGATCTCCTGGCCTACATCGAATCACGCGGCGTTGCGGCAAAGTAGAGCAGGTTATGTTCGCAGACCACGGGCTCGAAGGCCGCTGGCTTTCGGACGGCGGCTGGCCAGAGTCACTTTCGGCGAAAGTGACCTACAGTGGCGCAGGCAGATCGCGACGTGTGAAGATCCAGATCGCGAACGCGTAGAAGAACAGTCCCAGTCCACCCAGGATGCAGTGATAAGTCATGGGGCCGTGCGCTTGCCACGAACCATCTGCTGTCGTAATCGCAAAGCTCCAAGCGAACTCGGGCGTCAAGTCGGCAACGCGAACAGCGAGTTCGGGTTCGTAGGCTGTGAATGCAGTCAAGTAGCTCAGCCACGAGATCTCTTCGATCGCCATGCCGGCCAGTTTCGCCATCGATTGAAGAAAGTAGACGCCAACGACAATTCCGATCGTCCGCCAGCGATACCGGTCCCAAGCCGACATCATCGCGCTGAATCCTGCAATCATTAGTCCGAAGGCGAACAGGTTGACGGTGGCCGGTAGGAAGAGGCTCGCATCAAGAAGCTCGGTCATCGGGATGTACTCGGTCTTCGGCTCGGCGAATGGAATCGGAATCTCGGAGCCGACGAGCGGCAGCGGGATCGGCAACTGCCACGACGCCGTGACTTCCTGCTTTGCCGATGTCGTCAGAATCCCGAGCCAATTGCCGACCCAAGCGGATCCGGCCACAACGGCTGTTCCGATGATGGTCACCATCGCTTGCGTAGTGATCGCGGCGAAGCGGCTGACTGGCTGCGCTAGCAACATCTCCATCGTGCCGCGGCCTAACTCACCGCTCACGCAATCGGAGCCCCGGGCAATCGCCCAAATCGAAATGCAACCGACGACGACTAACTCCTCATACGCCAGCGAGACGCGGCCTGGATACGTGATCATCCAAGCGAAATCGACGGTAAGAAACTTCTGCCAGTCGTCCGGCAAGAGATCGAGGATCTGCTTGAAACGGGTCGTATCGACGCGACTGACGATCCACACTCGGACCCAGCAGAACCAGATATTGGCGACCGAGCAGGCCAGAAGCAGCCACTTCGCTTCGTGAATGCGCCGCCGAATCAAAACACGCATCATGCGGCACCACTCGGGTCACGGTGGAAACGATCGTAGACGGCGCGCAACCCGACCGGCTCGATGTTGACTTCATCCACCGGCAACGCGGCGAGCCACCCCAGCAACGGTGGTAACTCCTCGGTTTCGATCTCGATCGACGACTCGCCTCGCCGTTGAACGCTTATGCCGTCGGCAATTTCCGCCGGAACATCCAGTATAGGCTCTCGGAGCGTTGCTCGCACACGATGCTGACGCCGCAGTTCACGCATCACCTGCGTGTGAACAAGCTTCCCACGTCGTAGGATCGCAACGCGGTCGCAGACTTCTTCGACTTCCGACAAGACATGTGAGGAAAAGACCACTGTCCGCCCTGCCTCTTTCGCCTCGGCCACGATGTCGATCACCGACGCACGCACCGACGGATCCAAGTTCGCGGTCGGCTCGTCGAGTATCAGCAGCGGAACGTCCGCCGCGAGCGTGACCGCTAGCGCCAGCTTCTGCCTCATACCAGTCGACATGAACGCGACGAGACGCGACAGATCCAATTCCAACCGATCCGCCAGTTGAAGCGACCGCTCAACGCTTCCGGCTGAGCGAATTTCAGCGAAGAAACGGAGTACATCGCGGCCGCGCAGCGCGCGAAACAATCTCGCTTCGCCGGGTAAGTACGCCGTACGCCGGCGGACGGCGACGCTGCGCGTTCTACAATCGAGACCATCGATCGTGGCCGAGCCAGATGTCGCGCGGAGATAACCTAACAGCAACCGAATCAGTGTTGTCTTGCCAGCGCCGTTGGGCCCCAGTAATCCGAAGACTTCACCCGGCTCTACACCCAAGGTGCACTCATCGAGCGCAGCGAAGTTGCCGTAGCGTTTAGACAGCGACTGCGTTTCGACGAACACCATTGTTGCCCTCACGCTCCGCGTGAGGAAAGCGGAAGCACGATCGAGCTGTCCTGCGATTGAACTTGATTTGGAAAAACAACGTTTACTCTGACGTGGCTCACATCACGCGGAGCGTGATGCTACATTACCTTGGAGCAATCGTGCAGATCATGCGGCGGCCGTGCTGTTGCGGCGGAGCTTCCAACTTACCAAACTCTTCCAGCGTGGCGATGACGCCCTGCATGACCTTCCGCCCCTCTTCGATGTGAGCCATCTCGCGACCGCGGAAGAGTACAGAGACTTGCACCTTGTCCTTGTGCTGCAGAAAACCGATCGCCTTTTTCACCTTGAAGTCGATGTCGTGCTCGCCCGTCTTGGGACGCAGACGAATCTCTTTGGTCTTTGTGTGATGTCCGTGCTGATGCTGCTTCTTCTTTTTATCGTACTTGTATTTGCCGTAATCCATGATGCGGCAAACCGGCGGCTTCTCATTTGAAGCCACCTCGACTAAATCCAGCCCACCCTCTCGGGCTTGTGCCAACGCATCTTCGGTAGGAATGATTCCGAGCGGCGAGCCATCGGCTCCGATCACACGGATTGGCGTAACGCGGATTTGGTCATTGATCCTTGCTTGTACTCGGTCGATTGGTAACACCCTTTCTATTGAAACAGTGAAGGTCCGCCCGGGAAGGCTCCCGCTAACAACGAACGCCTCGAAAACGCTTGTTTTTCGCCCCGTGAGTATCGACGACGCGGCCCGCCGCCGTCAACTCTTGCTCCGGCATTTTTTGTGCCGGATCAGTATTCATTGTCGGCACCACGCTCGCCGAGGCCAGCGTTTCCACCGTACGTTTTCCGCACGGTCTTGTCGGCGACTTCCGCTTTTAGCTTCGCGATCGCTTCATCGATCTTGATCGCACCCACGTCGCCATCGATGCGATCTCGCACACTGACCGTGCCATTCTCGGCGTCGCGAGGGCCCACAACCAGCATGTACGGGATCAGCTCAAGCTGAGCGTCGCGGATCTTGGCGCCTAACTTCTCGGATCGATAGTCGGAGTCAACACGCAGGCCGGCTGACTGCAGTTCCTGCTCGACGTTGCGACCGTATTCCTCGGACTTCTCACTCACCGTCAGGACCCGAACCTGCTCGGGAGCCAGCCACAGAGGGAAGGCTCCAGCGAAATGCTCGATCAGGACGCCCATGAACCGCTCCATCGAACCGAGCGGTGCACGGTGAATCATCACAGGACGATGCGGAGTGTTGTCGGCACCGACGTACTCGAGACCAAATCGCTCGTCACTGGGCAAGTTGTAGTCAAGCTGCACCGTGCCGAGTTGCCACTCGCGACCGATGCAGTCGCTGACGACGAAGTCTGCCTTTGGTCCGTAGAATGCCGCCTCACCCTCCTCCACCGTGAACTCGATCCCGATGTCTTCGCACACCGCGACGAGTTCCTCTTGCGCACGCTGCCAATTCGATTCGTCGCCTACGTACTTGTCGCTCGCCGGATCACGGAAGCCGAGTCGCACGCGGTAGTTCTCAAGGCCGAGACAATCGAGCACGTACTGAGTCATCTCGATGCAGCCTTTGAACTCGTTAGCAACTTGCTCGTCGGTGCAGAAGATGTGCGCGTCGTCTTGAGTAAAGCCGCGGACACGCGTCATACCTGACAACTCGCCCGACTTTTCGTATCGATAGACAGTACCAAACTCCGCCAACCGCAGCGGCAACTCGCGATAACTGCGCGGCCGCGATTTGTAGATCATGATATGATGCGGGCAATTCATCGGCTTGAGCAGGTACTCTTCCTGATCTCGCTCGATGATCTTGGCGAACATGCTGTCGGCGTAGTACGGATAGTGGCCAGACGTTTCGTACAAGCTCACTCGGCCGATGTTCGGCGTGTATACCGTCTTGTACCCGCGACGTGTCAGCTCCTCGCGGACAAAGCTTTCGAGTATGCCGCGAATCAATGCTCCCTTCGGCTGCCACAAGATCAGCCCCGAGCCAACCTCTTGGCTGATTGAGAACAGATCGAGTTGCTTGCCGAGCACGCGATGATCGCGTCGCTTGGCTTCTTCAATGCGTTGCAGGTGCTCTTCGAGATCCTGCTTGTTGAAGAAGGCGGTCGCATACAGACGTTGTAGTTGCTTCCGCGATTGGTCGCCCTTCCAGTACGCTCCGGCGACCGATAGCAATTTGAAGGCACCGATTGCACCGGCGCTCGGCACATGCGGGCCGCGACAAAGGTCGATGAACTCGCCTTGGCGATAGAACGACAGCGTCGCGTGCTCGTCCAGGCCACCTTCGATGTGCTCGACCTTGTAACTCTGTTCCAGATCGCGACAGATTTGCAACGCCTTATCGCGAGTCTCCTCGATCCGCTCGAAAGCCTCGTCCAGCTTGATGATCTTCGCCATCTCGGCTTCGATGGCCGGGAAGTCTTCTTCGCTCAACGAGTGGTCGAGATCGAAGTCATAATAGAAGCCGCCTTCGACAGTCGGGCCGAATGCTAACCGAACGCCTTCATGCAAACGCATCACCGCTCGAGCCATAATGTGTGCGCAGGAATGACGCATCACGCCGAGGGCTGGTTCGTTTTTCTTCGTCAGAATGCTGAGTTCGACAGTGCCTTCAGAAGGAAGGACGTGGTCAAGCCCAACAACGTTACCATCGACAATTGCCGCCAGAGCTGCCTTGGCCAAGCCAGGCCCAATACTAGCAGCCACGTCGCGAGGCGTTGTAGGTGGAGTGAGTTCTTTTTCTGTGCCGTCCGGGAGTCGTACCTTCAGCATGTGTGTGTAGGAGCCTTTTGACAGATTAGTTGCTTTGGTGTCGATACAGAGGACACCAGTCTTCCGCGAGTCGAATCGTAAAGTATACGCACCTCGACACTTCCGACAAGAGAAGGTTCGCTCACCAAACGTTGAGTCGTTAGGGGTACGTTAGTAAACTCAAACTGAAAACGCGAGCGAGAAAGGGGACTGGCTCCGTGCCCGCCAAGGCCCGAAATGTCGGTCGATGGGAATGGCACGGTGCCTGTCCCCTTTCGTTGCGGCCTTTCCTCGCGGGCCACGTCGAACCGCACCGGTCCGTCGTGAAAGTGGGACAGGCACCAAGGCAGCGAACCACTTGTTTTCTGGTGGTAAGTCGATCGCGCTGCTTTGGAGCCAGTCCCATTT
>PBSM01000111.1 GCA_002726245.1 Planctomycetaceae bacterium | reverse complement strand
TTTATGAACTCAGCGACGTCCATATGTTGTGACAGCGTCGTCTTCATAGCTCAACATTCTGTAGTTCCGAGAAACTTACCAGCCCAGGCCTGTCCTTGACAGAGCCAGGATCCGCGTCGTCGATCAGTCCATGATGAAACACGTGATTTTAACCGTCGCCGCCATTCTTCTTGCCTAGCTTGAAGTCGAGGTACGCATCGCTGGCCGTGTTTAGCTTGGCCAGCAACTCATCCGGCAGTTCACGCACCGCGATCTATCCGCCGCCCGGAGTTCCGTGTGATACGTGGTGGCGACCCCACGCCGGGTGCTCGTAGGTCGAGGCTTTACAGCGCGGACCTCACTCGCGCGCCCCGGTAGACTTCCTTGTCTTGCCGCCGATCCTACAGCGAGGCGGCAACGCTTGTCTTGCCGAGTTGCCGTGCTGTCTGCTACAGATGCAGCATGGCTGTTGTATTTTGCGACGCGTGCGGGCAACGCGCACGCTCGAAGCTCGTGACTTTCACGGTCCAACAACACGGTGACATCGTGCGGCTGCGGCGCTTCTGTTGGCGCTGCGGGCGCGAGACGTTCCACTCGCCGCAACAGCGAAAGGAAAGGCAGCAAGATGAGCGACGGCGACGATACTCGGCTTGATCTCCGCGACCAGTACATCGTCGAGCAGACGAAGTTCATCGAAGAGGCCGCGCAGCAGTTGCGCGACCACATGGCGAACACTCGCCGCTGGGCGTTCACCGCCGTGCTCCTGTCGTTCGTCGGCTGCCTGCTCTCGCAGGTCGCACTGATTGCCTTCCTGACGTGGCTCACGTTCCAGACCTGATCCTTCCTAAACGCGCGTGAGATAACAACGCTGTCCGGTCTCCACCGACTGCGTTCGCGGCGATCGAGACGTCGCGGCCGGCTTCAGCGCCGCCGACGATCGCTAGCAGCTCTTCAGGTGACAGCGGCTTGACCTTGCGCGAACATTGAGATTCACGTTGCTCTTCTGCTAGCTCTGCCGCGGCAATGCGCTGTTGCTCCGTGCGCGGATTCAAACGATCAAGCAACTCAAGTGATGCACTCGTGCGGAACTTGATCAGCGAGCTGCCTCTGACACCGACTCGCCTGGCTTGTTTCTCGGCACGCGTCACGATGTCGTTGACGATCGCGCGAAAAAGCCAAGCTGCAACGCTGGCGATGTGTTCCGCACCGACAAAGGACACGACTGCGTTCCTCCCGGTCCGGCGTCGATAGGCGGTGTCCTTCAGCTTGAAGCGCCGCTCAATTCCAAAGATGATCAACCGAGCCCACCACGGGCAGACTTTGGTTTGCATCTCCATCGACGAAGTTGCCTTGCTTTCGCTTTCGACGTCCCTCACTTCGATGCCGTAACGCTTCATCAATCGCTCGGCAAGCTCGACCGCCTGCGCCGCCTCGGCCGGCGTTGCGCCGCGCGCTTCGGTGCGGCGTCGAAGCATCTCCAGCAGCTTGATCGCGCGTTCTCGGTTCATGGTCCCCCCAGAAAATCATCAAGCCTTCGAAAGTGCCAGTGCCATGAAAGGCCAACCAGAAATCAGACATCGCGGCGAGGTTCTCGAAACCGTCGTCTTGTGCAAACGTTTCGAGGTTTTCGACAAGTGCCTGATCGACCAAGATGGCGAGGATGCCTCCCTTGCTGACATCGATCTCAATGGCGGAAAGCGGATTGGTTGGCTCGTTGGACATTCTCCCCGAGGCTAGCACGCCATCCCCGCATGTTCGACGTTTCAGCGCTCGCTTGTTGTCCCCTCTCCCTTGGGGAGAGGGTTAGGGAGAGGGTCTTCACGCGTCACCTCCCTGCAGCAGCTCGAATTCACCGATCGCTTCACGAGCGATCTTCCGCATATCGACGGCCGCGGTTGCACAGTTGCAGTCAGGCATATCCCGGACCGCGACCAATGCGCTGTGAAGCACTTCAATCTGCCGCCGACTCTTCGCCGCATCGAGCCGGCTGCGATCTTGAGGAAGGGAAGAGTTACGAAGACTTCCGGGACGTCGCACGTGCGACGACTTCCCCAAGCCGCGCCGATACGAGTTTGTCCAACGACTCGGCACCGTAGGTTGTCGTGTGCACCATGCCATGCAGGCGATCGCCGGCGAGAATCCACGACCCACTGCTTGTGGAAGTCCAGCGCAATCTGCTTCGCGGCTTGGACAGTATCGGAGGAGTTCAATGTCTCTCTTCACCATCCACAAGGTGCGTCCCCAAACTGAGTGCGTCGAGTTTTCGCACGGTGAAGATGACGCTCCCGTCATCGTCGGTCTCAATGAGTTCATCAAGCTGGTTCGCATGGAACTTCGGAAGGCAGAGCATGCCAGCCGTCGCAGGGCTGCACCGACTGGCGTTCCACAAAAGTGACTTCTGTTCCTCAGACGTGAACGGAGTTCGCCTCCGTTCACGTTATCTTGGGCTGCCGTATTTCCAATGCAACCGGACCTAACACTCGACTCCAAAGCCGCCGCCAATCTCATTGCCGTTGTCGCTCACTGTGTTGGCGTCGAGTTGTTGGGCAGAGAACTGAGTACGGACGAACTGATGTGCATCACTCGTCGCGTTGCACCGCTCATTCGTTCATACAGGCACGAGTCGAATAGCGTTCAACGCAAGAAGCTCACGCCACCACAAGTTGCGAAAATGCTTGGAGTGAACTGTGACAAGGTGCTTGGCTGGATTCGACGTGGTGAGTTGAGGGCAGTGAACGTTGCGGCAAACCCGAATGGACGACCTCGCTACCGCATCGACGCTGATGATCTTCGAGCGTTTGAGAATCAGCGCAGTCTCACTCCGAAGTCCCCCACCCGAACACGACGCCAACGGAAGAAGCAGAACGTGATCAAGTACTTTTAGCCGGGCGTTCTTTCTTTGGAAACAGCCACTCATGCACATGATTCACAACGGCGACCAGGCGATCGTCGTCAATCCCTTGCCGATACACTGCCGACATATCGTTGTCGGCATCGGCATGACCCATGATATGCATCACGGCGGGTTGGTCCCTTGTCGCATCCGCCACGGTGCGAAACGTGCGGCGAAGCGAGTAGAAAGTCGCTCCAGGACGGGCAATGCCAAGCGATGCTACGATCTTGCCAAACTCCAACGAAACGGAATCGATCCACGCGTCGCTCGCTGCATTCGGCTGTCGAATCCATCGATTCCCATACTTCGTCATGAATACCAAGTCGATATCGCGTGCGTCACGAGGAGTCGGACGCGTCTTCGCGACTTCCTTCAGGGCTGCAACCGTTTCAACCCACAGCGGGCAGCGTCTCTCCACTCCCGTCTTTGGACGTCCGTACCGATGCCACCCAGCGACAAGGTCCAGTCTCGTCCTCGGAAGTGTTGCACAATCGGTATTTCCAAAGCCGCAGTTGATTGCGAGCAGAATCATCGCTCGGAGTTGCAACGAGTCGGTTTCGAGCATTGCTCGAACCTCTTCTGCAGCAAACAGCTTCGGTCCCTGATCGTTCCGAAGTCGGCGTCTTACTTTCTTTCCTGGCCTCTTGAATGTCGGCCCGAATCGCACGGGGCGATCGATCAACTCGGCATCGTAGGCGTACTTGAACAATGTGCGAACTCGCTGGATCTCATTGCCAAGCGAAACGGGATTTCTCCCCTCTGTCAGCTTCTCTCGCAATTGCAGAAAGTCATCGGCTCCCAGGTCGTCGATGAGCCGATGTCGATCAAATACTTCAATCACTCGCTCGCACGTTTGTTTGTAATCTTTCCACGAGCGGTGCGTGAGTTCACCAGATTCCACCAGAGCATTCTTTGCCGTCAGGAAGTGGTTCACGACATCGACAACGCACGGATCATCGAGGTTCCATCGTAGCTTCCTTCCAGCGAGCAGATCGTCCTTCACATTCAGGTATCGATCCAGCGCCGCTTGGTGCTCCGCCCACGGTCCAAAGTAGTACACCTTTCCACGGATCTTCTTCGACCACTGCCCGTTGCCGTTCGCCGTCAATGGAAAGTCTGGATGTGGTTTCGATGGCTTCTTTCGAGTAAGCTTGGTTGCCATGATCCCCCGCTCCTATCCACGGCATTTCTGTCGCAGGCGTTGTGCCTTGATGCCCAGCAGATTCCCGCTTTCGGGCATCGCATCGGGTATCGTTTCATTCTATGCGAAGATAGAGGGAGGTTAACTGATGATCGTAAGGCATTACAAGATAGACATTTAAATTCACTTGGGCCGGTAGCTCAGTTGGTTAGAGCAGGGGACTCATAATCCCTTGGTCGCGGGTTCGAGTCCTGCCCGGCCTACTTTCACAACTCGTTTCCTCGTCAGATGATGAGTCGCCTGCTCGGTCCGCCGTGTCGGCGTCGGAAACCTCGGTGTTACCAGAAGTGTTACCAGCGACCGCCTTGTCATGGGCTTCCCAGAGAATTGATGCCGTCGACTGAGCATTGCGTCCTACGTAGTACTTCATCGTGGTCTCGATGGACTCGTGCCGCATTAGCTGCTGCAGAATGGGCGGCATCACTCGTGTCGACCACCGCTCACCGAAGCTGCGGCGTAGGTCATGAGCCGAGGCGTATTTCACTTTGCCTGAGGCGTAGGTGTGCACTTTGACATTCGCGGCCTTTCCAATGGCTGAAATGATACGAGAAACCCTATCCCTAGTCAGACGTTCGCCGTGTGCTCTCTTGGCCACCAGCTTGAACACCCTTCCTGTGCGTTCGGCTACGGGGATCTTGTCTAGAAACTCAGCGAACTCCGGTGCCATCGGCAGCAATCGATCCTTGTTGCCCTTCTCGAAATCTCTGGGGATTCGCAGCATCGGATGACGACCATCAGTCACCACTTGAAGCCGATCATCGCGGTCCCACCATAACTCCTGAGACTCCTCCAGCCGCAGACCTGACAACCACAAGCCTTCGACATATTCCATCCATGATGGAGCGGCTTCCTCTCCGACCTCCTGCGAAACCTTATCAAGCATCCGTTCAAACTCTTCCAGAGTAATCGGACGGCCCTTCATCGTTCTGCCGTCCTTCCGCCTCTTGGGTCTTTTGACCTTCGGTGCTTCTGGCCACAGCCCAATCAACACAGCCCAATTCAGTGCCGCCATTAGGTGGGCCATATAGCTGTCAATGGTGTCTTCCGATCTCTTGCCCGCTCGCAACTGGGCCTGGAAGGAGCTGATTCGAGCGGCGGTTAGATCTCGAAGTCGTACTGGATTGACCAGGGTTTCGAGCAATCCGAAGACGGTTTGAACTTTGCGGTCAGTTTCTTCTGCGAGCGATGGCAAGACCTCATCCTCATACCGCTGCCGAAACTCAGCCCAGGTAATCTTGGACGCAGGCTTGTACCGTCCTTCCCGCAACTCCGCCTCCAACTTTGCCGCTGCTCTTTCTGCTTCGCGACGATTTGTGGTTCCACTCGACTTCGTCTGCTTGCGTCTGGTGATCGGATCTTTGTACTGCATCTGCAGATTCTTACGATCACCAAACTTCACCACAGTTACGTTGATGTCTTCCATGTGCGATGTCCTTCAAAGCCCGGCCAGGAATTGTTGCCGATTGACCAGCGTGGCCGGTGTACGCTGGCTCGGTACGAACTACTTTCGCTTCGTGCTAACTCTCTTCTTCTTCGCATTGCGTTCCCTCCCAATGACGATCTTTGGTGACTTCAACTCGAAGTAGTAATCACTGTGCGTCGGCACACCCACGCGTTCGATCTGCCAACCCGCTTCGACCAGTTGGAGTACGTAGCGGTTCACCTGCCGTGGCGAGACACCGAGCTGCTCGGATAGCGTGATGGATGTTTCCTTGCCACTGGCGATTGCGAGCAGCAGTTTGCCGACGACCGTGGCGGCTCCGTCCGTGGTGCCTCTGTATCTGGGCATGAATATCCTCCGTTGATATTGGCTCATGATGGAGTCTAGCGGAGGCGGTCAGATAAGTCAATGATTGACTTGACGGTAAAAGAGCTTGCCGCTGTTGATCGCTCGGCAGGAAGTAATCGTCCGAGTGACGGATCACATCGACATTGTGAGCGTCGACACCGAAAAGTGTGTGTTGAGTCCAGCACCGGGAGGCATATACCCTCTCCAGAACCGGCCCAATGGGACCAATAGGCCCAACGCTGGGCCGATTGGGCCTATTCTGGGAGCATAGAGGCGTTCGCATTGTATTCGTTGCGGTGACACATTAGCAGAATGTTGCCGAGTCAATCACCAGCGGCGATAATCTGCCTTTCCAGCGATTCGCTGTGCAAGACATGGGCTCTCGCTGATTCGCATGTGTTCCCGTATGGGCGAAAGGGCTGTTCAACGGCATCTGATGAATCAGCAAAACCTGTCTTCGTTCATCTGGTCTGTGGCGGACCTTCTTCGGGGTGATTACAAGCAGTCGGAATACGGCAGAGTCATTCTGCCATTCACGGTACTCAGGCGGCTGGACTGCGTCCTGGAGCCTACGAAGGAGGCCGTGCTGAAGGAGAAGGAGAAACGCGAGAAGGCGAAGCTGAACCCGGAGCCATTTCTGCTGAAGAAGGCAGGACAGCTGTTCTACAACACATCTCCTCTGGACATGAAGAAGCTGATGGGCGATCAGGACAACATCGCCGAAAACGTGTTCTCTTACATCCAAGCCTTCTCAGCCGACGTTCGCGACATCTTCGAGTGCTTCGACTTCCACACTCAGGTCGAACGGCTGGCCAAAGCCAATCTGCTGTACCTAGTCACCGAAAAGTTCGCCAACATCGACCTGCATCCCGAAGTCGTCAGCAACGAACAGATGGGGCATGTGTTTGAAGAACTGATCCGCAAGTTCGCCGAACTTTCCAACGAAACCGCTGGAGAACACTTCACGCCGCGAGAAGTCATCCGGCTGATGGTCAATCTGCTGTTCATCGAAGACGACGCCGCCCTGACCAAACCGGGCATCGTTCGGTCGCTGTACGACCCCACCGCCGGGACGGGCGGCATGCTGTCGGTGGCCGATGATCATCTGAGCGGTCAGAACCCCGATGCCCGGCTGGTCATGTACGGCCAGGAACTCAACGGCGAGTCGTACGCCATCTGCAAGGCCGACATGCTGATCAAGGGTCAGGACATCAGCAACATCATCCACGGCAACACGCTGTCGGACGATGGCCTGCCGGGCAAGCAGTTCGACTACATGCTTTCGAATCCCCCGTTTGGCGTGGAATGGAAGAAGATCAAGAAGGAAATCGTCAAGGAGCACGATTCCGAAGGCTTCAACGGACGCTTCGGCCCCGGCCTGCCGCGAGTCAGCGATGGGTCGCTGCTGTTCCTGATGCACCTGACTTCCAAGATGCGGCTGGCCAAGGACGGCGGCAGCCGGTTCGGCATCGTCCTGAACGGCTCGCCTCTGTTCACCGGCAACGCGGGCAGCGGGGAAAGCGAGATTCGCCGCTACGTGCTGGAGAACGATTTACTGGAAGCCATCATCGGATTGCCGACCGACATGTTCTACAACACGGGCATCAGCACCTACATCTGGATCGTGACCAACCGCAAACCAAAGCACCGCAAGGGCAAAGTGCAACTGATCGACGCCAGCAGCATGTGGCAGAAGATGCGGAAGAGTCTGGGCAGTAAACGCAAGGAACTGTCCGACGAGCACATTGCCGAGATCACCCGGTTGTTTGGTGAGGCTCAGGACGTCAGCACGACGGATGAAGACGGCCACGACGTCCCGATCAGCCGTATCTTCGAGACGACGGAGTTCGGTTACCAGACGATCACGGTCGAACGACTGCCTTGGTGCATAACTCGTGATCTCGGTCCATAATTGTCGTATGATCGCGAATTAGGAGTATGCCATGAGCCATTTCAAACGCAGTCA
>PBSM01000110.1 GCA_002726245.1 Planctomycetaceae bacterium | reverse complement strand
TACTCCATGATCGCCGGAAACGATTCGGGAGTGTCTGGCCGTGTTGTTTTGATGCACAGTTCGACGCCGTCGCGCATCGGAACACGGACGTAATCGACACGCACCCGGTTTTCGTAGGTCGTGGACATTGCCTTGTCTCTGCTTCGGTTGCACATTGATGCGTTGGAAGGCCATCGTACAGACCGCCCTTCTTGTACAAATCAAAAGCCTTAGAAGCGGATCTACGCTAAGTCAATCGAGGTCGAGTTGCCGAAAAATCGGAAGGTGCCGGTAGTAAACTTCCAGACTGCAAGTGGCCAAAGCTGTTACGTACAACCTGCCGCCACTCTTCGCATGCTGATCGTTGGGCCAAACATTCCAGCTACCCGCTTCGTGCCCCTTTTCCTTTTGCGAGTTGACAAGTATCTCGCGCATTCGGTCGTTCCATTCTGTCCAAGCAGAACCACCATAATGATGAAATGCTTGCGTGCCGTAATACCAGTAATAGATGTTGGGGGCATCCATCGTGGGAAGGTGATCCTGGCGTAGATACTCCACGCCGTTACGGAGTCCTGGATCGTCTGCCTTCCATCCTAAGTACATCCGGCACAACAACCCTTCCGCAGTCATCACCTTTGTCGGGCCATGGCCAGGCTGGTAAGCGTACAAAGCGCCACTCCGGCTCGACGCGGAATCAAGGTAGTGGCTCGCCAACTCCATCGTGATCTCTGGCACTTCGAGCTTTGCTGCGCGACCGCTTTGCAATGCCATCACTTGCCATCCAACCACGCTCGTATCACCTGGATCGCCAGGCCGATAACGCCAACCGCCGCCGACATGCTGAGCCTCAACGATGAAATTCAAAGCTCGCTGCGCCGGATCTCGCAGTTTCTCGTCGCCGGTCATCAGATACGCTTCGCACAACACGATCGTAGCTTGTCCGTGTGCATACATGCCTGTGTTGCCAGATCGGTTGCTTCGCAAGTCACCATCGTCGCGCTGATGTTGTATCAGCCACCCCAATCCTCCAGACACGGCCTTGCGATACCGACCCACGAGATGCGTTTGGCCTGCTCCCAAAAATGGCAAAAGAGCCAGCGAAGTCCCCGCCGCGTCGCTGTTGACTCCCCGGCCCGTGCAAGTACAACCGGGGGAGTGATCGAAGCGATGTAAGCTCCAACTTCCGTTCGGATTCCGATGCTTGGCAAGCCACCGCAGTCCGCGAGAGACGGCAGCTTCGGTCAAAGTTGTTCCGCCTTCACGCTTGACAACCTCGACACGGATTCGAGGGTCTCGCGCTGCCAAAGCTGCTCCGCCACCGGTCGTTGTGCCGATCAGATGCTTCACCTCACGAACGTTCGGCAGCGAAGGTTCATCAATGTTCGGGTCCAACTGCAACTCAAGTGCGTCTTGGTTCGCGCGGACAACTGATTCGCGCTGCTTCGGGTCAGTGAGATCCTTATCTCGAGGGACAGGCATGTCAAAATGGATCTCATTGAGTGGATCGACGACAACCGTATCGCCACCTTCTTGAACGTCCTTGCTGACGGTTGTTGACAACGTGATGAACGGGCCATCGTCTTGGTCGCCGAAGGTGAACAGCGCGAGCAGCGTCAGCATGACAATATGCAAGATCAGACTGACAAGCCAAGCCGGCGTACAGCCGAATAGGTCATTGACCATCGCGGAGACACCGGTCGCCTGCGCGCTTCGTTGCAATCGCGATTGCAGTCTTGCCTGAGCAGCCGTGCGAGGCGGAGCCTGTCCCGATGGCTGGCGCGACTGAACGCGTGTCCGTCGTGGCTGCGCATGCGGCTTGTCGCGAAGGCGCTGCTTTGGCAACGCGGGGGCCGGTGGTGGAGTTGGCGAGCGGGGTTGCGAGTGCGGCGGCGGCAGGGACTCTTTCTTGGCTGAGCCACTCTGCTGCCCTGATGTTTTTGGTTGACCAGTTTTCTCCGCCCGACGCGCCTCCTGTGGCGGCGACGTCGGCGCGGCGGGTCGGGGCGGTAACGCGTCGCGTTCCGCCAACAGCCGTCTCGCCTCGCGTTCTTGCTCCTCGGACAACTCGATACTCGCGTCGCACTTCCAACAATCGGCGATCATCAACCAAAAGCGAATTGACATCGGCGCGCCGCAATCAGGGCAAGCACACATCAGGACGTCACCATTGAGCCAGAGTTGCCCACTTCGCAGGCCAGTTGGCGGCATTGCGGCAGGTTGGGCATCCTCTAACGCTGCGTCTACAGGTGTTTCCGGAAGCTCGAGTGGCGCATTTGACGCCAGATCGATGATGGGGATATCGGGCAGATCGTGGCTGTTGCCCCAGTCCACAACATCGCTAGACCTCAGAAAGAGATTGGAATCCTGATCCGAGTATGCCATTAGACGCTCTCTGTTCGACACAGCCCTGGCCGACCGTGCCCTCGCTGGGATCGTATCACTAGTTTACTCACTTGGCCACGCGCGAGGCAACCAAGTGGTACGGGCGAGTCAACGCTACCGAAGCCTCAAACGTTACGCCCAGTCAAGCTAGGTAAGATTTCGATGACCAAGATAGAGCACAGCGGGACCAGGCACTTAGGCGCTGGTCGCGTCATCACTATCGCCGGATGCTGCCGGGCCGGAGGCTGGCTCGTTCGCCACCTTCGCCTCGTCACTGACACCGGGTACGCCATCAGCGTTTGGCTTCAGCGGCGGTAGACTGTATTGATCGTGGTCGTCTTCCATGAATACGTCATCGAAGTCCGTTCGATCAACATCGCGGCGGAGGACGAGATAGATTGCCGTCGAGATGCAGAAGAAGAAGCTGAAGTTAAACGCAACGGCGATGATGCGAACTAGGAACTCAAAGGCGTCGATCAGATTTGGGCCAAAGCCTAGCACCCCGGGCAACCCGTCCTGTCTTAGGGCATTCATCCGTTCAGTTCCCGCTCCCCAACTGGCAGCGTTCGAAGCTAGTAGAATGACACCTTCCGAAATGTACGAAACAAGTAGCCAGCTAATCGCGCCGAACAACAGAGCTACGATGCCATAGAACAGATACTGCAAGGGCCGCTGGAAGACGTAGGAATAGGTTCGACTGAATGCCTCGAAAGCATCGCCTTGATGCTCGCTGCTGATCGTTGGCCACATCAACGGCCAGCCCGCAACAAGTCCGAACAACAGCACAGCCATAATAAGGCCGCCAACCAACGCGAATGGCCACAACAGCCCAGCGGCGAACACGCCGGCATCGAGGCGCATCAGGGCTCCCAATAAAGCGATTGGTATGCCTGCAAGGAGAATGCCAATGATCGGAAACAACGGAGCCGCCACGCTCCACGCGTACTTCTGGGCTGCATAGTGGATCGCGCTGCGTAGATCGACGCGCTCTTGGCGGCCAAACTGCACTGCGGCGATTCGACAGATCGCGACAGCAAAGAAACTCCACACGGCGATGTTCCACAAAGAACAAACCAAGTGGTAACCCGTCGTTTTCGCGCTCATCGGCGTCGTTAGCAGCTTTGCCGGCGAGGATAGCAAGTGTTCGTAGACAGAGCGAATCGGATTGGGCATCTCCGCCAGAGTGACACCTAGTTGGCGAACCTGGGTCGCGGAAACGGTTTCTGGCAGCCAAGTCGTAGAAGTCGAAGCCTCATTGCCGAGAAGCAGCATGTTGGCAACAACGTCTCCAAGGGGCGTTAGCACCCAGCCAGCGGTCGCCAGGAGCAGCACGGGCAAGCTGATCGACAACCGAAACGAGCGGAAGATGATTAGCCAGGGGCAAATCTCTCGCCATGCAATACGACGTATGACTCCGCTTTCGTCCTGCATCGGTATCGATCCTCCGATCGCTATCGTTGTGTTGCGAGCGCGACTGCTAGGACTCTTCTTCCATCCATGCTGTTTCGTGCTCGGCGTCCGGATCGCATTCGATGGTAACGCCGTGCTCTTCGTTCAGCCAACGTCCGAGATCAACGTGTCTGCAGCGATCACTGCAGAAAGGCATGGCGGGCGAGTAATCCGATTCGAAAGGCACGTCACAGGTAGGGCACTGTAGTGTCGCCATGACATACTCCTGATGCTCCGTCACTCCGAACCGGAATCCTTCTTCGGTGACACCGCCTTTTTTGCGCCACTGTCGGACGATTTGCTGTCCGCGGACTTGCTCTCCGACGAACTGTCCGAAGCCGATTTCTTGTCTGCTTCAGCGGCTTTCTTGTAGGAATCGCTTCGATAGTCCGTCTGATAGAAGCCTGATCCTTTGAACATCACGGCTGCTCCCGTGCCGAACAGCCGGCGGAGCTTCATTCTCTTGCATTCTGGGCACTTCTTCTTTGGGTTCTCGCTGATCGTTTGGAACAACTCGAACTCATGCCCGCAGGCGTCACATTCGTAGTCATAGGTCGGCATCGTCGGGCCTCTATTGCGAACCAGATTCTTGGCTGTTCGGTCTCGGTGCCGCATCCCCAGACTCGACGTCGTGCATCCCAGTTGCGGGCCCCGCCGATACCATCATGCGGGCCCCGTCGATACCATCACTTGCGTAGGCCGAATGACTCGTTCATGCAATTGGTATCCCACACGAACAACACGAGTCACACTGCCGGCTGGAATGTCATCGCTCGGTTCTTGAGCAATCGCTTCATGAACATTCGGATCGAACGGTCGTCGTTCGGCCTCGATTTGCATGCAGGAGTGTTGGGCCAAGATGGAGCGAATGTGTTCGGCTACCATCTTAACACCTGCCAGAAGGCTCGTAGCGTTCTCATCCTTCTCCGCAGCCTCGACCGCTCGGTCCAGATTATCGATCGCTGGCAGCAAGTCGGCCACGAGCGGAAGATTGGCATACCGCCGTTGCTCGTCCATGTCTCGTCGAGCCCGCTTGCGGAAGTTCTCTAACTCTGCCTGCGCCCGCAGCGCGCGGTCATCGGCCTGTTTAAGCAGCGACTGCAAGTCCTCGGCACCAAGCTGCTCGATCGCGGCATCCGCGCAATCTGCTTCGGGTGTCAGAGTCGGTTCGTCGATTGGTTGCTCGGCGTTTCCTGGTGCGTTGGCTTCAGACATCTCCCTTAACCTCTGCGTCTTCAGCAGTCGGTGCGAAATAATCACGTAGTTTTTCGATGAAGGATTTCCGATGCGGCGTCACGTGAGCGTCCTCTAGTTCAGCCAACTCTCGTAACAACTTCTCTTGCTCGTTCGACAGCTTCTTCGGAATTTCGATGAACGTTTGCACTAACAGATCACCGTGGACTCCACCACGTGGATCGGGAACACCTTCGCCGCGAATGCGAAACACTTCGCCCGGCTGCGTCCCTGTCGGCACGGTCAGATCATACCGCCCATTCAATGTCGGAACCTCGATGATCGCACCGAGCGCCGCCTGCGTGTAGCTAATCGGCAGTCTCAGGATTAAGTGACGGCCTTCGCGTTCAAACAGCCTGTGCGGGCGAACTGCAATGAAGAGATAGCAGTCACCCGAAGGACCTCCATCCGGGCTCGGTTCACCTTGCCCTTGCAGCGGGTATCGCATTCCGTCATCAATACCGGCAGGAATCTTCACATCCAACTTGACGCGTGACGGAACGAAGCCGCGGCCGCGGCAATCTGAACACGGATCGGTGATGATCGCGCCCGCTCCTTGGCACGCCGGACAAGCGGTTTGCACACGAAGAATGCCAGCCGATTGAACGACCTGGCCGCGGCCACCGCAACGGCTGCACTGCTCCTTCGAAGAGCCCGGCCTTACTCCACTCGCGTCGCAACTCGCGCAGCGTTTGCTGCGGGCAAATCCCACAGTCTTGGTGACGCCCCGCGCAGCTTCTTCGAGGTCCAGCGTGACATCGCAGCGAATATCGGCTCCGCGTCTTTGGCGTCTCCCTCTCCGCCGACCTCCGCCGAATAAATCCCCAAACAAGCCTCCGGAGAACATATCACCGAAGGCCTCAAAGATGTCTTCGACGTCATGAAATTGGGCACCACCCCCATCGACGGCAGCGTGCCCGTATTGATCGTATCGTGAGCGTTTCTCAGGATCATTGAGGACTTCGTAGGCTTCAGCCGCCTCCTTAAATCGCTCGGTAGCTTCTTCGTTGTCAGGGTTCGCGTCGGGATGGTTCTTTAGCGCAAGCTTGCGATAGGCATTCGCGATTTCCTTGTCGGACGCGCTCCGCGAGACGCCGAGAACTTCGTAGTAGTCGCGTTTGTCAGCCATTGTCGCCATGGTTCGAGGGGGGTAATCCGCAGCCTGATGCTGAATTGTAGCCCACTAACAAAACAGACGATGCGCCGGTTTCGAACTGCATGCCACCAAAGAGACGGGCCACCCCGCAGCGAAGTGGCCCGCATGTCGTTCACGTTAACGCATGAGGTGTGCCGGCTTAGCTGACACTACCCTCAACGCGTTGCTTTTCTTTGTCGTCTTTGTCGAAGTTCGTTACCAAGGCCTCCGTCGTGAGCAGGAGCCCAGCGATGCTGGCCGCGTTGCTCAACGCGGTGCGAACCACCTTGACGGGATCGATGACGCCAGCCTTGAACATGTCGGCGTACCGGCCGGCGTTGGCATCATAGCCGTGGTTGAGTGGCTTCTGCTGGATTTCGTCAGCGATGACCGAACCGTCAATTCCGCAGTTGTCAGCGATCTGTCGCATCGGCGCGTCAAGTGCGCGAAGGATGATGTCGATACCAATCTTTTCGTCACCCTTGGCACTCTTGCGAGCGTCTACAACCGCGTCCTTGCAACGAAGCAACGCTACGCCACCACCGGGAAGAATACCTTCCTCGACGGCCGCGCGGGTCGCGTGTAAGGCATCTTCGACGCGTGCTTTCTTCTGCTTCATGTCGGTTTCGGTTTCGGCACCAACGGAAATCACGGCAACACCGCCGGATAGTTTCGCCAGGCGCTCTTGGAACTTCTCCTTGTCGTACTCGCTTTCGCACTGATCGATCTGATTGCGAATCTGAGTCACTCGCTTGTCGATCTCGCCACGTTTGCCAGCGCCTTCGACAATCGTCGTCGCGTTTTTATCGACTGAGATCTTCTTAGCGCTACCTAGATGAGCGAGTTCGAGGCTCTCCAATTGAATGCCCAAATCCTCGCTGATCATCGTGCCACCCGTCAGCGTGGCGATATCGCCTAGCATCGCCTTACGACGATCGCCGAAGCCCGGTGCTTTCACCGCACAAACATTGAGCACGCCGCGAAGCTTGTTCACGACGAGCAGAGTGAGTGCTTCGGCATCGACGTCTTCGGCAATGATCAACAGCGGCTTGCCGGACTGGCCAACCTTTTCCAGGATCGGTACGAGATCGCGAAGATTACTGATCTTCTTCTCGTGGATCAGGATCAATGCGCCTTCAAGAACACAATCCATCTCGGCGGGACGATTGATGAAGTAAGGCGACACGAAGCCTTTGTCGAACTGCATGCCATCGACATATTCGACTTTCGTGTCGGTCGTCTTGCCTTCTTCAACGGTAATCACCCCGTCCTTGCCAACGCGGTGCAGCGCGTCTGCTAGAAGCTCGCCGATGACCATGTCGCTATTAGCACTGATCGCGCCGACGTTGGCAACTTGCTGCTTGTCGGACACAGGCTTTGCCATGTCCCACAGCTTGGCTTCAGCCGCCTCGACAGCCTTTTCTACGCCGCGCCGGACTGCAGTAGGATTGCTGCCCGCAACGATGTTACGCAGGCCTTCCTTGAAGATCGAGCGAGCGAGGACGGTCGCCGTCGTCGTGCCGTCGCCCGCCAAATCCGACGTTTTTTGAGCAACTTCGACAACGAGCTTTGCGCCCATGTTCTCGAAGCGGTCTTCAAGTTCGATTTCTTTCGCAACGGTAACGCCGTCCTTCGTGACCGTCGGCCCACCGAACGACTTGTCAACGATGACATTCCGGCCGGTCGGTCCCATGGTGACAGCCACGGCGTCAGCGAGCTTGTTCACACCCTGCAGCATCTTCGCCCGAGCGTGGTCTTCAAAGAGTAATTGCTTTGCCACGGTGGAAGAACCTCATGTATTGGAGTATTTCGTGAAGCCGACTGCGAAGCCGAAGCGATCTCGCAGCCACAATTTGTTCGTCTAGCTAGACAACCTTCGCCAGGATGTCGCTCTCGCGGAGGATTTTGACATCGTCGCCATTTAGCTCGATGTCAGTTCCGCCGTATTTGCCGTAGATGACTTCGTCGCCGATCGCGACTGACAACTCACCGCGTTCACCGCTCTCAAGTAGCCTTCCCGCGCCCACCGCGACAATCTTGCCACGCTGCGGCTTCTCCTTGGCGGAGTCAGGCAGAACAATACCACCAGCCGTTGTCTGCTCGGCTTCCATCGGCTCAACAACGACGCGATCGTCCAGAGGGCGAATCTTGACCTTTGCCATGTTTCAGTTTCCTTCTTATTTCTATGTGTTCAGTTGGTTGTATCGAAAGCTGCGATTGACTCATCGCCTACATCATGCCGGGCATTCCACCCATGCCACCCATTCCTCCCATGCCTGGCATGCCACCACCCATTCCTCCCATTCCACCCATGTCCATCCCGCCACCGCCGTGGTGGTCGTGATGGTCACCGCCTTCTTCCTCTTCGGAAGGAATTTCTGTCACGAGCGAGGAGGTCGTTAGGAGGAGCGATGCGACACTGGCTGCATTCTGAAGAGCCGTAACAACGACTTTGGCGGGATCGATGACGCCAGCTTCTACCAGATCGCAGTACTTGTCTTTGTCCGCGTCGTAGCCGTCGTTCTTGCCCTTCATCTGACGGACGCGATTCACGACAACCGCCCCATCCAAACCAGAGTTACTGGCGATAGCTCGCAGAGGGTTATCGAGGACGTTTCGGATAATCTGCGCGCCGTGTTTCTCATCGCCTTCCAGCTTGAGCCTATCAACAGCCTTCTCGCAACGTAGCAAGGCGACGCCACCACCTGGGACGATCCCAGATTCGAGAGCTGCTTGCGTGGCCGCTTTTGCATCCTCGAGCAGTGCCTTGCGTTCTTTCATTTCCGTTTCGGTCGCAGCACCGCAGTTGATCTGCGCGACGCCGCCAGCAAGCTTGGCGAGGCGCTCTTGGAGCTTCTCGCGATCATATTCGCTGTCGGTTACATCGATCTCACGTCGGATCTGCTCCGCGCGACCTTCAATATCGACCTTTTTGCCAGCACCGCCAACGATGATCGTGTGCTCGGACGTAATCTTGACCTTCTTGACCCGGCCGAGATCGGTCAGCTTAACACTCTCAAGTTCGATGCCGAGGTCTTTGAAAATCGGTGTGCTGCTGGTGAGAACACCCAGGTCGCCCATCATCGCTTTGCGACGGTCGCCGTAACCGGGAGCTTTCACAGCACAGACTTGCAGGATACCACGCATCTTATTCACGACGAGCGTCGCCAGTGCTTCGCCCTCGACATCTTCCGCCATGATCAGAAGAGGCTTGTTCGCCTTGCTGATTGCTTCCAGAAGCGGGATCAACTTCTTGTTCGACGAGATCTTCTCCTCAAACAATAGGATGTAGCAATCTTCAAGTTCGACGATCACTTCGTCTTGGTTCGTAACGAAGTGCGGCGAGAGGTAGCCACGGTCGAACTGCATGCCTTCGACAACTTCGACGGTCGTTTCGCTACCACGACCTTCTTCGACCGTGATGACGCCATCCTTACCGACTTTCAGAAATGCGTCCGCTAGAACGCCGCCGATAGTTGGGTCGCTGTTGCCAGCAATCGTGGCGACCTGCTGAATCTCTTTCTTGCTCTTCTCTTTGATTGGAGTGGCCAACTTGCCGACTGCTGAGCTAACCGCGTCGGTGGCCTGGGCGATTCCGCGCGAGAGTGCCATCGGGTCGCCGCCAGCGGCGATCATCTTTAGGCCTTCACGGAAGATCGCTTCCGACAAAACGGTCGCAGTGGTTGTTCCATCGCCAGCCACATCGTTTGTCTTACTCGCGGCTTCTTTGACCAATTGTGCGCCCAAATTCTCCTCTGGGTCGTCCAATTCGATATCCTCAGCCACGGTCACGCCGTCCTTGGTGACCTTCGGAGAGCCCCAGCCTTTGTCGAGCACCGCGTTGCGACCACGAGGGCCTAGCGTGCTGCGGACGGCTCGAGCCAGCTTTGACACGCCAGCCAACAGGGGTTGCCTAGCTTCGTCGTCAAACACCATCTGCTTTGCCACGTTGGGTATCCTCCTCTTATATGCTGCTTGAATGTCTCAGCAGCAGGTCTGCTACGAGACTTAACACTCCGGCTGCAGTATCTGGCAGTCGCCAATTCAAGCCGGCATTTAATAGCAAGCAATGTGCCAATAGGCTGCAACAATCCGTAAGTCCTGTGTGCCACAAATGTTGCAACCCGCGAGCAGATTCATTGATTAGCGGTGGCAAGGCGGTCATCGAAAGGCCGTGTGCCATTTTGACAGCGTTCAGCGACGCCTTCGGAAGCGGGTCGCGATTTGCTAGAACCTACTGAATGGACGCGGCCAACGGCGAGTTCCCGAACGCACAAATCACAATCGCACAATGCGCGAGCCTGGCATGTCTGCTCGAAGTCACCGCTCCCAAGCCCGGCAATGTTCACCGCGGGGCCGATTTCGAACATCTCACATTCGCTGACTTCGTCGTGAGCTCAGTCGCGATCGGACCAATTCTCGGTCGCACGCAGGAGCTGGGCGTTGGGCGAACGGTCCTGGAGGCCGTCCGAGCGACTCAGCAATTCGTGGCGACCAATACGAATCTCGGCACTCTATTGCTGATGGCACCGTTGGCCGCCGTTCCCCGCGCGGAGTCACTGCGCGAAGGAATCTCGAAGGTGTTGAGCGACCTATCGCCCATCGACTCGGCAGCCGTTTACGAAGCGATCCGCTTGGCGAATCCAGGTGGAATGGGAGTTGTTATGGAAATGGATCTAAGCGGCGAGCCGCCGTCCGAACTGTTGGCCGCGATGCGGTACGCGGCGGATCGTGATCTTGCCGCTCGGCAATATGTAAACGGTTTCCAAGACGTGCTAGAGGTCGTTGTGCCATGGCTGGTCGAAGGACAGAACGGTGGTTGGAGCCTGACGACTAGCACGATTCATACTCATGTTCGCCTGATGGCGGAGCACGCGGACAGCTTGATTTCGCGCAAGTGCGGATTCGAGATTGCTAAGGAATCCTCACGACTTGCAGGTCGTGTATTAGAAGCCGGCGCTCCGGACACAACGGCCTATCAACATGCTCTCGCCGATCTCGACTTCTGGCTTCGAGGTGACGCCCAGCGACGCAACCCCGGCACAACGGCCGACTTGATTGCGGCGAGCCTGTTCGTGCTGCTCCGTGAACAGATCATCGATTGGCCCGTTCGCTAGGATCTGCCCGTTCGACGGGTTCCGCCAGCTTGATTGGGGCCAAGAACCAGACCGAATCGGCGACATTGACCGGGCCCGCTCTTGGCAGTTCCTCGCCGGTCAGAGCTTCGACGGCCCAGATGCATGCCAATGCGGGATAGCTTGCACGGTCTTCGGCGAATTTGCGTAGCGTCTTTAGCGCCGAGTTTGACTGCATACGGGCTAGGGTGATGGCCGACATGCGCCGGACAGTATCGTCTTCGGGCATCAGCGGGTTGATGTCAGAGAGACGCTGCACCAGTTGGGCCGGCAGATCCTGCGGTGCTTTGTTTTCATGCAGTAACCCCAACGCCCAAATCGCAGCGCTCCTGGCACTTTGCGCCGTTGGCACTTTGGGAACAAACTTGCGCATGAGCGGCTCCGCTGCGGCATATCGCTGCTTGCCAAAAGCTTGACAGAGCTGAGCAAGCTGCAGGTCGATTCCTGCATGGGGGACGGTGCCGGCAAGCACATTGTCGCAGTTGTCGCTTGCGTACGCGAGCATCTCCGGCAATACCTCGGCGAGAGCGATCTCTTGAAGCGCCCAAGCCGCCGCGAAGCCAACTTCTGGCCGCTCGTGGTGCAGCAACTTCAGCATCCGGTTGGCAGACGGTTCGTGATCCAACCTGCCGAGAATGCTCAAAGCCTGCTCCAAACCGCGCCAGCGCTCGGTGGAAGCGACCTTGCTTGCTTCCGCAATCACGGTCTTTCGCAACTCATCGGACGCAGCGAGTTTGGCCAATTGATCCGAGACATATCGGCGGAGACCTCGATGTGGGTCGTCAAGCAACGGCGCTAACAACTCGATTGCGCGTGCATCGCCACGAACAACCAGAGCCTCCGCACACACGCGGCGGATATTCACATCGGGGTGTTGGACCGCCTGAGCGGCGTGATCCGAGACCAGCTTGGGATCGATTTCGAAAAGGACCCGCAAAGCAAGGCCGGCAACTGTTGGCGCTTGATCGACAGCGGACCGTTGCAGCAATTTGATAGCTTGCTCACTCGAATGCCTGCGAAGCAAAGTCGTTCCGACCAGCCGATCTACCAAAGTTCCCCTGCTCAGCAAACTCGCGGATGTCTCCATCAGGTTGACTCGATCGATGTCACTCGCGGCGCGGGCCGCTGCGAGGCGTATCGTCGTCAACTCGTTGGGATCGAGCGAGGTCTCGATGAGTTGCTCGCGAGCGGTTTGTTCACCGACGACCGCCAGGCATTGAAACGCCAGGAGCAATCGAACGCGTCCCGTGGCTGGCTCCTGCAGCCGGGACAGCCACTGCTCCACCATCGGCACATAGTTCCATCTTGCCAACGCCGGTTCTACAACCTGGGCGTACTCGAGGTCGGCGTTCCGCAGGTGTTGGGCGAGCACGTCAGCCGCATCCTTGGCATCGATCTCAACGATAGCTTTCGCGGCGGCGCGACGTATCCGCGGATCGCTGTCCTCTCGCTGGAGTAGTTCGACCAACACGCTCTCAGCTTCTTCGAGCCCCCGCATTCCCTTCCGATGAGCGACCGCAATCGTGCCGGCTGCCAGTCTGCGCAGTTCGGGATCATCATCCAACAACGCCGCGAACCAGACCGGCCGCAGGTTGTCGTAAAACACGATCTTAAAACCTGGCGGCGTCAGTTCCGGGTCGTGGAACATCGGATGGACAAAGCGATCATCAAACTCGACCGCCGAGCTGTTGGCTGCGAGCGGCAACGCCAACAGCAACACCAACAGAATCGGCCGCATGGACAGCCGGTGCCGGGTAGCAGTCTGTTGAGTCAACATCGAGATTCCTTGAGCAACTTAGAGCGGGCGACAGATGCGCCAGACTTGGAAGCCGAAGCAGCACAACGCTCCGGCCGACACGATCGAGGCCACCCACCACGCCGTTGGCAACAGCTCGTAGGTTCGGAAGTGTTTGGACTCCGAGAGCTGAAACTCGATAATGCTCAGGGCGGCACCGGTCGGGTTGATCGTTAACGCCGCTTCAACGACCTCATGCGAGAAGGGCGCGTCTTGTGCCATCCAGATCAGGAGTGGTCCCAGGAAAAGCACGATCAGCACCGCGTAGCAAGTTGTCGTGGCCGCAGCCGTTCTGCGAAACAAGCTGCCGACAAAAGCGCCGATCGATATGGTGTAGACTGCCGCTAAACCAAGGCAAATCAGCACGTTTTGCACCTGCAGCCACATCGTCGGCTTGATGTAAATCATCACCACGTAACCGGGCACGGTGGCTAACAGAATCAATGCGACCGTCCAGATCACACTTAGCAACTTGCCGCTGACGATCCTGAGCGGTGACATCGGCGTCATTCGCATCAATTCCCAGCCACCGCTTTCGCGTTCCGTGCTGATCAGCCCAGACGTCAGGCTAGGCGTAATCAAGACGACCAGCGCGATCTGCAAGAGGACCATGAACCCGCCGATGGTCTCGACGCCCCAATCCACGATACTGGCGGCAGCACAGAACGTCAGCAAGAGCGAGAGCACTGCACACACCGAGACGAGCCGCAACAGCCAATGGATGCGGCCAAATTTTCTGGTCCGGAACTCCTTCACCGTCACGGGGTTCGCGTAGAAGGGAATTCCCGACTTTCGACGCTGCGGATCGACGAGATACAGAAACCGTCTCGCGATACGTGCGAACAGGCTGAGGTCGTCTGTGATCGTTCCCTGCGACTTTGCCTGGTCGAAAAGTCGATGATTCAAACGCATCACCGTTAGGGCTCCCAGCACCACGCTGCTGAGCACGCAGATCATGAAATACGCCATCGTTGTTGAGACTTGTCCAATGCCAATCTCGCCGAGTTCCCCGTGTCCAACCAATCGCATCAAGACGGGAAGCGGTGAAGCGGCGCGTAACCACCAGCTCAGCGTGGACAGCAAGCCAGACTGCCCCTGAAGCAAGTAGTAAGGGCCGACGGCGAGCACGCTGACGGCGAAGACGATCCCGTACGTGACACGTACGGCCGCGTCGGAGGACTGCGTCCGTGTACTGACGAACAACGCGATCACGGTGTACTGCAGCGTGCAGGCACCGAGCACGATGAATATCATCCCCACCTGACCGAACAGCTCCAAGCCTCCCATCGCGTAGCAGGCGGCCGCGGCCGGCACGCTCGTCAGCAGCAACATCGCCGAAAACCCAAGGCTTCCCAACAGCTTTCCGCAGTAGATCGATAAGGCGGACAGAGGCGAGTTGATCAGTAAGGCGAGCGTGCCGCTGTTCTTCTCTTGCACAAAGGCCACAGCCGGAAAGGCCGGGATCACGAACAGGACGCCGGCTAGCAGAGCGTAAGCGAACACCAGAAACACTTGCTGCGAACGCGCCCCGGACAGATCGACTCGACCGTCGGTTGGCCAGCGAAGCAACACCAGCAGCGAGAACACGGCCGTCAACACAATCAGCGTGACGATCGCTTTGCGCGTCCGCAGTGCTCCGAGAAAATCGCGATAGATGACGGGATTGTTCATGCCGTTGTTTAACCTGCCGGCGCCTTGGTTTCAAGGGTCGAATGACGACTGTTTTCGACAGTGTCACCCGAGGGCTGCGCCCGGTGAGCTTCCCACAGGATCGACGCCGTACGTTTGGCGTTCTGGCCAACGTAGTACTTCATGGTCGTATTGATACTTTCGTGCCTCATCAGTTCTTGCAGGACGTTCGGCATAACTCGCGATGCCCTGCGTTTCGCCGAATGAGCGACGCAGGTCGGTTCGATTCGGTGGCAACCGAGACGATCGAACGCCTCAGACCGCGTCTCAGTGAAGGCTTGAAACCGGATGTCCGCACCATCCTGTCCGCACGGATTGCTGGATCGCTTTGACTTCCGCCGCCGGTACGTTATCATTATTGATAACGGCATGGCAATTCATAGTCTGGAATCACGACCCCGGCGGGAACGTTGATAAGATCAACCAACACGGTTTGACGATTGACGACGTTACCCACGTTCTCGACCATCCCGAGGAACATGGCACAGCCGAAGTTCTGGCAGGCCGCTTGTTAGTGGCACAACTCCTGACCGCGATTACATCGTTGTTATCTACGAAGAGATCGACGACGAGACCATTTCACCCAACACCGCTTACATCATCGACTGAGGTTACTCATGGCCAAAAAGAAACGACTACCGAACAGCACAAAACCGCACAAGCGACTTGCACCCGATGCGAAGGTCATCACCAAGAAGTTGACCGCAGTCGATAAGAAGCGACGCAATGAGATCGCTGCTGCTGTTGAGAAAGAGATACCACCGAAACCCGTTAGCGCCGCTCGTGTCGCTCTGGCCAAACTCAAAGACGCTCGCAAGATGGCCGCCATCAGTCTCGACCAGTTGGCCGAACGTACCGGCATGAGCAAGCCGAACTTGAGCCGCATCGAAAACGGCAGCGGCAACGTGACTGTCCAAACGCTTGAACGGTACGCCAAAGGCATCGGAGCTCAACTGCAGATCTCCATCGCACCGTACGCCGCGCCCAAAAAGAAGCCGGCCAAGAAGGTTGCCCGGTCGAAGTAACCCGCCGCGGCTGCTTACGCTCTGTCCGGCGGGGAAGTATCCGGGTTGTCAATCCGCTTCAACGCGATTCTAAGGGACACCCGAAAAACAGGCGAACGCAGGGTATCCGAACTCTCGCGAAATGTTACCTGCGGATTGTTCATGCCGTTTTCGAGCCGTCCGCGACAGCCACGGCAGCCGGCTCCGCGGCGTCGCTGTCGTTGGCAGTGACAGACAAGAATGCGTCTTCCAGGTCCGTGGCGACTTCACGAAACTGCGCAACAGCGATACCTTTTTCCAGTAACTGCGCTAACAGCGCCGACAGATCGCGGTCGGAGAAATCGGTTTCGAATCGAACCAGGCCTTCGGTCGGCGATGCGGTCGCTCGTAAGTCCTCCGATGCTGGCTTGATCACTTTATCGATAAGATCCTTCGCGGCTTCGACCTGGCTGTTGTCAACAAGTTGCGACTCGAAGGTTCTGCGCTGGGTTATTTTGCGCATGATTTCGGCCTGAGTCCCGAAAGCACGCAGCTTTCCCTTGGTGATGATCGCCACGGTGTCGCAGATTCTCGCCAACTCGGGGAGAATGTGGCTGGTGACGATCAGGGTCTTGCCCATGCCGGCCAGCCGCAGCAGCAATCCGCGCATTTCGATGCGTGCTTGAGGATCGAGACCGTTCGCAGGTTCGTCGAGGATCAGCACTTGTGGATCATGCAGCAAAGTCCGGGCGATACCAATCCGCTGCTTCATCCCGTGGCTCAGACTTTCGACGTATCGATCCTGCATATAACTCGAGCTGGTCGTTTCGAGGACTTCTGCGATTCGCTGCCTGCGAGTACGCCTGCCGATGGCATAGGCGGCTCCAAAGAAATCGAGGTACTCGGTAACCCGCATGTTGTCGTAAGAGCCGAAGATATCTGGCATGTAGCCGACGAGTCGTTTGATTTTCCGAGCGTCTCGAACACAGTCAGCGCCCGCGATCGTCGCTGACCCCTCCGTCGGGCGCAGCAAACCAACGAGGATCCTGATGGTCGTCGTCTTGCCGGCCCCGTTGGGACCTATGAAGCCTAGAATCTGGCCTGCTTCGGCAGAGATCGACAGTTGATCAAGCGCCGTGAACTCTCCGTATCGCTTCGTCAGGGCGACGGTTTCAACGGCGGGCGACTTCGACTTGCTCACTGCGGTTCCTTGTTGACGACACGTTAAAGCGTCGTCCCTTTCACTCGAAGTCTCATGTAATCGATCTGCCACGTGCTGTTGTCGTACGTCAGGTCATCTTGCTTGACGGGCGGAGCACCGGCGTCGCTGACGGGATCGAGCTGCTTTGCCCCGGGATTCTTTTGCCGTAACAGCCGCTGCTCCTGTTGCTCGGTGGCGTTGACGCGAATCCCCAACACCAAGTCGCCGCCATCCTGAAGTTGCAGGTGTGCTGATTCTGTCAGGACAAAGTCGATTACTTGACTCAGATCCTCGTGGCTCTCGACGGTAGCCTTTTCACCTTCGGAGAGTGCGCAAAAATCGACTGTCCGCGAGGGGGCGTGGATCTTCACCGTGAGCGTTGCCTCTTCGACCGTGCAGGGCAAAACCTCGCGCGGGAGGCCAAAGCGAAACCAGGAATCCGTTGCCGCCGTCGGCTTCTCCGCCCACCTTGCAGTACGCACGTTATAGACGCTCGATGACCCGAAACGACTTCCACCTTGCTCGATCCGCACGAACGACGACGGAATCAGAAACGGCTGACCCCGCGGAGTACGCTCGATCGTCAACGGAATGTTGTACAGGGTCGAGCCTTGTACCTGAAAGCCGTCAGGTACGGACAAGTGCGTGGTGCGCCTGGTCCCCCAAACCAAGAGCGTCGGGAGTCTTGGATAACTAGGGGCAGCGATGGGATCGAGTAACTTGCGATACACATCTTGTCGCCTCGCCTGCTCGTCCGACAGAAGACTACCGCTGATGAACTCGTCAACTGCCAGCACGTCATCCTCGGTACAGACAAACCGATTGCCATCCACAAACGTCGTTGTCACGGCTGGTGACGGAGCTCGCGCAATCAGTGCATCGGATGGGGCTTGGATGTTGTTAGCTCCAACGACCCGGCCCACTAAACCTTGCTCGGTAAATCGGCCACGCGCCTGCAACGCGGTCGCCAACGGAGTGATGTGTCGCCCGTCGGCAAGACGAACCGCACCGGGTGCGACGCGACTTCCTTCCCAGCGGACTTTCTGAGACGAGTCCAAAACGGTTCGGGTTGGCGCTTCGTTCTCACTCGTGCCCGGTTGCGCCAAATCAAAGGCTTCGTGTATCAGTGGCAAATCAGCGGCCTCGGGGCTGTACAACGAGGCGATCGTACTTGTGAAGAGTTCCTCTGTGCCCGGCGAAACCATCGCGAATTCGAAGATGGCCGCCGAGGCGGGGACGCTACCAGCGTTGGTTCGGCCCAACAGAACGAACAACGCCGCGCTGACAACGGTGATAGCAGGCAAAATGAATGCCATCCGTTCCAAACATTCTCGCCGAAAACACCAGAAACCGGCACCGAGAATTGCGATAAAGTTAGCTCCGAGCAAGATTCCGGCGAGGCTGCGGGAAGGGACCTCATAGCCGATCAAGTTGCCGAGGATCGGGTCGAGTGTCGTTCGGTCGATTGGTTCGGTATCTCGAGGCCGAAAGAAGTCGGACGCGATTCCCTGAAAGGCGCGAGTCTCTCCCGACGTCGGGGCTGTCGCAAGTGAGGCATCCGCGAACGGGTAGTGTTCATATCGCCAGCCGCGCGCGCCAAGCGTTGTAAACAAGACTTCTCCCAATCCGAATGGCACCGAAAAAGAGGCAGGCCAATCGTCAATCGTCGCATACACTTCGGCAGAATCCGCAAGGACGCGGACAAATTCAATGGCACGCTCGGTTTCTCGGAGCTCTAAAGGTTCTTCGCGCCGCCCGACGGCGGAAGGCGTGTTCAGAGTAAAGCTTGTCAACTCGATCCGATCGACGACTTCGTAGGGGATCGCATCTCCGAGCACCGCTTGTACTGTTTCTGGTCGTACAAGGTCGATCATAAACCACAGGTGACCGCCCCGAGCCAGCCATGCTCGAATCGCCGCGGCCGCGGCCGAATCGGCGAGCGCGTCGTTACCGCAAACGACAATCTGGTCCAAGCCATCATACGCCTGCGAGTAGGGAGGCAGGACCTTCTCTCGCAAGTTGATCATGACTGTATTAGCTAGCGCCGATTCCCGGCCCGCCACGATCAAATCTATGGCTTCGTCGTCGCGAGGATCCAAGGCGTCGGTGGCGGCCTCCGGGATGTCGAAGATCGTGCCCGTCTGTGGATTCAAGCCGGCAACTGGAAAGAGGCTCTCCGTGACAATGGTGTCACGCAGTCCCCGCGCCAGCACGTCGCCGCTGTCCGTGTGCACGACTTTCAAAACGAAGGCGTGAAGAGCATGTGCCTCAGGATCCATTGTGTGCGGAGGTCGGATTGGCAGCCAACTGGTGCGTCTCGTTCCCGCCGGAATCCGGAGTCGGCGCGCGAACTGTCGGTGTTTGTCGTCGCCCAACGAAACAGAGATCGTTGCCTCGCGATCCTCATCGCTCCGGTTCTCAGAGCGGACGCCGAAGGTTGACCACTTGCCCGGCGCGTAGCGATCCACGCCAGTGGTCGATAACGCCAATCGTACACCGGTGTCGGCCTCGTCCTGGCAGTACGCGATCGATGAAGCGGCCCAGGCGAGGAATCCCCAGGCCGAAAGTCTAAAAGCGACGAATCCGCGAGATGTTGGCATCGAAGTCCAGCCTGGAACCGAGGTGGCGAAGTAGAACGCGTCACCAACGTAGCGTAGTGTCCAGGCCGTTGCAATTCCCGCCGCACCCCCGCGTAAAGACCAGGAGGGACCGTTCGGTAGATACACGAACGAGCGACTTTGCGTTACATTCTCAACGGCACCAGCTTGTCCTCTCGGATCTCAAACCGCTCAGGAACCCAAGGGCCATGGAAGCCGCAGCACACGACTTTCTGAAGGAACTTCTTTCCACGCCGAGTCCGTCTGGGTATGAGGCTGCGATCCAGACCGTCGTCCGGGAGTACATTACTCCATTCGCGGATGAGGTCACGACGGATGTTCATGGAAACGTGATTGCCTGCAAGAACCCGGACGCTCCGCTACGTCTGATGTTCGCGGGGCATTGCGATCAGATCGGGCTTCTGGTCACGCAAATTGATGATGCCGGCTTCATCTACACCCAGACGATCGGTGGATGGGATCCGATCCAACTGGTCGGTCAACGTATGACGATTTGGGCTGACAGTGGTGCCATGCCCGCCGTCATCGCCCGCAAGCCGATCCACTTGTTGAAAGAGGAAGAGCGGAAACAGCCCGTGAAACAGGAAGACTTGTGGCTCGATATCGGTGCCAGCGACAAGGCAGAAGCCGCGCTGCTGATTCGCGTCGGCGATCCAGTCACGCTGGAGTTGGGCTATCAGGAGATGCGCAACAACTTGGCGAACGCGCCCGGGATGGACAACCGAACTGGCCTGTGGTTGGTCATGGAAGCCTTGCGACGTGCTTCCGAGAAGGATCTGAACTGCGGCATTTATGCCGTTTCTACGGTTCAAGAAGAGATCGGACTTCGCGGCGCTCGAACGAGCGCGTTCGGTATTGATCCGCAAGTTGCCATTGCAGTCGATGTCACACACGCCACCGACTGCCCAACGATCGACAAACGACAACAAGGTGACGTCGCGCTCGGAAAAGGGCCTGTTATCTACCGCGGCCCGAACATGAACCCAGTGGTCACGAAACGACTACTTAGCTTGTGCGACGAGCACGAGCTGCCCTATCAACTCGCCGCCATCGGTCGGGCAACACCCAACGACACAAACACGATCCAAGTCAGCCGCGCCGGAGTGGCGACAGGCCTCGTCAGTATCCCCAACCGCTATATGCACAGCGCGGTCGAAACTATCTCGCTCGACGACATCGACCGCGGCGCCGATTTGTTAGCCGCGTTCGCCTGTTCTCTAACCGGCGATGATGATTTCACGCCCTAGTCCAACTCTCGAAACGCGGCAGCGGAGAAGTACTGTGACGACTAATGGAGATCGTTGAATGTGGCGTTTTGTCGTCCTTCGCCACGAGCCTGGGCCAGCGAGTACCCGCGAGCTGCATTGGGATCTGATGCTCGAAGACGACTCCGACCTCCGGACGTGGGCTCTCGTTTCTGAGCCCAAGCCGGATGCGACGATCGTCGCGATCGAATTGCCGAATCACCGCAAAGATTACCTCGTTTACGAGGGGCCGGTCTCAGGCGAGCGAGGTTCTGTCACACGGTTTGACCACGGGACCTATTCGCTGATTCGCGAGTCAAGCGATGAAGTCGCGATCGAACTCAACGGACAACGCTTACGTGCTGCGGTAACGTTGCAGCGCTGCAGCGATGATCAGCGTTGGCTGGTTGCCTTCGATGACGGCTGATCCAACGCAGCCGCTCGCAACACTCGGGCCTCGGCTTGCTCTGTATGCCCCGCCAGATGAAGCTCGCCCTCTTGCAGGGTGATCGAGTCGAGGTAGATTTCGCGATGGGCGTAGTCTTCGTGTGTGACGGGAACTGTCACTAACGCCACAGGATCGCCGTCAAACTGAGTCCAGCGGAGCGGAAGCTTCCCGCGTCGCGCCGCCGCAGTGATCTTGTCGAGGATCTGCTTCAGTGGCACCGGCAAAGCTCCCGCGCGTAGCTTGCTGATCCGAATCGCTAAGGTGTTCGTTTCGGTGGTAAGATCGACATCCAGGGCGAAAGAGATCACTGTGCGAAGCTTTCCGTTGTCGAACCGGCAGGCAACGCGAATCGCTTCCGGATTGATCGCGACGCGGGGCTCCTGTGTCCCTGGCGGCAGAACTTTCGGGAACTTGTCCGGCATATCAGAAGCGAACCAGCCGTTGACCTGTTCCTCGGTGAACACGGCTTCCCACGTCCCGGCCTCGCGAACATCGTTGTGCAAGTCAAGCACGCTTTGTTCGAGTTGATCGCCAGCTTCTTCGTGATGATGTTCGACGTCAACGGAAAGAGCTTGTTGATAGAACTCAGGCTCACGCTGTGCGGCTTGATGGAGAATCAAGACACCGACCACCAGTAGTCCGCAGACTACCGCGATACCGATCAGGAAGTATCGCAACGCTTTTCGCACGGGATCGCTCGAACGAAGAAGGCGACGTGAGAATCAGCCCGCTACGCAGGCAACGTTGGAATACTAGACGCGGCTTAATCCGACGTCAACGTGGATGACCACCGTCCGAACCCTTCTCTGGGGGTGTGCGGTCGCAAGAGAATCACGTCGCGACAGCTTCGGCCTATGACGGAGGTAAATGAAGCTCTTGCCAAGCCGTCCGCGGTAGTTTCCGGCTGAGATCTTCACGAGACCTGGCGTGTCGATACAGTTGTCGATAGCTGCGTGTGTCGCTTCCTTGACGGCTTCCAAATCTCGCCCGTTGATGATGATCTCCATGATCGAGTTCACACCATCAGGAACACCTGAGGCGTCGCCCAACTTCTGCTTCAGCGTTGGGCAAAACTTCTCATACGTGCTGGCGAACAGAAACGAGTACTTGCTGCCGGCTTTCGATGCAGACGCCGCGACGCCCCTGGAAAGGTCGTGATCACGCCAGGCGTCCCATCGACAGCTTGCGCCGCCCGCTCTGCCGCTTCCATCGCCGCGTCGTCGGTCTCGCCCATGAACCACAAGTTGCCGCCCATGACCCCGTCCGAGAATCCGAATCGTCGATCGATCGTAAACTCGCCGCCCATGGTCGGAATCACCCACATCTTCCGAACGCTGCGGTCTTCGAGCTGCTCATGCCCATCGCCGAAGTAGGCGATCTTCCTGCCAAGCCGGAAGTAGGGATCTGTATCAAGCAAGTTGAAACAGGCCGTCGTTGGACAAGTCAACACGTTCTGACTGATTGCAGATCGTGTCGCGTGCGAACCTCCGCGCGGACGTCGATGTAGAACATCACCGTTTCCGCCACCTCGTATTCCGGCAACGACATGAATCTGGCAACAATCTGCCGGCTCAAATCGTCTTTATTCTCCTGCGTATGCCGTTTGGCATGGGCCTGTTCACGAATCTGACGTTTGCGTTCGGCGAGTTCGAGAAGTTGCTCTTCAGCCATCAGTTCCTTCCTCGATGCGGTGGGGTTGTGACTGCAACTGGCGTGAGGGGTGGGCGACTTCATGCCGCGTGAATGTTATCGTATCACATCGGAGAAAACTGACAATCCGCAGCCATAGTCGCCTTTCGCTCCGCGAAAGGCGACTATCTTGGAGGCACCACCATGAATTCACATTTCGCTTGCCTCTCTCGCCGCACCTTTCTGACAGGTCTCGCGGCGGCCTGTGCCACACCTCGCTGCTCGGTTGCCGCCCCGAAGCCAACCAACAAAGTCTGCGCCTTCGTCAAATTCGTGCAGTCGCTGAGTCATGACGAGTTGGCCGAGAGAATTGCAGAGATGGGCTTCGACGGAATAGAAGCCACGATCCGCACGGGAGGCCAGATCGAGCCTGAACGAGCTGCCGACGAACTGCCCGCGCTGGTCGAGGCATTGCAGAAACATAACATCGAAATCACGATCATGGCGTCGAGCATCAACCGCGCCGATCAGCCTCACGCCCAGCGGACGCTTCGGGCGGCCGCGTTGCTAGGTATCAAACGCTATCGACTTGCCTACTACAAATACGACCTGAAGCGATCCATCACCGAACAACTCCGTGAACTGAAACCAGTCGTGAAGGATCTGGCTGCTCTTAATCACGATCTAGGGATGACCGGCGTCTATCAGAATCATGCCGGCGCGACTGCCGTTGGTGCGACGATTTGGGACTTGCATGAACTCTTCGCGGATATCGCTCCCGAAGACATGGGTATCGCCTTTGACATCCGGCATGCAACGGCCGAAGCTGGTATGTCGTGGCCCGTCCTCTTCAATGTTGCTCGCGAGCATCTCGGCGCGGTCTACGTCAAAGACTTCGTGTGGGGTGACAAACGGCCGGAGAACGTTCCGCTCGGCGAAGGCCGAGTCGATAAGAGCTTTTTCAACTACGTCAAGCAGGCACGATTCGCTGGGCCTATCTCGCTGCACGTCGAGTATCTCGGCAAGGTGGGCGTCGAAGAGAATCTAGCTGCGATGAAAAACGACTTGGCGACATTACGAAGCTGGTTAGCGGAAGCAAGTGATTAAGGAGTTGTTGTCGTGAAGATGTTCATCGCCGGCGAGTGGGTAGACCGCGAAAACAAGATCGAGGTGCTAAATCCATACGATGGCAGCGTTGTCGATACCGTTCCGCAAGCTACGCCAGAAGACATTGATGCAACTTTAGGTTCGGCCGCCAAGGGTGCCGCAATCATGCGGGACCTGCCGGCGTATGATCGCTTCTGGATTCTCCGCAAAGCCGCCGACATCATGGTCGAGCGGCAAGAGGAACTTGGCAGAACAATCAGCCTTGAAGAAGGGAAGATCCTCGGCGAAGGTGTCTTCGAGGCGAGCCGTTCCGCGATCACGATTGAAACCTCGGCGGAAGAGGCGAAGCGACTGACTGGAGAGGTTTTGCCCTTGGACGGAGCGCCGGGAGCACACGGCAAGTTGGGCTTTACGTTGCGAGTACCGTGCGGGGTCGTGCTCGCCATCACACCGTTCAACTTCCCGTTGAATCTCGTTTGCCACAAAGTTGGCCCGGCGATTGCGGCTGGCAACGCGGTCGTTGTCAAACCAGCGAGTGACACGCCGCTGTCCGCGTTAAAGCTCGTTGAAATCCTTCTCGAAGCAGGGCTCCCGCCGCTCGCAATCTCTTGCATCACGGGATCAGGCCGTTCGGTCGGCGAGCAGCTTTGTCGCGATGAACGAGTGCGTAAGATCAGCTTCACGGGTAGTGCCGAAGTTGGTAAAAGGATCTGTGAAATCGCAGGCCTCAAGAAAGTCACGATGGAACTCGGGTCCAACAGCCCGCTTATCGTGATGGACGACGCGGACCTATCGAAGGTCGTTGATGCAACAGTCGCGACTGGCTTCGCGAACGCAGGACAGGTTTGCATTTCTGCTCAGCGAGTGATCGCAATCGATCAGATCTACAGCGATTTGATCGACGCCTTACGCCCCCACGTCGAAGCTATCTCGCCCGGGGACCAGCTTGGTGAAGGTATCAACATGGGGCCGATGGTTCGTGAGAATGATGCGGAGCGAGTTCACGAGGTGATCACCGAAGCTGTGTCAGCCGGGGCAAAGCTCGTTTGTGGTGGTGAACGAAGCCGTTCCGTCGTTACTCCAACGCTTCTAGCCGATGTTCATCCTGACATGCGAGTCAGCCGCGACGAATTGTTTGGCCCCGCTGTCGGAGTCACACGTGCTGCGGACATTGATGAAGCTATTCGTTTGGCGAATGACACACGCTACGGTTTGAGTGCGGGGATCTTCACGCAGAACATCGACTCCGCCATGCAGTTCGCTAAACGTGTCGATAGCGGCAATTTGCAAATCAACTGGGGGCCAATGTGGCGAGCCGACCTGATGCCCTACGGCGGGTTGAAGGAGAGCGGCATGGGCAAGGAAGGCCCCAAATATGCCATCGAAGAGATGACCGAAATGAAAACGGTCGTGATCCATTAAGAGACAGAATCCCACGACGTGGCCTTAAGCTTCGTCGATGACTTCCGGTGCGGCAGCACCTGCCGGCGGCTCTGGCTGTTGGAGAGCGAGATAGACCTCCTGCCGATGAACCGGGATGTGCGCAGGTGCTTCGATCCCGATTCGCACCTTGTCACCGCGCACATCAACGATGGTGATGACGATGTCTTCACCAATCATGATCTGTTCGTTTTTCTTCCGCGAGAGAACTAACATCCGGTGGGTGCCCTTTCGATAGACAGTAGATTCTATGCCTTTCCTCGAAAGCCACCTTTTCACTCCGCACATCGAGTCGTGTACGGCGGAAGGATATGGTTGCGATTCGAATGGCATCACAGAAACGCAACACGTTTCCATAATAGGCTTTGCGCCGTATTAGAGTACCTCTTAAGGCCCGCTCTCGCCCGTCCCCGCCTTGATGATGGATCCACAAACCAGGTAGGACAGTCTGGCCGATTCGATATTCTGTTGGGCTTCGGCCACGCTCTGGGTTTGATCAATCGTTGCTCGGAGAACTCCTAAATGAAGAACGCCTTTCGACTTCTAGTAATCGGAATGCTTTCGTGCCCTGCTAGTTCCGCTGTCGCACTGGAACCGATTCCGGACAAGCTCGTAGTGTTAACCTTCGATGATTCGGTCAAGTCACACTTTACAGTCGTTCGTCCCATCCTGGAGAAGTTTGGCTTCGGGGCAACGTTCTTCATTACCGAAGGCTTCGACTTCCGCGACAACAAGACCGACTACATGACTTGGGAGCAGATCTCGCAACTGCATAAGGATGGATTCGAAATCGGCAATCATACGCGCGATCATCTCGGCATCACGAACAAGACGGTTGAGCAATTGAAGGAACAATTGGCCGGCATCGACGAGCAGTGCAAGCATCACAACATCCCTCAGCCCGTCAGCTTCGCGTATCCAGGTAACGCCACGACTCCGCAAGCGTTGACGATCCTCAACAAACATGGCATTCGATTCGCGCGACGTGGCGGTGCTCCGGAGTTTCCGTACAAAGAAGGGCGTGGTTTTGCTTACGAGCCTGGACTCGATCATCCGCTGCTGATTCCTTCGGCCGGAGATGCTCGTCCGGTTTGGGAACTCGACGACTTCATTCGTGGAGCCAAACAGGCCAAGTTTGGACGGATTGCAGTCTTGCAGTTCCACGGCGTGCCCGATACCGCCCATGCGTGGGTCAACACACCGCAGGAGAAGTTCGAAGCCTACATGCGGTATCTCGCGATGAATGACTACACCGTCATCGCGATGCGAGATCTGGCGAAGTATGTCGATCCCGCCGTCGCTCCGCGCAATCCGTACGAAGTGGTTGAGGATCGTCAGGCGACGCTCGCGGCTGGAAAATCACGGGACAACTATCGTCCGCCCTCTTCGGAAGAAGAGCTTCGTTATTGGCTGCAAAGCATGTGGGGATATCACACCTACACGGTTCCGGAGATTCGAGCTGCTACAGGGTTAAGCTCCGACGAAGTCTCCGCAGCGTTGAAGCAGTTCGGTTTGTCCGGCTTGCGGGGCACGGTGCCGACTCCAGCGGACAGGCTACTGGTGTTGCCCGACCCAGGCGGGCGGCACCCTCGCGTTGGCTTCCGAGACGGCGCCATTCGCCCGCAGCGAGAGACCAAGGTCAGTGTGTTCACACCGTGGCGAGGCGGCGGTTACGTGGTAGCAGATACGCCCGAAGCGATTTGGGTTGCGAACGATACCGGCCGCGAACTGCTGTATCTTGCACACACGCACGTTCCGACGATGTGGTCGAAGCAAGGCGTTGATTTGCCGCCGCTTGAATGGACGCGCAATGCAGACGGCACGTTGGAGATCGAGCGGGTGTTGCCGAATAAAGTTGCTTTCGGAGCGAAGATCGTTCCCAAGGCCGATTCGGTCTTCATGGACTTGTGGCTACGAAACGGAACCGACAAGACGTTGACAGGGCTTCGAGTCCAGAACTGTGTGATGTTGAAGAATGCTCCCGAGTTCGCAACGCAAGGGAACAAGAACCAAGTCTGGCACAGCCCATACGCCGCCGCACGCAACGAGAAAGGAGATCGCTGGGTCATCACCGCTTGGGAAAACTGTGTTCGTCCTTGGGGCAACGAGTACTGTCCCTGCATGCACGCCGACCCACAGTTTCCCGATTGCAAGCCCGGGGAAACGCAGCGGCTTCGCGGTTGGTTATCGTTCTTTCAAGGAACCGACATCGAAGCCGAACTGGCTCGCATTGAGAAGCTCAACTGGCGGGCTGCAACGCCCTAACGGACGCCACTTCGGCCATTACCACGGCTCGTTGAGTGGTTTCGCACCTTTCATGTCTCCATACCCGCCGCCGTGGGACCCGCTCGGACTTGCACCGAAGTAACGTTCGTCGTCAAACGGATCGCTCGCCGGCTGGTACCTCACGTCACAAGAGAGTCGAACGCGCCCAATCGGTGAACAGTTCTCGAGCGAGCCGTGCAGGATAAAGCCGCCGAACACTAACAGGTCGCCCGCTTGAAAGCTTGTCGAAAGAATCCGGGCACCCCGCAATTGAGCCAACGTGATGACGTCGGTTTCGTTCGGCTTCTCGTAGGCCGCTTTCTGGATCACCTCGTCGGCATAGTTGTTTTCGTAGTCGTGCTCACGAATAGGATCAATCAGATCGTGGAATCTGTTCGACCCTTCGATGATCATCAGAGGGCCATCTTCTAACGGAGTATCACCGAAAGGAATCCAGGCGGTGTGAATTCGAAAAGAACGACGCGCGAAGAAGGGGAAGTCGTAGTGTAACTTGGTCGAGCGGCCGGCCGGCACAGGCCGCAAGTACATCATGTCGTGAGCGCGCGCTGGTTCGCCGAGAACGCTCGCCACGATGTCGTGCAGTTGTCGACCGTGTGTTACTCGTCGAAGCGCCGCCCCTTCGCTCACCGATCTCCAGAACTCATGCAGATCGCCGGTGACTTCAGCACGCTTGCTCTGATTCGTCGCGATGCCATCGATTGCTGGAGCTTTCACTTCTCCCACTGCTTCCAAGCGGCGGAATACCTCCTCGCGAGCGGCAAGCACTTCGTCTCGATCCAAGACGCCGCGAAGCAACACGTATTCGTGTTCGGCAAGTTGAGTTCGGAGCGAGTCGCCGTCTTCGGGCGAGCCACCATACTCCGCCAACTCGCCGAACAACTCGTTCGGAATTACCTGTTGTTGAACCGTTACCGTTGGCATCAGACACCTTTACTAGAACGCCAGGACACGCTTGGGGTTATCGACCAACATCGTACGAATCTCGGACTTGGACACTCCGAGCATTCCAAGTGAAGCCACGAGTTTTGTTGTCACCGTGGTGTAATCCGGTTCTAGAGCTTTCCAATCCTCGGGGCGTTTTTCCTTCGCCGTATAGTTTGGAAAGTAGTACGGTGCGTGATCGTGGCTAAGCAGAACTTGCTTGACGAAACCGCCTTCAACCAGCTTCGCGATCTGACGGGCTTGCTTGTCGATGCCGTACTTCGCATGATCGACGCGATCAAACTGCACGTAACAGCCGAGGCGGGCAATGAGCTTGTGATACTCATCCGCCTCGTCATTCTCACGATCATCCTGGTTGCCCTGGTGGCCGATGATCACCTTGGACGTGGGGGCTCCATGTTTCAGAAGCAACTCGGCTTCTTCTAGCCCGCCACCGTCGGTGGTGTGCGTCGTGATCGGGCATCCAGTTGTCTTGCTTGCAATCGCGGCGGCAATATGGCACGCCCGTTCGCTCGGTCGAAGAAACGTGCTCGTCCCAATCTTGATAATGCCGGCTCTGACGTTCGTGAACTTCTCGCCCCATTCGCCGCTGGGATCTTCCATTCCTTCGGTGACTTCGCGAATGAACAGCCCGGCCATCTGCTCGATTCCACCTTCGTTGATGCCCAGTCGAATGGCCCAAGGATGCTGAGGAGCCAACGCTTCGCACCAAAAACCGCTGGACGCAATGATGTGGACCTTCGTTCGCTTCGCCAGATCGACGAACAACATCGGGTACCGACCAACACGAATCGGCGTCGTTTCAACAATCGCACCAGGGCCTTCGTTGGGCGCGAGCGTGTCGTGAAATGCATCGAGCAGACTAGCTGTTTTCGCTAACATCTTCTCGCGAACGGGAGCGACTGGGGCAGGCTTCGTCTCGTACAGCTCAGACCAATCGACGATCGGAGCATGCTCGTGCATCAGAGTGGCACCGAGCTTGTCCGGTGCGACGGGCCCGAGCACTGTGTGGACCATTGGGTTCTTCTTGTCTTGCGACAGAAGGGGCGCAGCGAGGATTGCAGTCGCGGCACCGGCCGATGCTGCGAGCATGCTGCGCCGGGACATTGAACCGTCGAGTTGTGTCGTTTTTGTTGCAGTGCTCATGTCGTTAACCTTTCGGCATCATTCATTGTATTCCAAGAAACCACGTCCTTCGGAGGCGGCCAGCAATCGCCGCTTCTTCGTTTAACCGCAAGCCGGAGGCGTGCGCTCCTGCGCGGTGGAAGAAAGCGCACGCCTCCGGCTTGCGGTTAAACGATCTATCCACATCTTCTAGGCGTCCATCATTGCCACCGCCTCTGGCGGTGGATCCTTTACTCACTGCTCAGAGCAAGCACATTGGCCGCTCCGCCATCAATCGGAATCGTGTGGCCGGTTACGTAACGCGAGGCGTCGCTGGCCAGAAACAGTGCCGCTCCCGCTACGTCCTCGGGCTCCCCCCAGCGGCCAAGCGGCACGCGTTCGAGTACCTTGGCCGCCCGAACAGGATTGTTTTGCAGCGCGCTCGTCATCGGAGTGCGAATCCAACCTGGTGCGAGTGCGTTGACTCGGATCGAGTACTTGCCCCATTCCGCCGCGAGATCGCGTGTGAGAGAGACGATGCCACCTTTGGTCATTCCATAGATACTGCCAGCTCGCCCTAAGCCAACGATTCCGCCACCGAGAGCTGACATGTTCACGATGCTGCCCGACCGCTGCTCGATCATTGCCTTGCCGGCGGCGCTCGCCATGTAGAAGCTCCCGAGGAGGTTCACGGCCAGGATCGCGTCGATATCATCTTGCGACCAATCGGTCGGATCGACTCGCCGATGGACTCCTGCGTTGTTGACTAGGATGTCGATTCGGCCGTGCTGGCGCACTACGTCGCTGACACAAGCCTGTGCTTGGTCCGAGTCACGCACGTCGCACGCGAGGCTCGTGGCCGCCACTCCGTGCTCACTGCCGATTCTTTGTGCGGTCGCCTGCACTGCGTCTTGATCGATGTCGCACAGAACCGTCGTTGCTCCGTGGTACGCCAACGTGTCCGCGATGGCTTCGCCCAGCCCTTGTGCGGCGCCGGTCGCCAGCGCGACTTTCCCGGATAGATCAAATGCGTTGGCAGACATGTCTCGCGTTTTCAGGCGTTCGAGTTGGCTGGCTGGAACAGTTCGATCGTGTATCCGTCCGGATCGAAGAGGTAGACGACCAACCCGCCTTTGTTGGGGCCGGCTGTGATCGTGACCGGTTCTGACTTGAATCGCACGCCGCGAGCAGCCAGATCCTTATAGCTGGCTCGAAGATCATTCACCAACAAGCACAGATGAGACGTCCCGGGCTGATTGGTTGCTGGGTTGCTAGACTCGCCCACATGCGACATGTACTGGACGACTTCCAGTGTTTGCTCACTGGTTGGGCTAATGCGGAACGAGGCGACGTTCAGTTCGACGTCCGGATAACCGGTCTGTTGAGCGACGTAGTCGGTTTTCACACTGGGACGTCGCCCCACCACTTCCATTCCCAGAACGTCGCGATAGAACTCAATCGCTCGATCGATATCGCTAACGGTAACACCGAGATGATGAATTCGAGACAACGACCACGCTTTTGCTTCTGACACGCTATAGACCTCGCATGCGACGGACACGACCTAGCGACGGATTGTAGCACCCCCGCGCTGGCCTCGCATCAACTTGCCCGGCATCAAACTGATTGCGCGGCGGGATCATACAGAAGCGGAAAGAACTGGCCCTGCATCGGCTTGCCCTTCTCGATCGTCGGCACTCCGGCCAGAAGCGATTCGTTCGAGGTGGGCAGCTTAAACAGGTCACCGACGAGTTCATGTCTGGTTGAGAGGTCTGCAGCCATCGTCTTCCTTTGCCGTTGTGCGAAACAGTTCTCGTTTTTCCGCCAATAGGCCAACAAATCACGCCCCCTCGATTGAGATTCCACGTGGGAGGCACTAGCATGTCCGCGGTCTGCCCACCGCCCGTAAGGAGCTGCTCACCATGACTCGCATCGCTGTGCTTACTCTCCTTCTGATCGCCGCCTCGTCAACGCGAGCGAACGAACTCGACGACAAGAAGTTCGAGTTAACCGATGTCTTTCAACTCGAGTGGGCTTCAGATCCTCAGATCTCTCCCGACGGGACGCGAATCGTCTACGTTCGCAACTTTATGGACATCATGTCCGACAAGCGGCGTTCCAACCTGTGGATCATCAACGCGGATGGCACCGACCATCGTGCGATTACAACCGGGAACGGGAACGCCTTTTCGCCGAAGTGGTCTTCCGATGGCGGCCGATTGATCTATCTCTCCAAGACTGATGAATCGACACAAGTCTATTGCCGCTGGATGGACGATGGCCAAACGGCCAAGCTGACCAACCTCACAAGCAGCCCTAGCAGTTTGGTGTGGTCACCCGATGGACGGTCGATCGCGTTCGCGATGCTCGTTGAATCGAAACCAGAATCGTTCGTGAAGCTGCCCGAAAAACCAGAGGGGGCAGATTGGGCTAAGCCTGCAAAGCTGATCGAGAGAGTTCGCTATCGCGCTGACGGGCTCGGCTATTTGAAGGAAGGCTTTCATCAACTGTTCGTGCTCTCGGCCGAAGGTGGCACGCCGCGACAACTGACAAGCGGTGACTTCGAGCATGGCGCGAAGCCGACTTGGGCACGCAACAGCCAGTCGCTAGTATTCTCGGCAAATCGCCACGGCGAATGGGAATTGAATCCACAGCGGGAAGACATTTACGAGGTTTCGCTGGCGGCTCGGAGCTTGAAGCGACTGACGGATCGAGTCGGTCCTGACGTCAATCCGGTCGTGTCGCCCGATGGCAGGAGGATCGCGTATGTCGGCTTCGACGACAAGTTCGAGGGTTATCAAGTTGACCGGCTGTACGTGATGGAACGTGATGGCAGTGGCAAGCGACTCGTCACGGAGTCGCTCGACCGTGACGTGCAGAACGCTGTTTGGCGGAAGGATGGCAGTGGACTCTTCTTCCAATACGACGATCATGGCGATACGAAGGTCGGCTTTGTTACGCTCGATGGTCGCGTCAAACGCTTGGCACATCACTTGGGAGGCACAACGATTGGCCGGCCGTACTCTGGCGGATCGTTCACCGTGTCGGATGACGGGCTTATCGCGTTCACGTTCTCACGGCCTCATCACCCCAGCGACGTCGCAGTCGTCGGCAAGGACGGCTCAATTCATCGCCTGACCACTCTCAATCGGGATCTACTTGGGCACAAGGAACTCGGCCAAGTCGAGCCGATCAGCTACGAATCGAAGTTTGATGGCCGGAAGATGCAAGGGTGGATCGTTTTGCCACCAGGATTTGACGCGTCGAAGAAGTATCCATTGATCCTGGAGATCCACGGTGGACCATTCGCCAACTACGGCGATCGGTTCTCTGCCGAGATTCAATTGTATGCGGCAGAGGGCTACGTCGTCTTTTATGCCAACCCACGTGGTAGCACAGGCTATGGCAAAGAGTTCGGCAACTTGATTCATCACGAGTATCCCGGCCACGATTTCGACGATCTAATGTCTGGAGTCGATGCCGTCATCGCGAAGGGATATGTCGATGACAGCCACTTGTATGTTACAGGTGGCAGCGGCGGAGGTGTGCTGACCGCCTGGATCGTCGGCAAGACGGAGCGTTTTCGTGCCGCCGTCTCCGCGAAGCCTGTGATCAACTGGTACAGTTTCGCATTGACGTCCGATGCGTATCCTTTCTTCGCAAAGTACTGGTTTCCGGGTTTTCCGTGGGAGAAACCGGACGAGTACTTGCGCCGCTCGCCGCTGTCGCTGGTTGGCAACGTAAAGACTCCGACAATGCTGCTGACCGGCGAAGTTGACTATCGCACACCGATCTCGGAATCCGAGCAGTTCTACCAAGCGTTAAAACTGCGAGGCATCGACACGGCGCTGGTTCGCGTTCCCGGAGCCTCGCACGGGATCGCTGCTCGTCCAAGTCATCTCATCTCAAAAGTCGCTCACATCTTGCAGTGGTTCGAGGAATACTCGGCGGAAGAATGAGTCTGCGGCTGATGGTAGACGCTTGCTGCAGCCTGTAGAATCTCGCCAGTTAGTCACACCTTGATCGCCTATTCCCACCAAAACCCACGACAGTACGCATGCCAGACAACCACGAACCAGACTCATTGCAAACGGGACGTCCCTGGTATCAGCGCATCGGCCCCGGCGTGATCACGGCTTGCGTTGTGATTGGGCCTGGGAGCATTCTGTCGAGTTCTAAGGTTGGCGCAACGAACGGCTTCTCGCTGTTGTGGGTGGTCGCTCTCGCCGTCGGCTTCATGATGGTCTACATGACGCTCGGCGCAAGACTGGGAGTCGCAACTCGCCAGTCTCCGGCGACGTTGCTGACGGAGCGTGTTGGACGCTGGCTCGCCGTACTGATCGGCGTTGGAGTCTTCTTCATCTCAGCCGCGTTTCAGTTCGGTAACAACATCGGAGTGCACTCGGCCTTCAAAGAATATGAGAACGTTCTGGCAGGGATTGAAGTCGACTACCTGGTAATCCTTTTCAATGTCCTTGCCATCGCATTCGTCTTCGGCTTCAAGAATCTCTACCGCGCGCTCGAAAAGCTGATGATGGTTTTTGTCGCGTTGATGCTGTTGTCATTCGCGATCAATCTGCTCTTCGCCCAACCCTCGCCGAAGGAGTTCTTCGCTGGTTTCATTCCCGTTTTGGGAAGCAAGGTCGCTGGCCAAGATCCAGGCAACCTGCTCGACATTTCGCTGCTTGCCTTGGTCGGGACGACGTTCGTGATTACAGCGGCTTATAACCAGACCTATCTCGTTCAACAGAAAGGTTGGAACAAGAACGATCTGAAAGACGGCTTGATCGATGCTCGCGTTGGCTCGGTTATCATGGGCCTGATTACCGTCATGTTGATGTCGACGGCCGCCGCCGCTCTTCGCGGACAGGAGTTGAACAGCGTGCGAGATGTCGCGGCTGGCCTGAAGCCTGCGTTTGGCGAGTCCGGGCGTTTGCTGTTCTGCTTGGGACTTTTCTCGGCTGCGTATTCGTCCTTCCTGGTCAATTCAATGATCGGGGGTTTCATCGTCGCAGATGGATTGGGGCTCGGCAGCAAGACGACCGACTTCTGGCCGAAGGCTTTCACGGCCGCTGTGCTTCTGACTGGCATGGTGGTCGCGTTGCTCGTGCTCCGAAACAACTTTAACCCCGTGCCGGCGATCGTGGCCGCTCAAGCCGTCACCGTGCTCGCCGCCCCACTCGTCGCCGGTGCTCTTTGGTGGCTAACCACTCGCGAAGACATCATGGGCAAAGATCGCAACCAGCCGACGGTGAACGTGCTTGCTGGTATCGGCTTTGTGCTTTTGCTGGCCATGGCAGGATACACGGCAGGTGTGAAGATCCCCGCGAACCTACAGAAGCTGCGAGCACCCAAGCCGCAATCAGCGTTGCCCGGCGCAGCGATGCCGGACACTCCACTAGCCAGCCGGTCTCTGTAGCTCGTAGCGTTTTATTTTGCGATCGAGTGTCGAGCGTTCGATGCCGAGTATGTCGGCGGTTTTGCTCTTGTTCCAACTGGTGGAGTGCAGTGTCGCTTCGATGTGCCGCCGTTCTATGTCCGCCAGTGAAGCTGGCTCGTAAATCGCCCGCACCCCTAGCGAGATCTCCCCCGATTCGCTCGCGGTTGCCAGATTGGACAGAGTGAGATCTTGGGCGTCGAGGTAATCTCCTTGAGCCAATACAACAGCCCGTTCGATCACGTTCTTCAGCTCACGCACGTTACCCGGCCACCGATATCGTTCCATCAGTTCAAGTGCTTGGGACGTGAACCCGTGGATCTTTCGACCTGTTTCCTCGTTGAATCGCTCCAAAAAGTGATTCGCAAGTTCAAGGGTATCGCCGGGTCTCCGCCGGAGCGGCGGGATGTTGATATCAACTACATGAAGCCGGAAGTAGAGGTCATGGCGAAACGAACCGTCACCGACAGCCTTTTCCAGATCGCGGTTAGTCGCGGCGATCACGCGCACCTCCACCTTGATCTGCTGGCTGCCACCAACACGCTCGAATGGATGTCCTTCCAAGACTCGCAAGAACTTACTTTGAATCGAAGGGCTCATCTCCCCGATCTCGTCAAGCATCAGCGTGCCTTGATGAGCCGCTTCGAACTTCCCGATCTTCCGTTCAGTGGCACCAGTAAACGCGCCTCGCTCGTGACCGAACAGCTCGCTTTCAAGCAATGACTCGGACAAGGCCGCACAATTCAAGCAAACGAACGGGCCTTTCTTCCGCGGACTCGAATAGTGTACTGCGCGAGCAACGAGTTCCTTGCCCACGCCACTCTCGCCTCGGATCAGGACTGTCGCTCGACTCGGCGCGGCGCGCCCAATCTCTTGTTGCACTTGCATGATCTGTGGGCTTGAACCGACAAGTTCGCTTTCAACTCCCAACTGCTGGCGGAGCTGCTTGACCTCGGATCGCGTCTGGGTGAGGTTCTCACTCAGCTCCTGTTGCTTCTCTAAGTTCTTCAATGCCAGAGCAACGTTCTCCGCAACGGCGAGCATAAACTCGAGGTCATCGGCATCCAACGTCTTGGCTGGATTAGCGGCGTACAGATGTACCAAGCCGAAAACACGCTTGCCCTGCCGAATGGGAGCACAAATCACACTGCTCGCAACGAACAAGCCCTTGCTGTCGCGAATGCTGAATGCGCTGTCGCCCTCAATGTTGCGAGCCAGGACCGCTTCACCATCGCGGAGCACCATCGACGCCAGGAACTCCGAAACGCGATGATAGCGAGAGTCGCTGTCGGTGCGCGACGCAACCACTTCCAGTTCATCATGCGCGGGCGTTTCTTCCTCGTTTCGTGGTCCGAGCAACACAGCTCCCGCATCGACGTGCGTCCCCTCGAATACTCCTTCAAGTGCCATATTGGCAACCGCGATCACATCCGTCTGATTGGCCAACTCGAACGCAAGTCGACAGAGTTTCGTAGCTGCTTGCCCTACCTTAGGCACCGAGACAACGTCAACATCCGAGTGCCGCTCTAAGAATCTCGTCTGGCCGCGACGGTGAGTGATCGTCGTCGGTTCGATCGAATCCAATACATTCGAGTCGCTCAAACCGATAAAGACATTGCCGGAAACGGTCTCGCGGCCATCAGAGTCGATCGGCTCGACGTCCACGTCGAGGAAAGCTTTCGACAAATCATGCACGAACGCCATCTGACAGTGAGCAATACGGATCACCTCGCTTGGCGACAACGAATGATCGCCGTGGATCGCTTCGCCCTGGACGACGGTTCCGTTACGGCTATCGAGGTCGCGAACCGTCCATTGGCCACCAGTGAGAAAGACCTCGGCGTGATTTCGGCTACAACGCTCGTCCTTGATGACGATCTCGTTGGTCGAGGCGCGGCCGATCGTCACCGTCCGCCCCGGCGTCAGCCGGAAGACGTCCGTCCACTTCGTACCTTCGCGAATGACTAAATATGCTAACATCGTTTGTAAAACTCACCTTACAACGCGAGTGTAGCATTTTGCAACACCTTGCATCCTAATTGGGGCGGCATCCGTCCCTGCGAAAATGTCTTCTTGTAATCCTCCAACCTCAAGATTATCCTGGAGTTATCGCTTCGGCGTGGCTGCGCGAGCAGTTCGTCCGCGGTGATTTGCGCGACCAGAGGTTCGGAACGGAAGAAGAGGACCGAAGGCGCGTCAGGGGTGACGGTTTCAGACCTAGGAGTTTCCTCATGTTCAGTCGCGTTTTCCGGCTCGATCGAGCCCTTCGACCCGCTGTTTGCTTAGCGTTGGCCTTGGGTGTTTGCACCCTCGCCTACGCGGGACACCGCGGATTCCGTAACAGTTCGGTCGGCGGTGTTTCCATTGACGTCGAAGGAGTTGTTGGCCCGCCCAGCGATAGTGCTCGAAAGATGCTGCTGGCCGCACTCCGCAAAGAGATCAAGCCCGCTCCTGGCGAGTTAACCGCGCCTGTTGATATGCGCATGGTCTCGCTGCGTGCCCTTGAGGCCGCTTGCGAAGATGCGATTCGGAACAACCTCGGCCAGCTTCCAGACGAAGTGAAGTTTCTCGCAGGTCTGCAACGCATTCAATATGTCTTCGTCTATCCAGAGGAGAATGACATCGTTCTGGCCGGACCCGGCGAAGGCTGGCGCATCGACGACAAAGCTAACGTCGTTGGAGTCACAACAGGTCGTCCGGTGCTCTTGCTCGACGATTTGATGATTGCCTTGCGAACAGTAAATGAAGCGCGTCGTGGCGGCATCAGCGTTTCCATTGATCCGACCGAAGAAGGTTATCGCAATCTCCAAAAGCTATTCGACGCCCAACGTGGGCGGCCATTGAACCCCACACCGCGTTTCGAAGCTGCCGTTAAGCAGGCGTTTGGACCGCAGATCGTCACGCTGGCTGGTGTTCCCGACACGAGCCACTTCGCCCGTGTGCTAGTTGCCGCTGACTACCGTATGAAACGGTTGGCGATGAATCTTGAGAAGTCGCCGGTCAAAGGTATGAAGAGCTATGTCGAATTGGTTGGCAAACGAGTCTCGAAAGATGTGAACCCACGTTGGTGGATGGCTTGCAACTACAATCCGCTCGCCGCGAGCGATGACGGCCTCGCATGGGAGTTGCGAGGCCCCGGCGTGAAGGTTATGACCGAAGACGAATTCGTCTCAGAAGAAGGCAAAGTCGAAGGGACTGGCCGTACGAGTGGTGCTGCCCAACGTTGGGCTGACACGATGACCGCCAAGTACGAAGAGCTGTCCGACGCCGATCCCGTCTTCGGCGAACTTCGCAACCTGATGGATATGTGCGTTATCGCCGCATTGATCGAGAAGGAAGGCTTGTGCGACGAAGCTGGTTGCAGCCTACCGATGCTCACCAGCAAGACAAGCGAGTTGACGCCCGAACGCTGGAACGCTGCGAAGAAGATCGCTCCCGAAGTCAGCTTCTTACGAACGCGCAACTCTTGGATCGTGACCGCATCCGGTGGCGTCCAAATCGAGTCGTGGCAAGTCGCCAGCCGTACCGAAGTCAGCTCCAGTGTGACGCAGCTCCGCGAGAAAGCGACTCCGGCCTCGCAATCTCTTTGGTGGCACTAAGTTCTAGAGGGTAAGGGCGAGGCGTACCTCGCCCTCCCCGTTGTCGCAATGGGGTTCTTTCCCCATATTTACCGCGATGCGTCTTTCTCGCACGGGCGACCCCGGCGGAATTGCCTCGAATTGAGGAGCATCAACCGTTATCCCGGGGATGTCGTGACATAGTCACTGAGCGAAACAAGTCCCAAGTTGCGGATGTGCTTGTTCTCCAGTTTACAGTTGTCGAACCGACTGATACGCTTGAGCTTCATCATTCAAATCCGCTTTCGTGTCCAGTGGTCCAGGTATCGAAACTGCCTGGTGACGGTCGAGAATTCAGACGCGAAGTAATTCGCGTATCCTCGGATCACCGAGTTGATCTTTACCATGGCCTTGGCATCCAGGTTGTGACACCGAGTCGTCAACCCTCGAATCTTGGTCTTGTACTTCTCCACAGATTTCTTTCGCATGCGTCGCGCCCGGTGTGTGATCTCGAAGCCGAGAAAGACGAAGCCGTCTGGGAATCTTGCGATCTTTGTTTTCTCGGGACTGAGAGTCAGCCCGAGATCCGTAATGTAACGTTCTACGAAAGAGTGTGCCTCTTCAGCTTCGTGTTTCGACCGGCAGAGCACGACGAAGCCGTCGGCGTACCGCACGAAGCGATAGCCTGCTAGGTCGAGTTGCCAGTCCAGGAAGTTCAGAGCGATGTTCGCCAGTAGTGGCGAGAGCACTCCGCCTTGCGGGGTGCCCACCGTCGTGGGATACGTCACTCCTTCTTCCATCACACTCGCTGAGAGAAGTCGTTCGATCAGATTCAAGATGTTGCCATCGGCGACCACATGGCGAAGCCCTGTCATGATGACATGGTGCGGTATTTCATCGAACGACGCCATTTCTTAATACCCATCTCTACGACCCGAGAGACTCTAGCACCCAATGGGTCGAGTTGACCGATCCGCGGGAGCCGCTGTGGGGAAAGCGGCTGCTGGCCGAGAGAGTTGCTCGCGGCCCGGAAGAAGTCGCGCACGTCTTTCTGCGCCGTGATGATGGCGTCGTTCTGAGAGTGCCGCTCTGCGCGACAAGTCTGTCAACGTTGGTCAACCATGCTCCGCGAGCCAAACTCTGCAAGCAAGCTGCTCAGGAGTTCTTGGACCTCGTGAAGGAGTACGAGTTGTGCCCACCAACCAACACACCCAAGCCCAACAAGTCTGGTCGTCGCTCGAACGAGAAACGCGACAAAAAGTCGTAACCCAGTTCCGCCAAGTTGTTAAGGAGATGATCGATGAACACTTCCGAGTTGATTCAGCCACGCCACCTGGACCGACGGGCGGAGATCTATGTTCGGCAGTCGAGCCCGAACCAAGTCATTACCAACAAGGAGAGCCAGCGAATGCAGTACGCGCTGCGTGAGCGAGCCGCCACGCTCGGTTGGCATGAGCAAGACATCCAGGTCATTGACGCCGATCTGGCCGCAGTGGTGCGACGATCGAGGGACGTGTCGGCTATCAGGAACTCGTCGCACAGATCGCGCTCGGCGAAGTCGGAATCCTGCTGGCCTTCGACGCGACTCGATTGGCCCGCAACTGTTCACACTGGTATCAGCTGCTAGACCTCTGCGGACTTCATGATTGTTTGATCGCTGATCGTGACGGGCGACCAACCTTCGGTCGGTGCCCGCGATCCGACGTCGATCAACGGACGATTATTGTTAGGACTGAAGGGACAGATTTCCGAACTGGAACTGCACACGATTCGCGCGCGGCTGACGGCAGGTATTCTCAGCAAGGCGGGCACCCACCGAAGGTGGTCGGCGGCGAATTGGAACTGACATTGCCGACCGGCTTAGTGCGTATCGACGGCGTTGTTACGAAACATCCCAACGTGGAAGTTCAAGATCGCATCGATCTCATTTTCGCGACGTTCTTCCAGCAGAAGTCCGTCGCGCAGACCGTCCGCTGGTTCATCAAGAACGACTTGCTGTTGCCACGTCTCGATCGGCATGGCGACATTCAGTGGAAGCGAGTCACTGCGGCCAGCGTCAGTTCGTTCCTTAACAATCCGGCTTATGCTCACGGCCGCTGCCTATGGGCGGACACGCTGGAAAAAGTCCGAAAACACGGGCAGAATGCAGGGAATCAACCTGCCACGCAACCAGTGGCGGTACTGTGTGCAAGGCAAGTTCCCGCCGTATATCTCGTGGGAAACGTTCGAAAGGATTCAAACGATGCTGAGTGACAACTACACCGAGTACGCTCGCAATAAGACGCGTGGCGTGCCTCGCGATGGCAAGGCGCTATTGGACGTGCGATGCAGCAGCCGGCAGTAGATGCAAGTCCATGCAGTCGCAACATGTTGTGCTTTTCAATTTGACCAGC
>PBSM01000109.1 GCA_002726245.1 Planctomycetaceae bacterium | reverse complement strand
TCATGTTGTACAGCAAGAAACAAAACGACGCCTGAAACACCGTGGCTCGCGGACTGCTGCCAATCAAGGTCTGCAGATGGAAGACTTCGGTCACCTGTTGAAACATGTTCTCGATGCCCCAGCGGTGAAGATACACTTCCAGCAAGTCGTCGGCCGGCTACCGTTCGGCTCGTGATGCTGTACGTTGTGTTCGCCAGATGAAGCAGCAAGGTTATCGATTTGCGGTGAACGCCGATCTGTCGAAGTTCTTCGATAGAGTGGATCACGACGTGTTGCTGCGTTTACTCGCACGACGCGTGCAGGACCCGCTGCTGTTGCGATTGATCGGGAAGTATCTGCGAGCCGGAGTCGAGATCGACGGCAACGTCGAAGCGACAACGGCCGGAGTGCCGCAAGGTGGTCCACTTTCGCCGATGTTGGCAAACGTGGTGCTGCATGAGTTGGACTGCGAGTTGAAACGTCGCGGCCACAAGTTCGCTCCGGGCACCGACGCGCAGCGTTGGTCGGCGGACGAACTGTAGGCCACGGCGTTCCAGTTCCTTGTCCAAATCATCCAACAGTACGTTCGATATAAGGGGGAGAGTGGACCGCCCTGGGGCGAGCCTTCTTCCGTCGGTTGCAACACGCCTTCCACTATCACACCCGCTCGCAAGTAATGTCCGATCAATCGCAATTGACAATCAATCGTCGCCGCCCCGTGATCGGTGACGTTCGGTCACTCTAGTTCTTCTCGGATCGAAATCATGGATGACGATCGCTTCCAACTGGACCCGCCAATACACCTTGTAACTGGTGAAGCCGGATGTTGGCGATGTGGTGGAGCGATGCCGGTGGTCGCAATCCTCTGCGAGAACGTCGAAGCTCAAGACGAAGGCCCATACATTCTTTCGAATACTGCCGAACCACCTGCTGAATTGACGACGTTCATCCAACGACGATGCCCCACGTATCGTCTCACATACTCAAAGACGGTTGGCGGCAAGTACTTCGCAAACAACTGTCCCCAATGCGGTGTCATTTCCGGTGATTTCTACCTCATTCAGAACCTGGCGCGCCATTTTTCCCAACGGAACCAAGCGAGGCTGAATCGTCAACCATCGAGAACATGCCCATCAATCAACCACTTTTCGCGCGGACAGGTTGCGGCTATGGCACCGGGGAGTTGATACTACAACATGCCCGTCGCGTCGGTGGCCCTCAGCCGCATCCGAACAATCCGTGACCGAACAAGTAAGGCTTTGACTTCGCGAGTCTTCGAGCCGAAGTTCAAGGCCTTGGTTCAAGAAGCCCGGTGAGTGTTGGAGGCGGCCTGCTATTTGGGAAACGCTTGTGGGTCGTCGTGGATTGGCCGATTGCTGTGGAAAGCGATGGGTAGATGTTTCCGGCCTGCTGCCGTCGAGTGACCGGATTGCTGCGCGAAGTTCGCTTCAGATCCACCTGTTGATGCTTGCGGCTGGTTGATTTGACAACGATTTGTCATGGGCATCACGACATGCGATCGTCCTTGGCGGTGACTCAGCCCGTCGCGAACGGTCTTGTCAAAACACCGTTTAGACCACTCAAGCGATTGGCAGCCACTGACCGTCCACATCGCTACTCGCTTGGCACGCGGCAATGAATCGAACACCTTCAACGCCGTCATGCACGTTGGGATAGGCTGTGCATCGCGAGTCGATCGCCTCTCCCGCCGCATGTCGAGCCATATCATCGAACGCGGCACGATAGACGTTGGCGAACGCCTCGAAGAACCCTTCGGGATGCCCGGCGGGAATTCGGCACGCATCTCGCGCGAGCTCATTCGTATATCCAGCAGCCGGGTCTCGGTCATAGGTTTGCGTCGCTTGGCCCGTGCGTTGTACAACGAGTTGATTTGGATCTTCCTGCCGCCACGAAATCGCGCCCTTCGTCCCATCGACTTCCAACGTCAAGTCATTCAGCCGACCGTGTGTGATTTGACTGAAGATAATCATCCCGAGAGCCGCTTCGTCAAACTTGATCGCAACGTGCCCATAGTCGTCCAGCGGCCGCTCCGGGTGAAACGACCGCATCAAACACGAAAGCTGGGTCGCTCTCAGACCTGTAACATAGCCCACGAGATTGAAAGCATGCGTGCCGACATCTCCCAACGAACCCGAACCTGCCTTTGCTGGATCAGCCTTCCAAACGCCTCGCGGCGCATTCGGATCGAGTTCCATTCCGCACAGCCAGCCCTGCATATAGTTGGCTCGCACCGCTTGGATCTCGCCGAGTTCACCAGCTTCGATCATCGCACGCGCCTGGCGGATCATCGGGTACCCAGTGTAGTTGTGCGTAAGCGCGAAGACCGATCCTGACTGCGCGACCAACTCGGCCAGTTGCTCAGCCTCGGCGACATGATTCGTCATCGGCTTGTCACACACAACATGCAAGCCGGCTTTGAGGGCGGCTTGGGCAATCTCGAAGTGCGTGTGGTTGGGTGTCGCGATGCTGACGAAATCGACACGTCCTTCGGCTGGCAGCTCCGTCTCGCCGTCGAGCAACTCGCGATACGAACCGTATGCCCGCTCGTCTGCGATCCCAAAGGCGGGTGCCGTCTGCTTGGACTTGTCGGGATTCGAGGAAAGTGCTCCCGCCACCACCACGGCCCGGTTATCGAGCTGAGCCGCGGTCGCGTGCACGCGCCCAATGAAACCTCCGCCGCCCCCGCCGATGAGTGCCATACGAAGCTTGCGATGGAGCGGGTTGTTTAGCACTACTGACATCTCTTACGAGCTCACACGATGGAAAAACGTTCGTTCGGCTAGTATTATTGCGGTCTGCGTTGCAATCAAGAAGTAGTCGTCTCGCCCCGCCAAAATGAGCCTTGACCCGGAGGGCCTCGTGTCGCCACGTCCCACTTGCTGTCCCCTCATCGTCCTGACTGCGGTTTTCGCGGTCTTCGCCACGACCTCCGCCGCTGCTCCATTCGAACTGCGGGACGGAGATCGAGTTGTTTTCGTGGGCGGGAGCTTTATCGAGCGGATGCAACAGCACGGCTATCTGGAAACGCTGCTGACGACCGTCCACCGTGACAGGAACATCACGTTCCGTAATCTGGGATGGAGCGGCGACAACGCCGTCGAGATTCCCCAGTTCGACCCTTTGATCGAAAAGCAGGAGAAACGGATCCAGGCCCTGCTGCGAGAGCTTGCGGGATGACGTTGTGCTTCCCAACCAGATTGGCTCGGAGATAAGACATGCTGGAAGCGATCGCAAACGGCTTTATGCTCTGGCTACGGAATCTCCCGCTGCTGAGCGCATTGGTGCTGACAGTTTGGCTGCCAAGCAACATTCTGCTGAACTACGCGATATCGCAAGCGGACGCTGACTCTCCGGCAACGGAATACTGGATTCCGATCGGCCTCGAAGCGTTATTCGGACCGCTTTGCCTCGGCGCGATAGTTTACGCGTTGGACCAACGGCGGCAAAACCGCCCCGCGGGCTACTTCCAGTCGCTTCGTGCGGGATTCAGATTCTGGGGCAAGCTGTTTTTCACGAGACTCATCGCAGACATACAGCTCTGACTTGGATTCCGGCGCACAGCCGTGTTGCCGGTGACTTGCCTATCGGCGAACTTCCCCAATTGAAACCGCACCGCGAAACACCGCAAACAAGTTTCGTTCGGTTTGAAGTGGAGGTGACGACAACTGGTGAGTTGCAGTTGAACTTCGGCTCGGCCGATGGTTTGTCTTTTTGGGTTGATGCCAAGCCGACTCCGCTTCAAGACTCGATGACGATCAGCCTCGGGAAAGGTCGCCACCGCTTCACGCTCGCCATCGATCGCAAAGCCCGCACCACTCCGCTGCGAATCGAAGTGAATGAGGCGGAGAATTCGAAAGCCCAATTCCAGATTGTGTCCGGCAAGTAGTCGGTAGGGGATTTTGAACAGGCGGGAACAGAGAGAACGGAGGAGTATGTTCTCTGTTCCCTTCGTTGCCTCCTGTTCAGTTCTTCTCTTCGCCAAACTCGCTGATGATCTGGTTGAACGTTGCACTCGGCCGCATCGCTGCGTCTGCCTTCTCGGGATCGGTTGAGTAGTAGCCGCCGATATCGACCGCTTGGCCTTGAGCTGTATTCAGCTCCTCGATGATTGTCGATTCGTTCTCCGCAAGTTGCTTCGCGATGTCGCGGAACTGGTCCTGCAGCTCTTGGCTCTGTGTTTGCGATGCCAACGCCTGTGCCCAATAAAGAGCGAGATAGAAGTGGCTGCCGCGGTTGTCGAGTTCGTTGACCTTGCGCGATGGCGATCTGTTATTGTCGAGATACTGACTGTTCGCCTGGTCCAAGGCTGCGGCCAGAGCCTTCACTTCCTCGCTGCCCGTTTTTTCGGCGAGATCTTCCAGCGAAACGGCTAGTGCCAGGAACTCGCCGAGCGAATCCCAGCGGAGATGTCCCTCTTCCACAAATTGCTGGACATGTTTAGGAGCCGATCCGCCCGCACCGGTCTCATACAGGCCGCCGCCGGCCAGCAAAGGAACGATCGACAGCATTTTGGCACTCGTGCCAAGCTCTAGGATCGGGAACAAGTCGGTCAGGTAGTCTCGCAACACATTGCCGGTCACCGAGATCGTATCTTCGCCTTCCTTAGCGCGCTGGCAGGTCAGTCGAGTCGCTTCAACAGGCGACATGATCTGGATATCGGGTCCCTCCGTGTCGTGCTCTGGCAGATACCGGTTCACCTTCTCGATCAGGCTAGCATCATGGGATCGCTCCTTGTTCAACCAGAAGATCGCAGGCGAACCGGTTGTTCTTGCACGGCTAACTGCCAGCTTCACCCAATCGCGAATTGGTGCGTCTTTCGTTTGGCACATTCGCCAGACGTCGCCGGGTTCAACGGCATGTTCCATCAACGTCTGGCCAGATCCATCGACAACACGAACCGTCCCGGCGTACGGGATCTCAAAGGTCTTGTCGTGCGAGCCATACTCTTCGGCCTTCTGTGCCATCAAGCCGACGTTCGATACATTGCCCATCGTTGTGACATCAAACGCGCCGTGTTCTTTACAGAACTGAATGGTCTCCTCATACACACCGGCGTAACAGCGGTCCGGGATGATGGCCTTCATGTCATGCAGCTCGCCAGCGGGTCCCCACATCTGACCCGACGAACGTATTGCGGCGGGCATCGACGCATCGATAATGACGTCGCTCGGCACATGGAGATTCGTGATGCCTTTGTCGGAGTTCACCATCGCGAGTCTTGGTTGCCGTTCATAAGTAGCTTCGATGTCGCCTTTGATCGCCGCCTGTTGATCGGCCGGCAGCTCGATGAGTTTGGCTTCGAGGTCGCCCAGGCCGTTGTTCGGATCGACGCCCAGTTCGTCGAACAGAGCGGCGTGCTTCTCGAAGACATCCTTAAAGAAGACGCTGACGGCGTGACCAAAGATGATCGGGTCTGATACTTTCATCATCGTCGCTTTGAGATGCACGGAGAGCAGCACGTCGTTTGCTTTGGCGTCTTCGATTTCGCGGGCGAGGAACTCACGTAACGCTTTGCAACTCATCACCGAAGCGTCGATCACTTCACCTGATTGAAGTTGCAAGTTACCTTTCAGGACCGTCGCTTCACCGTCGTCGCCAACTAGCTCGATCCGGACTGCGCCGGCGGCGGCCATCACATGAGACTGCTCGCTACCGAAGAAGTCTCCGCCGTTCATGTGAGCAACGTGTGATTTGGAATCAGAACTCCACTTGCCCATCGAGTGTGGATGTTTCTTCGCGTATTCCTTCACGGGGGCAGCGACTCGACGATCGGAGTTGCCTTCGCGTAGGACAGGGTTCACCGCGCTTCCGAGTATTTTCGCGAAGCGCGCTCGCAACTCCTTCTCGCTGTCCGTTTCTGGCTCTTCAGGAAAGTCAGGGATGTCGTAGCCATCGTCTTGCAGTTCCTTGATCGCCGCCGTTAGCTGCGGAATAGACGCACTGATGTTTGGCAGTTTGATGATGTTGGCGTTGGGAGTCTTTGCCAACGCTCCGAGTTCCGCCAGCGCATCACGCTGCTTTTGATCTTCCTTTAGATTGTCGGGAAAGTTAGCGATGATTCGGCCGACGAGTGAGATATCTGCTGTCTCGATCTCGACCCCGGAGGAGCCGGTGAATGCCCGGATGATTGGCAACAACGAGCATGTGGCTAACGCGGGAGCTTCATCGGTTTTCGTATAGATAATCTTCGGCATGGTTTGGCTTTGTGTTTGAATTGGACCAGTTTCTTAGCCGCGGAGCGGCGGCAGGTAGTAGCCTGGGGCGTAAGCCCCAGGAACGCGAGCCATCAACCCCCAAGCCCCGGAGGAGTGACACAAATCCGAACGATTCACTTTGTGCCGCCCCTCCAGGGTTTTCGATGCGCTGGGTCTACTTTCCTGGGGCTTGCGCCCCAGGCTATTACCTGTCGTCCCTACGGGACTATCGAGTGCGCCACTCCCATCCGCGTGGATGCGAACCTTTGGGCGTCTGTAGCTTAGGCGGCTTCGAGTGCGGCTTCGAAATTCTCGTACAAAGCGTATCACTAAGCACGAGAGCGAACAACGGTAGAGCAAGCTTGCCGTGTACGCTACGCCGGCTTGTGGCATGCCTCCGCGCGCTGTGTTACAAAGAGTCTCGGTCTGTTGCTCAAAGGGGTTCGAGATGTCGGGTTCTTTCGATCCGTATCACAAGTGGTTGGGCATTCCGCCGCGCGACCAGCCGGCGAATCACTATCGGCTGCTCGGATTGAATCTGTTCGAGTCAGACGGTGAAGTCATCAAGCTCGCAGCGGATCGGCAGATCGGCTACGTCGCGGGGATCCAACCCGACGACCATACAGATGCCGCTGACAGATTGCTGATACAGCTTGGCGAAGCGCGAGACTGCTTGCTCGATCCGGAGAAGAAGAAGCTTTACGACGAAGGTCTAAGCGACGGGCAGAAAGGTTGAATGGAAGAGAAGCCGTCGCGAGCCGGGGCGTGCTGCGACCGAAACAGTTGATCGCGCCGGAGCTAGTCGATCGCCGAGCCGAACGGCTGCGGCAAAGAAACGGAGATCGACGCCGGCGGAGAAACCGATCTCGCGATCCATCGCTCCAGCGATTGAGCCAACGCCGATCGAGAGCATGTCGTCCAAGCGAATAACTGGACGAAAGCCGCCTTGGAAGCTGATCGGGCTCATCGGTGCAGCCGCTGCCGGCGTACTAGTTGTTGCACTCGCGATCTTTCCACGGCCGGGAAAGCCTCGCAACGAAGGGACCGAGAGTCGAACAGTCGTCGAACCAGAGCCGCGTGGCGTTGAGCCTGCCGGTGACCTCGCGGCAGCTCCGACAACTTTGCAGCAATCGAACGTGCTCGAGTCGTCACAACGACCTCTATCGACCGCGGCAAGAGAAGCGTTGCTGTGGGTCCAAGAAGCACCGGTTGAGTCTCTCGACTCGACGCTGCCAGAAGCAACGCAGCTAACTGCGCGCGACGCCGCAACTGCGGAACCCCGCGGGCAAGTCGGAGAGTTTCCATACGACGGCATGCTCCTCTGGCTAGACGCCGCAGATGAGGAGCGGATTGAGGTGGGTGAGGATCGTCGCGTGCGGATCTGGTACGACGGAAGCGAAGCGGAGAATCGTGCGATCCCGACTGCCGAACATGCTGGGCCGGAACTCATTCCATTGTCGCAAAAGTTGTCGGTGCTTCGTTTCGCCGGAGCACAGTCGCTGACGATCGGGAATGTTGATGCCTTTAACGTCGCCGACGACTACAGCCTCATCGTGGTTGCTCGCGGCGATACGGGCGTCTTGCTGGATAAGGGCGACGGCTACAACGACGGCGCGTTTTCGTTTTGGAACGGCGTCACCAGCGTGCGGACGCACAAGAGAACACTGAAGTCCGGTGAAGCGTCGAATGACCAACTGCAAGTTCATTCACTGATCGCCGATGAACAACGGATAGCTTGGCACATCGACGGAACCCTTCGGCGCGAGATTGATGGGCCGCACACCATCGACAATCAAGAGCCGTTACTGATCGGCTGTCGCGGAAAGTCGTCCGATCCTCGACATTTCGTCGGCGATATCGCGGAATTATTGATCTATGATCGAGCGTTATTGGGTGGCGAGCGGCTTGCGGTTGAGCAGTACCTCTCTGAGAAGTGGTCGTCGGCGAGCGATAAGACCGAGATGCCGGCGGCTCCCGTGGGTCCGGCCCTGATCTCAGCCGTTGTGGAAGACAACTCGATCACAATTGCGGGCTCCGACGAATCGCTGCCGGCACCGCGGGGCGCGATACTGCGAGAGGTGTGGCTGGATGTTCCGGGCAGCAGTGTCGAGGACTTCGTTGCGCATGTCGCGGAGAAACCCAAGGCAGACGAGCGCGAAGAGATCGATCGACTCGAACCACCAGAGGACTTCGCCGACAACTACGGGCAGCGGTTGCGCGGTTACTTGCATCCGCCAATGACGAGCGAGTATCAGTTCTCTGTCCGAGCAAACGCCGGAGGTTTGATCTATCTCAGCACAGACGTGCAGCCAGGTGGAAAGCGTTTGATCGAGTTCGGCAAGTCAATCGCGCTGCAAGCCGACACCGCGTACTACATCGAGGTCTATCACAAGGAAAGCACTGGCCGCGACTACGTCAGCGTCGGCTGGACGCTGCCCGATGGCACTGAAGAGAATCCGATTCCTGGTGACAGGTTATCGGTCAAATATCGAATCGCTCCGCGACATCAGACGCAGTTCGTTCCGCTGCAGGTTGTTTCCGCCGAAGGATCAACGGGAAGCGAACTCACCGCCGATGAGCAGGGCCGCGTACTCGTAACGGCCGCATCGCGAGGTGCTGAGTCCTATCAACTCGTCCTTCAGCCGACGATGAAGCGGCTAACCGCTTTACGACTGGAGACGTTGCCGCACGAAGATCTTCCGGTCAAAGGACCAGGGCTTGGTGCTGGCGGTCGATTCGCGATTGACGAGATCGTTTTGGAAGTTGTCGCGGGCGATGCCCCGACCACGAAACGGCAAGTCGAGTTCTCGAAGGCCGTCGCGGATAACGGCGCGGACTTGATGCGGTTAGTCGATGGCGATAAGGCGACTCAATGGAAGTTCAACGGGCGCGGAAACGTTGCATCGGCAACCTTGTTTCCCGCCGAACCGATCTCAGTGGCCAATGCGAAGCTGTTTCTTACGATCAGCAATCGCGAACTGCTCGGCTCGTTCCAAGTCGCCGCGACATCCGGACAAGCTGAAGTCGCCGGATGCGACGAGCGAGCTGTTCGTTCTTCACAGCAATTTGGGCGGCGAAACAATTTGGGCGGCGAAACGTATACCGCTCCGGACGGCGTCGTTTGGAGAGAATCAAAGCTTTTCGACAACAAGACATTTGGTCACGAAGCGGGAAGGGGTGTGCTCGAGGATGACGTGCAGAATCCTGTGCAAGGTTCTGCACTTCGCGGCATTCAGGCATTTCGTGCGATGGTGCCGGAAGGGAGCTACGAAGTGACTTTGTATTTCTGCGAGTATTGGTCGATGCAATCCAGTTCTCGCACGTTCTCGATCGGTGTCGAGCAGCGTCTTGCTGTTCGGAACCTGGACTTGCTCAAAGCGGCGGGAGGATTCGGACGGCCGCTGGCTTATCCGATTCGGAACGTCGTGTTTAAGGATGGCCGCCTCGACATCGAGTTCCAACCATCGCACGAGGGAGTGTCGGCGATATTGAACGCAATTCGGATCAAGCAAGTCAAATGAAGGCGTTCACCGATCAGGGCTTTTGACTTTGGGGGTCTGTGCCATCGTAACGCGCAGCGTCGGTTTTGAAGTTGCACATTCTTAGGCCCAGACCAGGGGCTGAAGCCCGTGGCTATTCGAAGCAACCGCTTTGCGGTTAGAATAGCAGCTACCGATCGATCGTGCGCCAGTTGTGGCCCGGCCGTTGCCAAGTTGACAGCGACGGGCTCGTCTCGTCCAATGCGATCGTTTCACCTTCTCATCTGTGATCGGTCGCATGAACGAAGTCGTTGCAACAGCCGCCTCGCAAACCAACTTCTCCCGGCTTGACTGGGGAATCGTTGCTGCTTATCTGGCAATATCGCTCGTCATTGGTCTGTTGGTTAAGCGATACGCAACCAACATGACCGCCTACATCGCAGCGGGACAGAGCGTCGGGGTTTGGCTCGGTGTGGCGACGATGACGGGGACCGAATTGGGCTTGGTCACCGTCATGTACTCGGCGGAGAAGGGATTCAAGGGCGGGTTTGCCGCGTTTCACATCGCCGTGCTGGCGGGAATCGTCACCTTCTTTGTGGGCGTGACCGGCTTTATCGTGGCTCCGTTACGCGAGTTGGGAGTGCTGACGATCCCCGAGTACTACGAGCGTCGGTACGATCGAAAGACACGCGTCCTGGGCGGGATCATTCTGGCCGCCGGGGGCATCATGAACATGGGGCTGTTCTTGAAAGTCGGCTCGATGTTTATCGTTGGCGTGACAGGACTATCCCAGCACGGTTGGGCGTTGCCCGTGGTCATGACTGCGCTGCTTGTGCTTGTGCTGGTGTACACGGTGCTTGGCGGAATGATCTCGGTCATTGTGACCGATTACATCCAGTTTGTTGTGTTGGCGTTTGGCTTGCTTTTGGCAACTGGCTTGGCCATCGCAGAGCTCGGTTGGAACAATATCTTCGCGACGGTGCAAGCGACGATGGGAGAAGGCGGCTTCAACCCGTTTGTGTCAGAAAGTGCTTTCGGTGTCGAGTATGTTCTGTGGATGGCGTTTCTGGGGCTCGTCGGCTGTGCGCTCTGGCCGACGGCGGTTGCCCGAGCGCTAGCGATGGAAAGCACAGATGCAGTCAAACGTCAGTTTCGTTGGTCCTCGGTTTCTTTTGTGATCAGGTTCTTGATCCCGTACTTCTGGGGCATTTGCGCGCTGGTTTACTTCGTGACGCGCGAGCCCGAATTGGCAACGGCCTTTGGAGTCGGCGGCGAACCATTGCCAGAGGGCGTGGAGCCGGGCAACGTTCTTTACGCGATGCCTTTGTTTGTTGGGCGACTGTTGCCGATTGGCTTGATCGGTATTGTGTCCGCCGCGATGATCGCGGCGTTCATGTCAACGCACGACAGCTACTTGCTCTGCTGGAGCAGTGTCATTGTCCAAGACGTCATCGCGCCACTTTCCAAGAAGAAGATCGACGCCAGAACTCGTGTGCGCTGGACACGGATCTTGATCGTGCTGATCGGGATCTACATCTGGGGGTGGGGCATGTTCTATGACGGAAAAGATGACGTCTGGGACTATATGGCAATCACCGGAGCGATCTATTTCATCGGTGCCTTCGCGCTGCTCGGCGGCGGTCTGTATTGGAAGCGAGCGAGTTCGACGGGCGCGTTTTGGGCGCTGCTGGCCGGTTGCTCGGCCGTACTGGGCCTGAGCCCGATCCGTATCCCACTCGGCGAGGGTTTACTTGGCCTCATGGGTCGCGACGTCAGCGAGGAAGCTGCCGGAGCCTTGCTCAGTTCCGAGCGCGTTGAGCTGGCTAGTGTCGCATTCACGATGAGCGTCTTCGTGTTGCTGTCCCTGCTGTTCCCTGACGGCGAGTCCACCGAAGGCACTGCGAAGGAGGAGGCCGCACAATGACATGGGCTTTGCTGTGGAAAATAGTGCTCTTGGCGTCACTGCTCATGTTTGCCGTCGTGGCCGTCGTGACGACAATAGGAGGAGCATCGGATATCCGGAAGTTGTTTCGACGGCTTCAAGAAGACGACCCGCCGAGGTAAGACACCCGCCATTCAGATTCAACGGGAGAAACCGAAATGAAGAACCTGCTTGCCCACTTGATTAGTCTTTGTCTCGTCGTCCTTTGCACATCGACTTGCAACGCGGAAACGAGGACGAAGGTGCTGTTCGTCGGCAAACAGCCCGACCACCCCTTCGGCACACACATGTACCTGCACACTAGCGAAATGCTTGCCAAGTGCGTCGCGCTACCGGGAAACATCGAGACCGTTGTCAGCGATGGTTGGCCGAAGGATGCGAAAACGCTTGACGGTGTCAGCACAATCGTCATCTATACAACTCCAGCCGCCGAGTTCCTGCTGGATGCGCCGCATCGCGATCAGGTCGCGGAGTTAATGAAGCAGGGAGTCGGCATCGTCACGATCCATTGGGCGTCCTCCGTGCATCAGCAGAATCTCGAGCGACTCGGCCCGACCTGGATGAGCTACGTCGGCGGAACCTGGGTGAGTAACGTCGGTTTGCATACCGGTAAGTCACCGCTGCGGCAGCTTCAACCGGACCACCCGATCTGTCGTGGATGGACTTCGTACGAGTTGCATGATGAGTACTATCTGAACCCAACCGTAGGAAAGGCGACACCGCTGTTGCAAGTGATGGCCAAGGAAAAGCCCGTCGTGGTTGGTTGGAGTTACGAACGACCTGGTGGCGGCCGCGCGTTCTGTACGACGCTCGGACATTTCTACAGGAACTTTCAACGCGAGCCGTTTCGTCGCATGATCGTCAACGCGATTCTTTGGACAGCCAAGCGGGAAGTGCCTGAGGGCGGCGCGAACGTGGACATCGGTGAAGCTGACCTAGCCCTTCCGCCCAATCCGCGGCTAAGGAACGAAGTAACAATTAGCCCGGAACCTTGGGTAGTAAGCGTGCGGCGATGATTGCCGAGCGTTGTCCCGAAGGGATCTTCAACGGCATCACTACCCTGAGTCGCTGACCGTTGACCACCTAGTTGGGCAGGGCTAAACTCTATGATTCCAACGTGGTGGCTGTAGCTCAGTTGGTTAGAGCATCGGATTGTGGTTCCGAGGGTCGGGGGTTCAAATCCCCTCAGCCACCCTTT
>PBSM01000108.1 GCA_002726245.1 Planctomycetaceae bacterium | reverse complement strand
TTCGGGTAGGCCGTAGCGAAAGTCGCCAAGACTTTCGGCCAATACCGGGAAGAGCCGAAGCTCTTGGCGAGCTTCGCTACCCGAAAACTGAGCTGCGACAGAATACTAGTTAGACTGTTGCACGTCTCTCCGAGACGTGAATTGACGACTCGGAGAGTCGTCCAACGGTCAGATTACGCCACTCACTTGCAGGCTCTTAGGACCGCAACCGCCGAGCACCAAGAGACCGTTCGATCATAAACTGGGTAGTCTGGGGCGTCAACCTTTCGGTTCCAAATCGTCGGATCGTAACTGCCATGTACATCACGGCTTGCATCGCCCAAGGCGTCACTATCGCTACCACCCGGATAATCGCTCAAGTCGTCACGACTTATTCCCCGAATCAAAGAGGTAGAGATCGGTTCACGAACCGACCGGGGATGCTGTGGACCCAGGGTTCTACCTCTGGCCGGCCCGTTCCATTAGGAGACGTATATGATCATGCTGCGCAATTCCCCCTCCCCCTGCGCAGGTGGCTTGGTCCTACTTCTTGCGATGATTGGTTCCGGTTGCCATCGCGGATACTACCGCGAGCAGGCCGATGCGGAGGCGTCTCATCTGATTCGAGAAAAGGCCAACCACCCACATTGGGACCTTGTTCGTCAATCGATTGACATCGATCCACGCTCGCGGATGTTCGATCCGTTTAACCCGGATGCGGAGCCGATGCCCACCGACGACCCAACGTCGCATCAACTGATGCACTACGTTGACCATAAGGAAGGCTATCCGGGCTGGCATGCCAACTGCGACACAGACGCTGTCGAGAACCCGGACTGGATGTCGTATCTCGTGACGGATGAGAACGGCGTCGTGAACATGACGGCGGCCGACGCCTATCGTCTCTCGCTGATTCATTCCCGCGATTACCAAGAACAATTCGAAACGCTCTATTTGTCGGCTCTCGACGTGAGTGCCGAGCGGTTCCGGTTCGATACGCAGTTCTTCGGCGGATATCAGACCGTCGCGAACTTCCAAGATAATGCGGACTCCTTGTCAACAGGAGTCTTCACCCGACAGACAGGGCGCAGCGGGTTGCCGGCTGGTGGCGTAACGGCACCGGTGGCTGGAGGCTTTGTCGCGCGGCGCGGATTCGCAACAGGAGCGGACTTGGCGGTGGGCCTGGCAAACGCGCTGGTTTGGGACTTCAACGGAAACACATTGACTCCGTCGAATGTCTTGAATGTTGGCTTCATCCAGCCGCTACTGCGTCGAGCCGGACGCGATCGCATCCTGGAGCAGCTAACAATTACCGAACGAGCACTGCTTGCCAACGTACGCCAGATGGAGCGTTATCGTCGCGCGTTCTATGTCGAAGTGATGACCGGTCGAGACGCCGGCAGCGGTGCAACGCGTCGTGGCGGTTTCTTCGGCGGATCGGGGTTGGATGGCTTTACCGGTGTCGGTGGCGGCGGTTTCGGTACAGTCGGCGGTGGCGGAGGTGGTGGTGGAGCGGGCGGCATCGGTGGCGGTGGCGCCGGTGCGGCTGAGGCCGGTGGTTATTTCGGCTTACTTCAGACACAACAGGACATCCGCAACCAACAGCTAACGATCGCTCGCCTACGTAGCAACCTGTCCGAGTTGCGCGAGTCGCTGGCGGAGAACCTGCAAAAGATTCCGGATGATGCCGAAGAGATCGTCCGCGAACAGTTGCAGATCGCGCAAGCGCGACAAGCGCTGCTCGACGCCGAAAGCCGGCTGTTGATCGATCAAGCGTCTTATCATGCGTCACTCGACAACTTCAAGCGGAGTCTCGGCTTGCCGCCGCAAATGTGCGTGAACATCGAAGACTCGATCATCGATCAGTTCAACCTCATTCCGCCGGAAGCCCTTGATCTGCAGAACCAGATCACACAACTCCGCGACATCGTGGGCGCGGCCAATGAGCGAATCATCGGCAGCGTTCAGCAAATGGATTCGAACGGCCAGCAGGTTTCCACGTTGGAGTGGAACGACGAGTTGGAGACGAATCTGCGTACGCTGCGTGCGAGCTTGGAGCGAATGCGGGCCATTCAACAACGTGTAACTTCCGGCGCATTGGCTGAAACGCGCAAGGATATCGATGAACTGGTCGGCGTCTTGCCGCAACGAAAGAACGATCTGCTTTCACTTAAGCAGAAGTATTCGCAAGAACTCGATCGCTTCGCACGTTATGGCGGACTTGACCCTTGCCAAATGACTTTGCTAGTCGATTTGGACCCGGCTGTATTCGATACGGTCAAGTTGGACGTCGTGCCATCGGAACTGGAGTCGGAAGCTGAGCGACTAGGCACCAAGTTCCACTCGTATGACGATCCCTTTGCGCAGATTCAGGAAGTGCTTGATGAACTCTTGAACGCGCAGATGAAGCCAACGCCCGAGGAGCTTCACACGATCCTCGAGCAACAAGTGGTTTTCCAAACACCGAGCCTCTTGTCAGAACTGTCGGACGACATCTTGGATCTGTTGTTGGTCCAGGCCCGAGCACGAACGCACTCGGTTCGCGTCGAGCCGATCGATTTGGACTGGCAGATGGCGTTTGAAATGGCGAAGCGTTATCGCCGTGACTGGATGAACGCGCGGGCAGCGCTTGTCGATTCGTGGCGGTTGATCGAATTCAATGCTGACAACTTGGAAGGCATTCTCGATCTTGAGATGAACGGAACGTTGCGAGATAGCGGAGTCGATAATCTTCAGTTGGCTCTTCGATTCGACGCCCCGATTTCGCGGCTGCAAGAGCGGAACACGTACCGCCAAGCCCTGATTGAATACCAACAAGCCAAACGGAACTATTATGCTTTCATGGACGGGATTGGTCAGTCGCTGCGAAATACGATCCGCACGATAGAGCGTAACCGGGTGAACTTCGAGCAGCGGCGAATCGCGGTACTGTCGGCGATCGAACAGGTCGTCCTCAACGATCAGATCTCCAAGCTCCGCGAAGAGCGCGGCCAGGCGGCGGGAGTGACCGCGGCTCGAGACGTTGTGTCCGCGCTCGGTGATCTTCAAAGTGCGCAGAACGATTTTCTTAACGTCTGGGTAAACTACGAAGTTCAGCGCCTCAACTTGGATCTCGACTTGGGAACCATGAACCTCGACCCGGAAGGGTTCTGGATGGATCCCGGTCCGATCGGCGAAGAGTACGGATTCCCGACTCCGCTAGGATTCGAAGGCGACACTCCGGATTATATCTTCGAGCCGAGCATGGAACCGGAGCTGCTGCCGCAACCTGGTAATACCGACGAACTTCCCACGCCTGATGTGCCCGATCCCGAGAACGCTTCGGCGCGACGGCGGCCACATTCTCCCCTTCGGCAGCCTCCGATTGCGCAAGTTCCGTTGCCTCGCACTCGGCCCGCCATGCCAGTGGACTTTCAGACCTAGTGTTTCGTCAAAACTAAAACTTGGGGTTTGCAGTTTCGTGGCGTAAGCTTCCAGCTTGCGATTCACTGGGCGAAACACACGGCAAGCAGGATGCTTACCCCACTTTTTAGACTTGACGAAGCACTAGGTTTCCTACTCGCTGGAACGACTCCCGCCAGTAAGCCAGCTCACACGCGAAAACCCACCCCGCTAAGTCGATTCCGCGAACCTTGCTTGCTGCCGCGGGGTTTTGCTTGCTGCCGCGGGGTTGAAGATAAGCTGTACAGAAGTCTCTTTGGCGGAACCATCGCGGTTTGCGCCGTGACAAACCGGAGCAGCGGCTATTAGAATAGTGCTTTCCGTCTTACCATTTGAGCATCACGCCTCCCGGGCGTCTCGCTCCCCACCACACAAGGATTCACCCATGTCGCGCCAGCGCAAGTCCCACCTTCGACGCAAACGGGTCGAGCGGCGACGGCCGGGTTCTTCGGCCTACTTTTTGCTCGCCGGTCTTGTGCTCGTGGCGACAGTTGTTGGTGGTGTCTGGTACACGCTGCGGAGTGGCGGCGAAGATCTCACGGAAACACCTTTGCTGGCGGAAGTTACTGAGGGCCCGTACGACCATATCGTTCTCGAAGAAGGCGAAATCGAGAGTTCGAACAACGTCGAGATTCGCTGCGAAGTCCGCTCGCGCAATAGCGGCAGCGGTCCTTCGACATCGATCATTGACGTGATCGAAGAAGGCAAGCACGTCCAACCGGGGGACTGGCTGGTTACGTTCGATTCCTCTGCGCTAGAACAAGAGCTGAGCCGCCAACGCATCGTCGTGAATACGAGTGAAGCGATCGTGATTCAAGCGAAAGCCACTTATGACACCGCCCTTATCTCGAAAGAAGAGTATCTCAACGGCGCCTACAACGAACAGAAGAAGACGATCGAGAACGAAATCTTCGTGGCGGAAGAGAACCTGAAGAAGGCTCAGCTTTCGTACGACTCGATCAAACGGCTGGTCTCGCGCGGCTTGCTGGCTTCGCTTCAACTCGAAGGCGAAAAGTTCCGGGTTGATGCCGCGCAGAACGAACTCGATCTGGCTAAGCAGAAACTCGATGTGCTCGACAAATTCACAAAGAGGAAGATGTTGACGCAACTGGAGAGCGACATCGAGTCGGCCCAAGTCAAGTGGAACAACGAGAAAGACAGCCATCAAGAAGAAGTCAACAACTACGCGGAGATCGAGGAGCAGGGCGCCAAGTGTAAGGTGGTTGCGCCACAAGCCGGGCAGGTTGTGTATGCGAACGTCCAGAGCAGTCGTAGCGGCAGCGAATTTGTTGTCGAAGCAGGCGTTGCCGTTCGCGAGCGACAGGTCATCTTGCGTCTACCCGACCCTGCGGCGATGCAGGTCAAGGCGAAGATTAGCGAGTCACGAATCAATCTCATTCGTGAAGGGATGCCTGTCGCCATTCGAATCGATGCTTTCGGCGACGATACGGTGCAAGGCGAAGTCAGCAAGGTCAATAAATATTCAGAGCCTGGGAATTTCTGGACGTCAACCGGTAAAGAGTACGTCACCTTGATCCAGATTCTCGATCCGCCGCCGGAGATTCGAGTCGGACTGACCGCCGAAGTCCAGATTCATGTCGAGCATCGTGAAGATGCGTTACAAGTTCCTGTTCAAGCCGTCTATGAACGCCTGGGAAAAATGTTCTGCCTGATGCAGGACGGAGACAAATGGATCATGAAGGAGATTGTGATCAGCTCGACGAATGACAAAGTCGTTGCAATCGACCAGGAGCGTTCAGAGACCCTGACGCCAGGTGCCCAAGTCGTTCTGAATCCTCGCGAGCATCTCGACAAGTTTGATCAATCGCGTTTCCCAAAACCGGAGGACACGGTATCGGAAGAGACTGCCACGAAAGCCTCGTCACAGCCTGTTGCCGAACGAAAAGAGAAGAAAGCTGACAGCGGCGGTCAACCACAGGCAGCCGGTGGACGAGGACAGGGCGGTGGTGGACGCGGAGGTGATCCCGCGCAAATGATCGAGCGGATGGATCAAAACAAAGATGGGAAACTCTCGCTGGACGAGTTACCAGGTCAGATGAAAGACCGTCTCTCCAGTGCGGATACGGACGGGGACGGGTTCCTCGACACAGCCGAGTTAATGGCGGGCTTTGCTCGGATGCGAGCGGCCGGCGGTGGTGGAGGTCCACCTGGCGGTGGACCCCCAGGAGGTGGACAATGAAACTTGCTGCGAAGCTGGAAGAACTGACGAAGTGGTACGAACTCAAGAGCGAGACCGTGAAGGCGCTTCGCGGTGTGACGTTTGACGTCCCCGAAGGAGACTACGTGGCGATTATGGGACCGTCGGGTTCCGGCAAGAGCACCTTGCTCAATCTACTTGGCTGCCTGGATCGTCCGACGCACGGCTCGCTGTTCTTGGGCGATGCGAACATTGCAAACATGAATGACAATCAGTTATCGCACACCCGGGCGACGCGGATTGGTTTCATTTTCCAGTCGTACAACCTGATTCAACAACTGACCGTCGTCGAGAATATCGAAGTTCCTTTGTACTACCAGGGACGCCTGAGCAAGAGCGATCGTGAACGCTGTCACGAGTTGGCGGGGATGGTCGGGCTCGGAGATCGGCTCAAGCATCGGCCCGCGCAGCTATCGGGTGGCCAGCAACAGCGCGTGGCGATCGCCCGGAGTCTCGTCAACGATCCATACTTCGTTCTCGCGGATGAACCGACCGGTAACCTCGACACGGTTACGTCCGAAGAGATTCTAAAACTATTCGAGAGTCTCAACGCCATGGGTAAGACGATCATCATGGTGACCCACGAAAATGAAATCGCCGCTCATGCAAAGCGTGTGATTCGACTGCGCGATGGACTCGTTCAGTCCGACGTTCGTAAGACGGATCGTATCATTCTGAATTAAGCAACGCTGGCCGGGATACCGCATGCTTTGGCTTCGCACATGGCGATTGGGCATTAAGAGCTTGTTGCTACATCCGATGCGCACGGGCTTGACCGTGCTCGGTATCTTCATTGGCGTGGCAAGCGTCATTTGGTTGTTGGCCATCGGTGAAGGAATCAGCCAGGAAGCACAACGCCAGATCGAAGGCCTTGGTGCCGACAACATCATGGTCCGTTCGATCAAGCCACTGAACCCACCTAACGCCAGTGCCAACGCCTTCATCCTCGCCTACGGCCTGCTGCGCGAGGACTATCAGCAGTTGACCGAAACGATCCCAACGATCAAGAGTGCCCTGCCGATTCGCGAAATGCGGCGAGATGTTCGTTACTCGGACAAAAAGCTTGATGCGCGGGTGGTCGGCTGCACGCCCGAGTATGCCGACGTGACTCGGTTGTTCATGGACCGTGGCCATTTCATCACGGATGCCGAGGTTAAGCAGTCACAAAACCACTGCGTCTTGGCTGCGAAGGTCGTCGAACATCTCTTTCCGTACGAAGATCCGCTCGGCCGTCGGATCTATGTCCAGGACCACAACGATTACTACAGGATTGTCGGCGTGTGTCGCGACCGCCCACCGACAGCAGCCATCGGCGGCTCGCTCGACGCTCAAGACTTCTCACAAGACATCTACATCCCGATCAGCACGATGCGCAAGCGGATCGGCGATACGGTTGTGATGCGAAGCGGCGGATCGCGTGAAGGCGAGACGGTCGAGCTGAATCAGATCACGCTCCGCATCGACAACATTCACAACGTGGTGAAGACCGCGGCACTCGTCGAAGCAACTCTCGAGAAAAATCACAGCAAGCTCCAAGACACGAAAGTGATCGTCCCGCTGGAGTTGCTCGAACAGGCGAAACGCATTCGCATGATGTTGATGGTGGCTTTCGGATTGGTCGCGGCAATCTCCCTCGTGGTAGGCGGGATTGGTATCATGAACATCATGCTTGCGACAGTGACCGAACGGACTCGAGAAATCGGTATCCGGAGGGCGCTGGGCGCGCGGCGAACCGACATCGTGCGTCAGTTCCTGGTTGAAACAATTGCGATGTCGGTGCTCGGTGGCATCATTGGTGTCTTCTTCGGCTTGATATTCCCTCCCGGTTTTGAAGCGCTACGCGATCTGGTGACGAAACTATCGCCTGAGACCATCGCCGCCTTGCCTGATGTCATGCGCGATGGCAGTCCGATCATCGTCCCCGCTTCAATTCCGCTGGCATTTGGCATTTCGGTTGTGATCGGGATCATGTTCGGTTTGTATCCGGCCTATCGCGCCGCGCAGATGGATCCGATCGAAGCCTTGCGGCACGAGTGACGTTGGTTGGGGCTGGGGGACTCACTCATAGACCCGACTGGAAAGCTGATCATCTTCTCCGTCTATCTTGGCACGGGAATGGTGATGGGCGGATTGGGCATACCGTTGCTACTGGAAATCGTGCCACCGAATCCGTGGTATGGATTCAAGACAGCTTCGGCATTGGCAAACGAAGAGATCTGGTATCCGGTGAATCGACTGACTGGCTACTGGTTGCTAATCATGGGCTTCGCTTGCAGCGGAACGGCAATTTGCGCCTACCTCGCGGACCTACGCGTTGGGACCGCCGCCTGGGTGAACTTGGCCGTCTGCATGACGTGCCTTGTGTCGATGATCGTGCATACCTTCCGATTGCTGTTTCGCTTGAACGCTAAACTCAATGCATCGACATCAGCTGAGTGAACCGCGTCTTACAACTGTACTATGAAGAGTCGTTGCGACGTTGCCGTTGTTGGTGCCGGAATTGTTGGTCTTGAACGCGAGCCGTCAGCGCGTCGTTTGGAGTAGCTTCGCAGTAGGTCACTTTCGCCGAAAGTGACCTCCGCAGCCCCAAGTCCATGCCCTACTCGGCGAAGTCACACTCGGCGAGTGTGACCTACTTGTGGTCGGACGGCGGCTCTTACGGCATCCTTCGCGGCTAGAGCATCGACGCCATCGTTCACATCTTCCAGCGTGAACTCGACATCGACAAGCGATTCGAACGGATACGTGTTCGATGCCTTGATCAAAAAGTCGATGGCCGCAGTCAGATTGGCTGGTGTGTAGTTATGAACGCCGTCGATGCGCAACAGTTTGCGAACGATCTGTTCTGGAAGCATTTGCGCGGCGCGCGTTGGGAAGACCGAACCAACGAGAACGAGTTGGCCACCGACGCGGAGTAATTCGATGGACTGCTCGATCGCAAAAGGTGCTCCCGACATCTCGAAGATCAGATCGACTCCGCGCCCGCTGGTGACATCGCGAGTCGCCTCGGATAGAGCCGACGGATCTTCTCGGACATCGACGGTGTTTGTCGCGCCGAAGTCTCTCGCCCGTACAAGACGTTGCTCGGAAAGATCGCTCACGATGACGGAGGCTGCACCTTGAGTCGCAGCCATGGCGGCGGTTGTGAGTCCGAGCATTCCGGCCCCGTGAATGACAACCGTCTGGTCTTGGCAACCGCCGGCGGTTCGAACGGCAGCAGCTACCGTGGCCGTCGCACAGTTGGCCGGGCAAGCGACGTGATCGGACAGCGAGTCGGGGACCTTGACGATCGCGGTGCCGCGGATGAGGTGACAGAACTTAGCGAGTCCGCCGCTGAGCGCGCTTCGATTAGTCGTCTCGTGCCCGTACTTGAAGAGTTGCTCGCACTTTTGCGGCAAGCCGTGGTCGCAGAAGAAACACTTGCCGCACGAAGCCGCCACCGACCACGTGACTCGATCGCCAATCTCTAAAGGCGTCTCTGCGACGTCGCATAACTTTGAACCGCTGGCTGAAAGTTCGGCTATGCGGCCAATCATCTCATGCCCCAAGACGGTTGGCCCCGCAACTGGCCGATCACCTCGAATCGTATGCAAATCGCTTCCGCATATCGTGGAGCAGGTGATCTCGACGAGTGCCTCGCCAGCTTGCAGAACCGGCAGCGCGAATTCGCACAGTTCCAGCGGTTTGCCAGGAGTGTGAAAGACAGCGGCTCGGGCTTTTGATCGGCGAGTGGTGTTCATTGGCGAAAGTTGCCGGATTCAACGAGCGACGGTAACTCGCCAAGCGATCTAACGATGGCATGCGCGCCAGCCGCACCGAGCTTCTGTGCTGCGGCCTCGTGCCGCGCTGCTCGTTCCGACGGAGCCAACGCGGCTAACTCGTCCTTCGTCGCCCCGAATTCGTTGCCGCTTTCGGTGATGCCGATTGCCCAGACGTTCGCGTTTCTCGCGGCTTCCATGTCGGGTACGGTGTCGCCGACTTTGACGACTGCCTGTGGAGACACAATGTTCTGGTGTTCCATGATGCGATTGATCATCCATGGCGCGGGCCGGCCGGCGGGCACTTCATCCGCACAAACGTGCGCAGCCGGTTGAAAGCCGGCCTGAGTCAACGCGTCGAGGATCGGGCCGACAACCGCGCGCGGATAGCCGGTCGTGGTACCGATCGCGATGCTCGCCTCTCGCAACGCGGACCAACACTCAGGCAGACCTGGAATGATATCGGTGCGTTGCTTGGCGAGTTCCGTTTGCATCGGCAGGAAACGCTCGTAGGTCGCGACGACATCTTCCTCGGACCAGTCGCGATCGTGTCGCGCCTTCCACTGTTCGGTGACCGATGGCAGCTTGTATAGCTCGCGGATGTGATCAAGTTTGGCCAGTCCCATCGGACCGCGTGCTTGCTCGGTGGTAATCTCGATTCCCAACGCGCGAAAGGCCTCGACGAAAGCAACTACCGGGGCCATGCAGCCGTGATCGACGATCGTCCCTCCCAAGTCAAAGACGACCAGCTCGATCCTTGTTGGCTTTGATTCACTCATGAAATCGGTCTCTCCGAGGCGTGCACACTGGATTCACACCGACTCTTCGCGCGGCAGACGGTGGTAGTAGTAAAACAGTAGGAACAGCGTAATGAAGATGGCGACGATTGCAATCAGCAGCGACGCGCCAACAAACAAACTGAGAAAGCCCGCTTCGAGCATGCTTGAATTTCGCATGAGCATGATCCCGACATAGCCCAAGTAGCCGACCGCATCGGCCGAGTACATCAGAAAGCCGATATTTCCGCGCTCACGGAACGCCGCGATTAATCGCTCGAAGATCGTCGTATGAAACGCGACGTAGGGGATGTACAAACCCAAGCCGGTCAGCACCATGAACCCGAGCGGCGACAACTGTTCTTGCCAGTGGCCGACCACGGCTGCGAGGACGATCACAAAGCCGCAGCCAACTAGTCCCAGAGAACTCAATAAGGCTCGTCGGTTGTTGGTGATCCAGATCGCCGCGCCGTTGATAAATACGACACCGAACATCACCAGAAGCTCTGACTTCGCGAAGATCGCGGGCTTTCCGTCGTGCCCTAGATCTCGCCATATCTCGATACCAAAGTCATCGCGAATGCTGCGCATGATCGTCAGCAATACGTAGATCGCGACTAGGAAGACGAGTCCAAACCAATGACGACCGAAGAACGCTCGTCGTTGGGCCCTGGTCATCGGGGTGCGCTCGGAGCGATGCGCGATATCGTCTTGCGAAGGCTTCGGGATCTGGTTCAACATCCAGACGAAGACCAACAGCGGACCGACAAACAGTGCCCCCGTAAAGACCGGCATCCAGAAATCAGACACGCCCCAGTCCTGAATCAGCGTTTGGCCAATTGACTTCACGACACCCGACGAAATGATCATGCTCGCCGACAGACCCGCGGCGAGCGCTTCGGTCACACGGCGGCCTTCCAGGAAGGCCAGTACCAGACCGAACACCATGCCTAGCGGCAGTCCATTGAAGAACAGCCATACGAAATTCCAAGGCGGCGGCGTAACCGCGAACAACAGCAGTGCCGCTTCGGCGATTCCGATCAGCAGCAGGATTCCAGCGGCTCGTCTCGATGCGGGCATTTCGGAGATAACTTTGATGCCGACAAATTTGGAAAGCATATAGCCAAGCATCTGCGACGCGATCAGCACTGGCTTGTAACTGATCCCCCACAGCGTCCACTCTTCGAACGTCGCCGCCGAGATCGGCTTACGGAAGGCATACATACAGAAGTACGTTCCGAACGCTGCGACGATACAATACGCCGAGAAGAGCTGCGGGCTGGCGTTTGCCAAGCGTTTCGAGAGGAACGTCATACGGCAACATCATCGCAGACGGAACACGGAACTCCAATTGGAGGTCGAGTTCCAGCACAAGAATACAATCTCGTTCATTCGTCAGGGCCTACGCGATGAGGCTAAGCTAAGGATCGTTCTGGAAATAACTGTCCGGTTTTCCGTGGCGTAAGCTTCCAGCTTGCGATAATGCGGGTTCGCAAGCT
>PBSM01000107.1 GCA_002726245.1 Planctomycetaceae bacterium | reverse complement strand
GTTTACCCAACTCAACGAGGAATCTACTCGACCCACACCCAAAAACACCAACCCAAATTCCAATGCACTCCACGCGCGCGAGCCTGTTCCTGCACCCAGGGCCCTGCGTGCGAGGTGATTGTTGTGGCCTCCCGTGGTCACTTGTGCGACAATGATCGCTAGTCTACTTGAGTCGCTTCCATGAACGCTTTTCTCGCCATACTGGCTGTTGCAGTCAGCCCACTACCGACCGTCGATTTCGATACGGAGGTCGTGCCGATCCTCACGAAGGCCGGTTGCAACGCGGCCGCCTGTCACGGCTCGGCGGCCGGTCGCGGAGGTTTCAAACTATCTCTCTTCGGAGGCGATACGAGCTGGGATTACGACGAGATCGTCTACCGTTTGGAAGGCCGACGCGTCAATCTTGCTAGGCCCGAGACCAGTCTGCTGATTTCGAAGCCAACAGAGCAGATCAATCATGAAGGTGGTTATCGCTTGGAGTTCGAGGGGCCAGGCGCGACGAGCATGACTCGATGGATTGCAGAGGGCGCGAGGCGAGTCACCGCGAGGCGACTGACTCGCGTGACGGCTGAGCCGAGCGAATCACTAATGGCACTCGGGCAGAATGCTCGCGTGAGCGTTTCGGCCACGTTTGACGATGGGACGACTCGCGACGTGACGAAACTGGCTGTCTATACCGCTGCCGACCCTGGGGCGATTGAAGTCGATGGTTCGGGCGGACTGAAGGTGCTGCGACGGGGAAGACACACGGTCGTCATTCGGTTTCTTGCAGAGGTACTCACGATCCAGCTTACCGTTCCCTTGTCGGACGGACCGATTGACCTCGCAGAGGCGCCACGACGGAACTGGATCGACGACGAAGTCCTCACAACACTCGAAGCCCTGCGCGTTGAGCCCTCCGCTCAAGCAAACGATGCGAGACTACTGCGCCGGACGACTTTGCACTTAACGGGACGGCTTCCGACCCCCGAGGCTATCCGCTCGTACCTTGTGAACGAAGATCCAGCGAAACACGTCCAACTCGTTGATCGTTTACTCGACTCCTCTGAATTCGTTGACTATTGGACGTACCGGCTGGCCAAGCTGCTTCGCATCAAGCCCGGCCCGAAGAACTCGCCTGCGACCAAAGCCTTTCACTTCTGGGTGCGTGAGCAACTCACGAAGGGTGTTGGCTGGGATAGAATCGCCGCGGAGTTATTGACCGCCGAGGGTGACACACACGAAGACGGGCCAGCCAACTTCTATCTTGTCGCGGGCGACGCTCGCGCACAGGCCGAGTACGTTAGCGAGTTGTTGATGGGAGTCCGGTTGCGATGTGCCAACTGTCACAATCATCCGCTCGATCGTTGGACGCAGGATGACTATCACGGCTTGTCCGCCGTCTTTGCTCGGGTCGAACGAGGCCGAAACGTCCGAGTTGTCTCGCGCGGCGAAGTGATTCATCCAGCAACAGGCGAAGCGGCTGTCGCGCGCGTGCCGGGCGAACGGTTTCTCGACGCGGATGCTGACAGCCGGCAAGAGTTCGCGAATTGGTTGACTGATGAGGAGAACCAGTACTTCGGTCGCGCGATGGTCAATCGAATCTGGAAGGCTTTGATGGGACGAGGGCTCATCGAACCTACCGATGATCTGCGGGCAACGAATCCACCGACTCACCCCAAGCTGCTTGACCGGATAGCCGAGGACTTCGTGGCTAACGGTCACTCGATCCGCCATACGATTCGCTTGATGACGAACTCGGCGGCCTATGCGAGAGATAGTCAGGCAACTTCGGCCAACGAGTCGGACGAGCTGTTTTACTCCCACGCACTGACGGTCCCGCTGGAAGCCGAAGTCTTGGCGGATGCGATCGCGGATGTGACTGGGGTGGCGGAAAGTTACGGCGAACAGCCGCTGGGGACGCGGGCGATTACGCTGTTCACGCGACCGGAGTCAGAGTCGCTGCAAATTCTGGGACGATGCGATCGCGCCGATTCTTGCGAATCGAACGACCAAGCGTCAGGAGGATTGGCGACAAAGTTGCATCTGTTGAACGGGCCGCTCTTGAATCGTCGGATCACTGATCAGCAAGGGAGACTTCGGCGCCTCATCGCGCAAGACACCGGCTTGAGCGAAATCGCCGAAGACTTCTACCTTCGCGGCTTGGGTCGTCTTCCGACTTGGCCGGAAGTTGCCTACTGGCTGAAACAGTTCGACGACGCCTCCGATCGCGAACAGATGTTGGAAGACTTTGTATGGAGCTTACTCAATTCAAAGGAATTCTTAACGAATCATTGAGAGGATCGGAAGGAGCGTGAGCCACATTCTTAGTGCCGTTTCTTTCAGATGGTGTTGAAACCAATCAGCCCGAACATGGTTTTAACTACTTAGCAAAGCAAGAGATTCGAGATGCCTCAGTCCGCAACATTGCCCACCCGCCATAATGGAATCGATCGTCGCGACTTCGTGCGCATTGGCGCTTTGACGGCGATGGGCGTCGGCTTGACGGATTTGATGCGCGCGCGAAGGATGCATGCGGCGGCTCCGGCGAAGGCCCGGTCGTGCATTTTGATTTGGCTCGACGGCGGGCCGAGTCATCTCGAGACATTCGACCTCAAGCCAGATACGCCGGCCGAAGTCCGCGGGCCATTCAAGCCGATCTCGACGGCTGTCGCCGGCACTCAGATTTGTGAACTGATGCCAAATACGGCGAGGTTGATGGAACAAGTGGCGATCGTTCGTTCGATGACATCACCGCTGGGCGAACACAACTTTGGCACGCACTACCTTCTGACTGGTTACAAGCCAAGTTCAGTCATCGCGTATCCAAGCTTTGGCTCTGTCGTTGCTCATACGCGGCGCAATGAGTCGGTACTGCCCCAGAACATCGCGATTCCACGTGTTGGCGGAGGCAAGACGACGGGCGAAGGCTTCCTTCCCGAAGCGACGCGGCCGTTCTCCGTTGGTGGGGATCCGTCGAAACCGAACTTCCACGTGCGCGACCTCGATCTGTTCCCCAACGTGACGACGTCGCGGCTCGATCGTCGTCGAGAGTTCTTGCAAGCATTCGATCAGTTCAGTCAAGGTGCTGTGCAAGTACCGGCCGCCAATCCGACAACCGACTCGGCTTTCGAACAGGCGTATCGGCTCGTGACTTCTCGTGAAGCGAAGGAAGCATTCGATCTGTCTCGCGAACCGGCGGATGCCCGGAAGCGTTATGGAGGCAAGACCATTGGGCAAAGCTGTCTGTTTGCGCGGCGATTGGTAGAACGCGGCGTTCCATTTGTCACGGTTAACAATCCTGGCTGGGACACGCACGAGAACGCGTATACGCGACTCAAGGAAGGCTACACCGGGGCGCGCGTGCCGGTCGGCTTGATCCCATCGCTGGACCTTGCTTTCTCGGCTTTGATCGAGGATCTCGGTGATCGCGGGCTGCTCGAGGAAACACTCATTGTCGTCATGGGGGAATTCGGGCGCACGCCGAAGCTGAACACATCGGGCGGCCGAGATCATTGGCCGCGTGTTTTCAGCGTGGCGTTGGCTGGAGGCGGAGTGAGCGGTGGACAGATCGTTGGGGCAAGCGATTCTGTCGCCCAAGGCCCGAAGGATCGGCCCGTGACGCCGGCAGATCTTGCCAGCACGATTTACACACTGCTCGGCATCGATCCCAAGCACTTGCTGCATACTCCAGACGGCCGGCCGATCGAAGTGAGTCGGAATGGTCGCGTTGTTAGTGAACTGATCGTTTAACCGCAAGCCGGAGGCGTGCGCTACACGCACCAGAAGCGCACGCCTCCGGCTTGCGGTTAAACGAAGAAACTAAAGGACGAAGACATGATCGATGGCTGCGGAACGCATAGTCACCTCAATCGCCGGACGTTGCTCAGGGCGGCTGGTTTGAGCGGTTTAGGTTGGTTGACTCCGGTCGCGGAGGCACTCAGCCGCGCGGATGAAAAGGCAGCGAGCGGGAAACCTCCTAAATCGGTAATCGTGCTATGGTTGGCCGGTGGCCCAAGCCAGCTTGAAACTTTTGATCCCAAGCCAGGAACGAACATCGCCGGCGGCACGAAAGCAATCGATACCTCGGTGAAGGGCATCCAACTCGCCGAAGGTTACGAGGAGTTGGCCGAGCAGATGGATTACTTCTCGCTGGTGCGGAGCGTCACGAGCCAGGAAGGCGACCACGAGCGAGCCACCTACAATGTGAAGACTGGCTTTCGGCCTGATCCGACGCTGATACATCCTTCGATCGGAGCCGTGCTTTGCTATCAGCAACCGGACAACGTCGAGATCCCGCGGCATATATCGATCCTTTCCAGTCCGTGGCCGGCCCGAGGTGGTTACCTGGGCGATCAATATGACGCCTTCAAGATCGACGATCCGCAAGGCCCGATTCCAGACATTACGAAGCAAGTGCCCGATGATCGCTTTGACCAACGAGTGAAAGATCTAGCGATTGTTGAGCGACAGTTCGCGCGTGGCCGACTACGAGAATTGGCTGGCAAAACACTGCAAGGGCTCTCCACACGCGCTGCTCTAAAGATGATGTCGTCAGAACAGTTGAAGGCCTTTGACGTGAAGGAAGCTCCAGAAGCGCTGCGCGGGGAGTTCGGAGACACTCCCTTCGGGCGTGGGTGCTTGGCTGCAGGGAGGCTTGTTGAAGTCGGAGTCCGCTGCGTGGAAGTGACGCTTCGCGGCTGGGACACGCACGCCAACAATCACGAGAACCACACCGAGAACGCGAAGACGCTCGATCCCGCGTTCGCGGCCCTCATTCGCTACCTCAGAGATCGCGAGTTGCTTGATGACACGGTGATAGTCTGTGGCGGCGAGGTTGGCCGAACGCCTCGGATCAACCCTTACGGTGGCCGAGATCATTGGCCTTACGGCTTTACGGTCGCGCTGGCCGGTGGCGGGATTGCTGGAGGCCGCGTGATCGGCGAAACCTCCCCAAATCCGGATCCTGACGCAGAGGATAAGACGAAAGACCTTGCGAATCCGCATAACACCGCGGACATTCATGCCACGATGCTCGAGACGCTTGGCGTTGATTTCAGACAAGAGTTGCAGACGCCGGTTGGCCGGCCGATGATCGTCAGTCAAGGCGAGCCCATCACAGAACTGCTGGGCTGACCGATGCGAAGTCGGCAACTAGAAAGCTGTCATCTTACACGCAGCGCCACCAACCGCCCAAGTGGCTACTTCGCCAACTTTTCACGCTCTTGCTCGTAACTCTTTCGAATCCGCTTCTCGAGTTGATCGAGTGTGTAAATCTTCTTCGTCGGCTTGTCGTAATCTTTAACCCGCTGCGTCTTGCCGTCGCGCTCCTTCGGAAGGAACTCGACCAAGTCGGGAACGCCCGGTCCGGTCACTTGCTTCGCGTAGCGTGCCGCGTGAGGCACGAATATACTCCCTACGACAAAGCAACATCATCCGGATCGTTCGACCATGTCGTTTGGACATTCTTAATACCCCGCTATTTGTTTTCAGGACCGACGACTTCCCACAAATCACTTATGCAATGGAGGTTACGTCACATTACGACCTTCGAGGGCAACCGCACGAACTCCGCCCAGAGGGGGGGGGCAAGAAACTTCTTTCTTGAAAGTTGGCCTCCGCTCACATACATTAATCGGCTCTGGATTCACTTCTTCGTGGCTTTTTCCCGGTGGCAGGAGATACCGAGATGTCAGGCGCCACTTACTTCAGTCAAGAGTGCCCTACGTGTGGTCGTCAGCTTCAGGTGCGTCTCGCGTACCTGGGCAAGACGGTGTCGTGCCAGCATTGCGAACGTGAGTTCGAAGCGAGTCCGAGTCCGCAGAAAGCGTCGGACTCGGGCGAGTACTTGCTGGACCGAGCCGAGGAGTTGTTAACGTCGGTCGAGGCTTCCAGGCCACGTCCTCGTTAGCGATTCCGCTGCCTTACGCTGGGTATAGTTTAGCTACGTAATCACCGTAGCCGTTGTAGAGTTGCGTCGGGAGTATTTCACCAGTCCCGAGCATTCGCTCTGAGTTTTGCGGCCAAGGCCGAGGCACGTCGGGCTCGACATTCGATTCGAACGGGTACGCCTCCGGCATCAGCGTCGTCCAAAACGTTCCCGGCTCACGATTGACAAACTCAATCCGCTGGATCGATTTCGCGGATTTGAAGCCATACTTCCACGGAACGACGGTGCGAATCGGAGCTCCATGTTGCTTGAGCAGCGGTTGGCCGTAGATGCCTGTGGCTAAGAGTGTCAACTCGTTCGTTGCCTCGGCCAGTGTCATCCCTTCGACATATGGCCAAGGATACTCGTCGGTCTGCTGCTGCGGGGCTTCGTCTGGTCTCATGAATGACACGAACCGGACATGAGTCGCTTCCGGCAAGGGATCAGCCGCCTTGATGATGTTCGCAAGCGGAACTCCAGTCCACGGCACGGCCATCGCCCAAGTCTCGACGCAACGGTGCCGGTATTGCCGTTCGACCATGTCGTCGGCGTAGAGCTTTTGGAAGTCCGCCAGATCCAGCTTCGTTTGGTTGCGACAAAGCCCATCGATCGTGATTTCCCATGGATATGGATTGAAATCGTCGATGTACCGCCAAGTGAGCTTCGTCGAACTGAACTCATAGAAGTTGGTATAGCGAGCGGCCTCGGCACGCTCGGTCTCGTAACGGCCGTACGTAAATCTTTCATCGCGCGTTGCGGGGTACGACGTCAGCAGTTGTTCTTCGTAACTCAACTGGGGTGCTTCGGGTGCGATCTCCACTGTCTCGTTGCCGACAGATCGCCCACTTTGAATGACCGCTTCGTCGGAGCCGCGATAGGATCGCCAGCCAAGGTATCCGCCACCACCCAAGACGCCAGCGCCGACGGCGAACCCCGCGGCGCGAAGCCACTTGCGACGATTCAGATAGACGTCTTCAGGCGTCTCCGTACCGCCGACCGACTCGAGCGGGTCTTTGCTGTGGATGAACATGACAACTCATTCTTTCAATTGAGCGAGGTCTTGGAAGAAGTTGGGATAAGTCTTCCGAGTGCAGCCTGGATCTCTTATGACAACGCCCGGTACGCGAAGGCCAGCGAGCGCAAAGCTCATTGCCATCCGATGGTCATTGTACGTGTCAATCTCGGCGGAGCGAAGTTCATTCGGCGTGATTCTCAGACCATCCGCCGATTCTTCGACATCGGCCCCTAGTTTCCGCAGTTCATGCGCGAGGTCACCGATGCGGTCGGTTTCCTTGTGGCGAATGTGTGCGACACCTGTGATCGTTGTCGGTCCTTTCGCGTATAGAGCGACGACGGCCAAGGTCTGAACGGTGTCGCTGATGGCGTTCATATCGACTTCAATGCCGCACAACTTGCCGCCTCGAACCGTTACGCGATCGCTCGCCCAATCGACCTCACAACCCATTTGCTCGAGACAATCGCAGAACTTGACATCACCTTGCAAGGCGTCACGGTTGAGCCCTTCCACCGTGATCGTTCCGCCCGTCACCGCGGCAGCGCCCCAGAAGTAACTCGCCGCCGAGGCGTCTGGTTCAATCGCGTAGTCCGTCCCACGATAACGTCCCGTCGGAATGGTAAACCTCGCGAGATCTCCTTCATCGACGTGGATTCCGAACGATGACATGACACCAAGCGTCATCGTCACATACGGTTTGGACACCAACTCACCGTCCACTTTGATTGTGACGCTCTGCTCCGCGTACGGAGCAGCCATCAGCACGCCGCTGAGGAATTGGCTAGAGATGTCCCCTCGAATCGTCGCTTCACCACCGTGAAGTCCTTCTCCGGCTATGCGAACCGGCGGGTATCCGTTGTCGGTTGCGCTAACAGCTCCGCCACCCAATTGCCGCAAGGTGTCAAGCAGGTCGCCGATCGGCCGCTCTCGCATTCGAGCAATTCCGTCCAGCCGAAACTCACCGCGACAAGCAGACAGCATCGCTGTCAGGAAACGGATTGTTGTACCGCTGTTCTCGACATCTAAATCGGCACGGACATTCGGTAGCGACCCGGCACTGCCAACAACCCGAATCGTTTGAGTTGCCAGGTCATGATCGACCGTGAGACCAAGCGATTGGAGAGCCATCACCATCACACCGGTATCTTCGCTCTTGAGCGCTCCGGTCAAGCGAGACTCGCCGTCGGCCAACGCCGCACAAATCAACGCGCGATTCGTCATGCTCTTCGATCCGGGCGGCCGGATCGTGGCGTTCAGAGGCCCTATGGGCGCGACTTCGATCCCGTCGGACACTACATATGCTTTTCGAAAGATGGGTCAAGACCCGCGAGCGATTTTCCAAAGCTTGCTGTCGGTGCGGACATATAAAGCGCCAGCCGCCGTGGCGGGAGACCCCTTCACCGCCTCGTCGAATTTGTTGGTGCCAACCACCTTGCCGCGTTCGCCGAGTTCGACGACTTTCACTTCGCCGTCCGCGTTGATGCAATACATCAAATTGCCCGCGACCACTGGCGTCGCCCAGTGGCGGCCACCGATACGGACCTGCCACAGGCGCTTGCCGGTCACAATGTCACCACACGACAACACGCCGACACCGTTCATCACGTAGACAAAGTCTTTGGTGACGATCGGACTCGCCGGACTCGGGCTCAACTGGCTGGAATCCCAGGCCAGCGACGGCACAGTCGCGTCCTTGGGCAGATCCAACACGGTCAAGCCATTGGCAGGAATGTAGATCCGAGTCTCGCTGACAGCGACCGAAGGTGTTGTCGAGCAAGGTACGTCGTATCGCCATAACTCATCACCAGACATGGCATCATGCGCGGTCAAGCCGGAGCGGCCTTGAAGCAACACCACATGCTTGCCCTCTCGCTTGCCGGGGAGCGCAGTCGGCGAAACCCAATTTGCAGAGTGGTCACGATCGACGCGCCATCGCGTCTCGCCGCTCGCCGTATCGAGCGCGGCAGCGAAGGAATCACCTTGGTTTTCGAGTTGTACGACGACTGTTTCACCTGTCACGACTGGCGATGAAGCCATTCCGATGTCGTTACCAGCTTTCGGATAGTCGAATGCCAGGCCACGATACCAAAGCAAGTTTCCGTCAAGATCGAGGCAAGCAAGATCGTTGGACGAGAAGAACGCGAAGATTCGTTTTCCATCGCTGGCGGGTGTTGGAGCGGCGACCGAGCTGAACGGGTGAGTCAACGTGCGGCCGGTTGCCCAAAACTCGCGATGCCACACCTCGTCACCACTCTTTTCGTCGAAGCAAAGTACGTGCAAGCGGTCTTGCTTTTCGCCACTGGCGCACGTGAGGTAGATGCGGCCCTGCACCACGATCGGCCCCGACACGCCTTTACCAGGCAGATCCGATGCCCAGGCAACGTTCTCGGTCTCGCTCCACTTCGTCGGAGGCGCGACGTCACCTGTGACGCTCGCTCCATTTGGGCCGCGAAACTGTAGCCAATCCGCTCCGACTGCGAACGAGCTGACGGTAAGTGACAATAAGGTGATTGCGATGTACGTATTATTCATGAGATTCCTCGCTCGCGCCCTCACGCTTCGGGTTAGGTGTTCGGAGAGGTGTTTAGCGTGCGGCGGTCTTGTTGGCGTTACGATCCTTAGACAAGACGGCCGTCCCGATGTGGTTACAGACCCGCAGTTGGAACTGCCAACGTTGCGCCCAGGATTCCTCCTGCTCGTTTTGACAGACCTTGACGAGAATTGAATTCTTCCCTGACTTCAGCCGACCCTGAGCGAGATACTGATCGACTTCCATACCAGCATGGTAAACCTGATTCGCCGTCAGCAGCTTGCCGTTCAGCCACACCTTGTTGGCATTGATGCAGCCGATTCGCAAGTCAACATCCGCGGCAGCAGATGCCGTGAATTCCGAATAAGCATACGCGATCGCTTCTTTGTGGTCGTCGGTCAGCTTGTAACTGTCGCCTTCTTTCGGACGGTCAAAGATCACGTTGAGATCGACGATGCCGTACTGGTCTTTGGTGACGTGCGATACCCACTTCACCTCAGCCTTCTTTCCTTTGTAGCTGTCGTTCAGATCAACGCTCTTCTCCGGCGGATAGGTAACATCGAAGCCTTGCTTGTTCGTATTGTCGAAAGGTCCCACCAAGTGCCACTGAGTAACGAAGCCCATATGCACCGGAATGTTGACTTGCTGTTCTAGCGAGCGGAGCTTCTCGCTCGTGATTTTGATCTGGTCCAGCGCGCGAGCCGCGTTGAAGGCCGTTTGGTATTGCTCGGCCGCCGTTTCCTTCTTGCCGGCTTGCTCAAGCTCGGCGGCTGAGGAAATCGCCAGGGCCACCGCATCTCGGCGGAGTTCCAGGCTCGGATCGTTCAGCAGACCAGGGATCAGCCGCTCCTCGGCCGACGAGTCCACTCCGGCAATCAATTCGTACGCCAAACGCCTCGCACGCGGTGACTGGCTGGTGTCGCCAAGGAAGCCCTCTAGTCCATCGATCGGCAACTTACCGCCACGCTTCAACTCCGTTTGAGCAACCGACTCGACCGCGGCACGGAACCAGTTCTCGCTCAGCTTTCCGGCCCCTTTCATTCCTTCCAAGATCGCTGGCAGTTGCGCGACATCCGCTTTCGACAGCGTTCGCCAGGCCGCAATCGCCTCTCGGTGACCGGCACCCTTCGGGCCAACAGCCTTTAACTTCGTGGCGAGTGTTGTTACATCGACTTCCTCAGCGACGGCCGATCCGACCAGCAACAGCAAGACGACCGATGAAAAGTATCTCAACATCATGATGGCACTTCGTAGTGGGACGGGAATGGTGTGAACGAGTCTGGTGTGGGACGTTGCCGGGCAAGACCCGATATTATAACGCCAGCGGACGGCATCGGGCAAGCACGTCGCCCTTGACGCTATTCCTTGATGACTCCTATACTTGCGCAGTGCTGCATCGATTGGATTACAGAGAGTCGGTACGTAGGCTACTTAACAGAACCACAGACGCATGAAAGCTGAACGACGGCACGAGTTGCAGGACAACGAACTGGCGAACTGGCTCGGCCAATATCTCGCACACGTCAAGCCCTACTCGAAAACGATTCTGGCTGTGGCACTCCTCGCACTTGCAGCGGCGGTTGCAGGCAGTTTTGTCCTCCGTGATCAGGCGGCTCGTGCTCAGCTCGGCTGGAACGACTTCTATCAAGCCTTTGGTCAGCGCAACACCGACTCGCTGGAAGATGTCGCCAAGCAGTATGCGGGAACAGACGCGGCCATTTGGGCAACACAAGCCGAAGCGGATTTGCAGCTAGCCGAGGGAGTCAATGCACTCTATCGAAGCCGCGAGCAAGCCCGCGATTTGCTGGAGAGTGCAAAGAACGGCTACTCGTCTGTGGCGGTAGCGCCCGGCACTGATCGACTGCTGAAAGAACGCGCGTGGTTCGGACTTGGGCGAGTTCACGAATCGCTCTCCGAGCTTGACGAAGCGATCGATTATTACGGCCGCTTGGCTCAGAGTTCTCCGGATTCGGCGTTGGGCAAGGAAGCGCAACGGCGGTTGGACATGCTCAAGGATCCAGACGTCGAGAAGTGGTACAATTGGTTCGCCCGCCAGAAGCCACGACCTCCGATCGCACCTGGTATTCCCGGCGGGCCCGGTATGCCGGATCTGCCCACTGATCTTGGCAACCTGCCCGACCGACCTGACCTTTCGTTGCCGACACCGCTCGAGACTTCGGTACCCATCGGTCCCGCGGAGGCTCCTCTCTTGCCGCCCGAAGGAAGCGAATCTGCAGCGCCGGCTCCACCGAAAGACGGCAGCGACGAACCTCCTGCTGAGAGCGCGCCCGCCAAGAGCGATCCCGATGCGAAGCCGGCAAGTGAGCCAGCATCGTCCGAGCCAGAAAAACCAGCGGCAACTGATCCGCCTTCGGAGGGTGAGAGCACTTCCGGCGAAAGTGGCTCCGACGCAAGCGATGCTGCCGATGAAGCGGCAAACTCTGAATAGCTAAGCACGGCAGATCGGAATATCGAATATCGAACAAGGAATGTCGAAATCGGAACTTCGACTTTGGAGATTCCTTGTTCGATATTCGACATTCATTCCCCGCTGGTTCAGCGTTCCCTTCCGCAAGCATGTCAACCGATGATCTCTCCGCCGGGCCGATCGAACTGATCGTTGGCGATGAGCAAGCAGGGATGCGACTCGACGCTTTTCTTGCCGCGCGTTTTCCGCTCTACAGCCGCGTGCATCTGCGACGAGTGATCAACGCGGCCGGTGTGCTTGTCGATGGCAAGCGAACGAAGGCAGCGTATCGGTTGAGCGCGGGCCAACGGGTCATCATTACGCTGCCCGAGTTGCCGCGTGAAGGCCCAGAGCCCGAAGACGTCCCGCTCGATATCCTCTACGAAGACGAGCATCTCGTCGCGATCAACAAGCCGGCGAACATGGTCGTTCATCCAGCCAAAGGCCATTGGTCCGGCACGTTGACTGCGGCGTTGGCGTTTCATTTCGAGCAACTCAGCAGCGTTGGTGGCCCCACGCGTCCTGGTATCGTCCATCGGCTTGATCGCGAGACGAGCGGCGTGATTGTTGTCGCGAAGAGCGATCGTGCACATCTGGCCTTAGCTGCTCAATTCGAGAAACGTACGACAGAAAAGGAGTATCTAGCGATTGTCATCGGAAAGCCCGACCGCGATCGCGACGTGATTGATCAGCCCATCGGAGTTCATCCGTATCAACGAGAGAAGATGGCGATTCGCGCCGGACACGCCACCAGCCGGCACGCGAAGACTTTCTACGAGGTGGTCGAACGGTTTCGGGGGTTTGCCGCCATCAAGCTCATGCCGAAGACGGGGCGCACGCATCAGCTCCGCGTTCACATGACGCATGCCGGCTGTCCAGTGCTGTGTGATCGACTGTACGGCGGCCGATCGCAGTTGACACTTGGCGAGTTGGCAAGCAATGACGCAGCAGACATCGTCTTGAGCCGCCAAGCCTTACATGCTTGCCGGTTGGCGATCGCGCATCCGATTTCCGGCGACCCGATTGAATTCACCGCTCCATTACCCGACGATATGCAATTAGTCCTCGACGCGCTGCGCCAGCATCGCGGCTTGTAGATCGATTTCTCAACCTCCAAAGCGAAGCCATGAAACGATCTTTCCTCGGAGTCCTGCTGCTCGGTTTGTGTGCCATCTGGATCAGCGATGCGCGCGCCGACCCGCCGATCAAGTACGCGATTGCCGTCCACGGAGGTGCTGGCAACGGTTGGCTGCGTTTGGACGGAGAAGAGCGAATCGAGGTACACACATCGATCAAGCAAGCGGTCATCATCGGCCGAGACATCCTGGCGAAAGGCGGCACGAGTCTGGATGCGGTCGAACAGGTGATTCGTCATCTCGAAGACGATCCGATCTTCAATGCTGGCAAAGGAGCCGTCTTCAACAGCGCCGGCGGACACGAACTAGATGCATCGATCATGGACGGGCGAGGCCGTTCGTGCGGGGCGGTCGCAGGCGTGAAGACAGTGAGGAACCCCATCTCCTTGGCTCGGCTTGTGATGACTCGCACGCGTCACGTTTTTCTCTCGAGCGATGGAGCCGACGTGTTTGCAAAAGAAATGAACGTCGATCTAGTGGATCAGAAGTACTTCTGGACGCAACGACGATACGACGCCTGGCAGCGGGTCAAGGCAAAGCAAAAGGATGACCACAAGGGCACGGTCGGATGCGTCGCTCTCGATTCTCACGGCAACTTAGCAGCGGGGACTTCGACCGGTGGACTCACCAACAAGCTGTACGGTCGCATCGGCGACTCGCCCATCGTCGGAGCAGGCACCTATGCGGACAACAACACCTGCGCGGTCTCGTGCACGGGAGTTGGAGAGCACTACATTCGTAACGCGATCGCCTATGATGTGTCGGCCCGGATGGCTTACCGCAAGCAGCCTGTCGAAGACGCAGTCAGCGAGATCTTCGAGAAGACGTTGATTGCCGACAAAGGGCAAGTTGGCGGGATCATCGCGGTCACTCATGATGGCAAGATAACGATGCAGTTCAATACGAAAGCCATGGCCCGCGGAGCGGCCGATTCCAGCGGACGCTTTGATGTCGTTCTAGTTGCTGATTAACAATCGTAGCCGAAGGTGTTTCATCTCCGAGTTTCATGCTTCCGACCGAGAGACCATCGATCACACTGCCAGCCATTCTCGGCGGGTGGATGGAAGAACGCATAGCGGTTGCCGGACACGCGTTTGATGTCCTTCGGCCGTCCCAGCCCGACGAGTTCCTCGAACGGCTAGAAGATCTCGACCGTGCGGAGGCCGAGCAAGATCCGTACTGGGCCGAGCTTTGGCCTACCTCTAGCCGGATGGCTGCTTTTGTCTTAGGTGAGACTTGGCAGCGCGGTACGCGGGCGCTGGAGCTCGGTTGCGGTGTCGGATTGGTTGGCTTGGCCGGACTCAAAGCGGGGCTGGACATTACGTTTAGCGACTTGCACGACTTGGCCGTCCGCACGGCGGTGGAGAACGCCGAACGAAATGGCTTCAGTTCGGTACCGGGTCGAGTTCTCGATTGGCGGCAGCCAGATAGCGGGAATTGGCCGTTGATATTCGCGTCCGATGTGCTCTACGAACGGCAACTCCATCAGCCGCTGTTGAGCACGCTGGACGCATGTCTTTCCGCGGATGGTGTCTGCTGGCTTGGCGATCCCGTTCGTTCGGCGGCCGATTCGTTCGTCGAAGCCGCCACGACGCGAGGCTATTCTGTCAAGATCTTGGACGCGAATGGAAGACAGACTTCCGACGAAGACGATAGGTTTCGGCTGTTGCGTTTGATTCGGGATGTCTTGCCCGCAAAGCAAGATTCGAACTTGGCCATCGAATAGCGTTTATGCTGCACGCTGGGAAGTTTTTGCGATTATCACACAAGCCGAAGCCCTGGTTTTAAAGTTGCGAGTTCTTAGTCCCGAAGAGACGGCAGCGAATAGCCCCGGGCGTAAGCCGGGGGGATTTGAGCCAACCAACACCACTCAAGCCCCGGAGGGCGACAGAAGACAGAGCGCTCCTTGTGTCGCCCCTCCGGGGCTTTGTGACTATTAACGCCAACGATTCCCCGAGCTCACGCCCGGGGCTATTGTATGTCGCCGCTCCGCGGCTAAAGAAATGCGCGACTTCAATACTGGCGCACCGGGCTTGTGTCAACTCAGCCCGCGCACAGGCTATGCACAAAGGAGATTGCGATGCAGTGCCACGAAATCGACTACGAAGTCCTCGGTTCCGAAATGCAAATCGTCGAGATCGAGCTCGATCCAGGTGAGACGGTCGTGGCCGAAGCTGGAGCTATGAGCTACATGGAGGAGGACATCCAGTTCGAGGCGAAGATGGGGGACGGGTCCGAACCGAATCAAGGCATGCTCGGCAAGCTCATGGGCGCGGGCAAACGGATGTTGACCGGCGAATCGCTTTTCATGACCCACTTCACGAATCACGGGAACACCCAACGCCGTGTCGCCTTCGCGGCACCGTATCCTGGCAAGATCCTTTCAATCGACATGGCGAAGATCGGCGGTACTCTGACTTGCCAAAAAGATGCATTCCTCTGCGCCGCGCACGGAACGAAAATCGGCATCGCCTTCCAACGCAAACTTGGCGTGGGCTTCTTCGGTGGCGAAGGTTTCATCATGCAGAAGGTGGATGGAGACGGAATGGCCTTCCTCCATGCCGGCGGGCACGTCGTGAAGAAGAGACTGGAAGGACAGACCTTGCGAGTTGATACCGGTTGTCTCGTCGCATTCACAACCGGCGTCGAGTACGACATCCAACAAGCTGGGAACATGAAGTCGATGTTTTTCGGCGGCGAAGGCTTCTTCCTGGCAACGCTTCGCGGCCACGGCACTGTCCTCCTCCAGAGCCTTCCTTTCTCTCGCATGGCGAATCGCATTCTTGCGAATGCACCGTCCGCTGGTGGCTCTAAGAAAGGTGAAGGATCTTTGCTGGGTGGTTTGGCGAATCTAATGGAACAATGAGGCTCCTCGAACGAGTGGAGGTGGTTCAATGGTAGGTCGGCACCGGTCGGGTGGTTTCGTCGTGGCGCTGGTCCTAGGCGTTGTCTTCACAGGCGTCGGTTTTTCGGTCGCTTACTTTCTCGGCTTGCCGATGCTGCGCGAAGCGAAAGCGAGTGAATCGTGGCCGACCACGGACGGGGTGATCACTGTCGCACGAGTTGAATCGAAACAAGAGCGACGTGAAGGCAAGACGACGACCATGTACTCGCATCACATCGAGTATCGCTATTCGGTGAACGACGAAGAGCTGACGGGCAGCCGAGTGTGGACGACCGACGGCCACAGTTCATCGAGCATGTCGAGCTTTGCGAAAAAGACGGTTCAGAGGTATCCGGTCGGCAAGGAAGTCAAAGTCTTCTACGATCCCGAAGCGCCCGCCATTTGTGCCCTCGAACCAGGCACAACTTGGATGACTTACCTGCCGCTGGGACTTGGTGGGCTCTTTTTTGTGATTGGTGTGCTGATCACCGGTGGCATCTTGCTCAAGGTCGTATTAGGCATGCTCTTCGTTGGCGTGGCAACGACAACCTTCTCTACGGACAGCATGACGCATGGGAGCGACCGCTCGTTTGACACTTCGTTTCCACAGGGCGACGACGAGGGAATCGACATTCAGTAACAAAGGCTAGTACCTCAATTCATTCGATCTTGGCAGTAGGACGGACGCCCCCGTCCGTCGCGACTAGTCGGACGAGGGCGTCCAACCTACGAAAACAATCGACGCGACGTACTAGTCGTCGTCCGATCCCATCTCCGGCATGTGTGCCTCGCCGGCGACGGCGCTCAGCGGGAATCGGCGAACGAAGCTGCCGACAAAGAACTCGCCGATCGCCTGCCTTCTGTCGTCGCTTTGTCGATGAAAGCGGTACGGAGCCAAACTGCCATCTTCGCGGCGAATCCAGTACCAGTGGTTCGGCTTCAGTTCCTCACTCACTCCAGGCTCCCACAGACTTGGCGTTAGCGTCGCTTCATACACCTTGCGTCAACCGTTTCCGAGGGATAAGGTTCGCGGAGTGTAAAGTAATTGATTCCTGCAGTTATCCGTCGGTTCACGCATCCTGTGACAAACATCGATCAATTCGAGAGCGTCTTTAAGGCCGCGGACAAACCGCGGTTCTCTCGCGAACCGATCGACATCAGCAAGGTTGTTCTAGTAAGTGACCTCGACGAACCGCAGAGTCGGCTGCTCGAAGCCGACATCCAGGAGTTCCTCGGCAATGCGGTCAACAGAGATGCCCGCTGGGAGTTGCTCTCGGGAAACTTGTTCACTGACGTTGCGTCGTTGATCGATCTTGTCTCGACCGCTCTGCCGGATCTGATTTGCACGTATCGCAATCTCAACGTACCAGCTCCAGATTATCCCTACAGCCTCGGCGGATATGTCGATGTCCTAACGCAAGCGACCGACGTTCCGGTGCTCTTGTTGCCCAATCCGCGTGTCTATCCCGAGCACGACTTCGCGAAAGCAGGACGCGATTCGGTGATGGCGATCACGGATCACTTGACGGGCGACCATCATTTGGTCAGCTACGCAGCCAAGCTGACCGAGGCGGCCGGCAAACTGTTCCTGACTCATGTCGAAGACGAAGCGACCTTCGAACATTACATCCGAACGATTTCCAAGATCCCAGCGATCGATACCGATACGGCTCGCGAGGAGATTCTAGAGCAACTCCTCCAAGAGCCGCATGATTACATCAAGTCGTGCCGAACTGTGTTGGAAGAAGGCACGTCACTGCACATCGAGGAGATTGTCACCGTCGGGCATCGACTCGCCGATTACAAGCGGCTCATCGAAGAGCACGATGTCAATTTGCTTGTTCTGAATACGAAGGACGAAGATCAGCTCGCGATGCATGGGCTTGCGTATCCGCTGGCTGTCGAACTACGACAACTGCCACTGTTATTACTTTGACCTTATACAGAGTGCCATGAACGGATTCATGCTGGCAAGCACCGGCCACGGCGTCTCGACTGGGACGACGATACTCTTTGCTGCGTTGTTGGTCGGTTTGATCGCGTGCCTGGCGTTGGAAGAGAAGCTACATGCGAAGAAATCGGTAATCGCCGGCATCTTCGCAATCGTGTGCTTGTTGCTGGGAGCGATCTGTGGAATCCTGCCCTTCGACCGTATCGTGGTCGGCAGTCATGAGATGACTGACATCGAGGAGGTTCAAGGCGATTATGTCCTTGACTCAGATCCAGAGCACCATCCACATCGTGTTGACGACGAACATCAGCCGGCCACCGTTCACGTCGATGGCCATCGACTTGAGATGCCGGTGTACATTCCCGGTATCAACTGGGGAGTGATCGCGATTATTCTGGGGTCGAGCTTGTTCGTTGATGTGACGAGCAAGTCGGGGTTGTTCACTTGGGTAGCGATCAAGGTCACGAAGGCATCCGGCGGCGATCCGCTGAAGTTGCTGTACTTCTATGGCATCATGACCGTCGTGTTCTCCGCGGTGTTGAACAACGTGACGGCAATGATCATCGTGGGATCTCTGACCGCAGTGTCGTTAGAGAAGCTCGAGCGCAAAGACAAGCTGCTAGGATTCTTGCTGATCGAGGGTCTGCTCACGAATGTCGGCGGTCTGCTGACGTTGATCAGTTCCGTACCGAACATCATCGTCGGCACAACGGCGAGTATCAGCTTTGCAACGTTCTTCCTGAAGGCATCGCCTTACGTTGCCGTTTCGACCGCAATGACGCTTTGGATGGGGGCGAGACTATTCGACGTCAAGAAGCTGGCGACGGAAGAAGAACGCACGACGGCGGCGCAGTTGGTGAGCGGTTTCGACGAGAAAGACGGCATCGAGAGTTGGGGCTTCTTTTGGTTTGGCACAGGAATGCTGGTACTGTTCATCACCTGCATCGCGACGGCATCGATCCTGCCCGGTGACATCAAGCATTTGGGAATGGGCTTCATCGCGTTGGCATTCGCCGGCGTCATGCTGTTGCGATATAAGTCTGAAGTCGATAGTTTCTATCGCTCCTTGGATTGGGATCTGCTCGGATTTTTCATGGCGTTGTTCGTGGTCATCTACGTCATGGAACACGCGATGGTGCTGGCATCGATCGGCAATCTTCTCGAGCGCGTCTTGGTTGACATCAATCAGGCACCGGCGCACTGGCGAGATACAATCGTCTTGCTAGTCGGCTCTGCGGCGTTTAGCAGCGTCACTGATAACATTCCGCTGGCCGCGATGCTGGCGAGCATCTTGACAGACCTGGGCGCTCCACTCGCTGGCGCCGAGAGTGCCGAATCAGGCTTGTGGTGGTCCGTGATCTTCGGCGCTAATCTGGGAGGCAACCTGACGCCAATTGGTTCGGCTTCGACACTGGTTGCCGTAACGATCATCCACAAGCACAAGTTGCCGATGTCGTTCGCTGCATTCGTTAAAGCCGCCTTTCCCTTCGCCATCGCCCACATCACCCTGGCAACGATCTATGTCCTGCTCTTCCTGCGGTAGCCCGCTGGCCACATTGGTCGAAATCGCGCCGACTACCGAGCGACTTCCGCCCACGTCGCCCTGAACTCTTCCCAGACGACGGACAATGTAAAGCGAGTCAGTCCAACTTCCGCGTACGAAGCCTCCAAGGGAGGCGGCGTGTTATTCGCGCAAGCGATGTAAGTCGAATGCGGTTGCAGAGATAATTGGCGACCGTCACCGTGTTGACGAGCTTCGCATGTGGCCCGGTGTAGTCTTGCGGATACGCGTGGTAGCGGATTACATCCCGAATCTGCTCCGGGAAATGCCACCTACCAACGACATACGCACCGAGCTGTCCTTGGTCGAACGAAAGCACCTTCCGCTCGACCTGGTACGTCGGCGTGAGGTCGTCCATCTGATCGACTACCCGACAGAAATGACTGCGGAGGTGTTGGTCAATCAGGATGGTCCCCAAGTGATGTAAAAGTCCGGCGACATACGCTTCATCGGATGCGACTACATTTGTCACGAGGGCGATCTTCCGCGATACAGCCGCCGCGGCGCAGCAGTGCTTCCAAAGAGCCTCTCGACTGAACCTGCCATAGCGAGCCGGGCGATCGCACATCCGCGAAACAAAAACCGTCAACGCAGTATTTCGTATCTCGCGGAAGTGTCGCAATACAACACTCAGCCTGCCCCAGCTTTTAGAACTATACAGCGCTCACGGCTGGAAGGCTGACATTCCGATGCGAGTGCGCGACGATCGCGTTTAATCGTTACCACCGTCACACGCGGTTGCCGTCTTTGACCACCGCTGGACCTGGAGGTACTGTTCAGTTGCGGGATTCTTTGCATAGTGACGTTGGCGCAGTCACGTCGCGACAGTATGTGGCCACAGTGATGTTGTTCGTGTCGAATTATGTCTACAGCTTCCAACGACAATCTGCTCGAACAACTTGCCTCCACGTCGGACGATACGGACGCATGGGACGCAGTCGCTGCGACGCAGCCAGCCGAAGAGGTTGTCGCTTCTGAAGACGTTGAGCAACACCAACCGCTTCGGATCCGAAGCTCTCCGCGCTGCTTCAGAAAATCAATACGATCTCGCCGGAGAAGCGGGTCGCTCGAACGTCCGGATTGGAGCCTCCACCGGAAGAGTCGGCTGATGATCTGTTTGTGCCGAAGGAACCGAAGTCCTTCCGTCAAGCGAGCCTGAACGAATCGGAAGTCGAAGCGTTGATCCTCAAGCTGCAACTCGCGCGCGGCGAAATCGCAGGCAGGTCGGCTGCGGAGTGCCTGCGATTGCCGTTTGGGTTGGTCAACACTTTGCTGACGCGAATGAAAGACGATCAGCTTGTCGCGTATCGCGATTCGGCTCCGATGAACGATTACGTTTATCAGTTGACCGATGTGGGGCGCGAACGCGCTAGACGGTTGAGCGATCATTGTTCTTACTACGGCGAGGCACCAGTCGCCTTGTCCGACTACATCGCGAGCATCAAGGCACAATCGCTAAACGAACAACACCCAACAGTGGATGACTTGCAGAAGGCTTTCTCGGATCTGCTCGTTAACGAAAAGATGTTGGAACGGTTGGGCCCGGCCGTGAACTCGGGACGCGGTCTCTTCCTGTTCGGTGCTCCGGGCAACGGCAAAACGAGTATCGCCGAACGCGTGACCAAGGCCTTTGGTGAGCACATCTGGATCCCGCGCGCGATCGGAATCGATGGCGAGGTCATGAGGCTGTTCGATCCGATGAACCACGAGGAAGCTCCGCTGCCGACGAGTGCGGGTTTGCTACAAACCACCAAGGTGGACCAACGTTGGATCAGAATCAAATGGCCTACGATTGTTGTCGGTGGTGAGCTGACGATGGAAGCATTGGAGGTAGTCTTCAACACATCGACCGGGGTCAGCGAATCGCCCGTGCAGTTGAAGAGTAATTGTGGAACGCTGGTGATCGATGACTTCGGCCGCCAGCGGATGACGACAGATGAATTGTTGAATCGCTGGATCGTGCCGCTTGAGAAGCGATACGACTTCCTTAGTCTGGCGAACGGCAAGAAGATCCAAGTCCCTTTCGATCAGCTCATCATCTTCTCGACGAATCTGGAACCAAAGGATTTGGTCGATGAGGCGTTTTTGCGTCGGATTCCCTACAAGATCGAAGTGATTAACCCGTCTGAGGAAGAATTCCGGCAACTCTTCAAGATCATGTGTCCCAAGATGGGCTTTGAATACGACGAAGACGCCGTGGATCATTTGATCGTTCACCATTACTTGGAAGTCGGCCGTCCGTTCCGCAACTGCCAACCGCGCCACTTGCTGATGCAGGTACGCAACCACTGCTACTATCAGAACCAAGACCTGAAGTTATCGCCCGAGTCGTTCGACTTTGCGGCGGAGAACTACTTCGCAGTGATGTAGGCGTTGGAGTCCCGCCTTCAGGCGGCTCTCGTCCTGTCTCGAAACGCCAACCGCCTGAAGGCGGGACTCCAACATTCGCCCTATCGATCGCGACCAAACTCGAAGACCAACTGTGGATCTTCGTCCGTCGCGTCGGGATTCAACTCGCGATATAGCAGACTCGGTTGGATGTCGCGCGAGTTCTGATACTTCTCGCTGCAATACTCGACGATGTTGCCTTTGATCTGGTGGAAGAAGAGCTGACAAATCGAAACGCCCGGATAGATCTTTACCGGTTGGACCGCGAACATCTCCAACGTCCAATGGCCTCTGAAGCCGACATCGCCGAAACCGGCCGTGGCATGGACGAACAAACCGAGACGGCCAACCGACGACCGGCCTTCGATCATCGGGACGAGGTTGTGCGTCTCGGTGTATTCAGCCGTGCGACCGAGATACAGTTGGGTCGGATTCAGCACGAGTCCATGCTCGGGAATAGGAATCCGCCGCACACGATTCGGTTGCCGCATGTCGAGCACGACCTCTTCATAGATCATGATCTCGTCGTGCAGCGTGAGGTTGTAGCTGTTTGGATTCAGGTTCGACTCATCGAATGGGTCGATGATGATGTCCGAGCCAAGATGCTTCTGAATCTCGTCGCCAGAGAGAATCATGTCGGAGTCCGTTGTTGGAGTTAACGTTGGTCGTGACGTTAGCCGTTTGGTCCACGGAATCTCACGGATCTAACAGATGAGAGCGGACGCGTCCGCGCTGATCCGTGAAATCCGTGTCCGCGTCCAACGGCTAAGTTTCAACTCCGATTCTCGGACATAGCTGCTTGAATCCACACTCCTCGCAAAGCGGCTTGCGAGCCTTGCAGACTCGCCGACCGTGGTGGATCAACCGATGAGAATAATCGATCCACTCCTTGCGAGGAAGCAGTTGTATCAAATCTTGTTCGATCTTTACGGGATCGGTCTGCTCGGTCAGCCCCAAACGCTTGCTGAGCCGGGAGACATGGGTATCGACGACGACCCCCGTCGGCAGCCCGAACGCCGTCCCTAGCACCACGTTAGCCGTTTTCCGGCCGACGCCGGGCAACTTGACGAGGATGTCGAGATCTTGCGGGACTTGGCCGTCATGATTCTTCATCAGGCTCTGCGAGAGGGCTTTGATATTCTTCGCCTTGGTCCGGAAGAAGCCGGCGCTTTGGACGATTTTCTCGATCTTCTTGACGGGCACCGGAGCGAGATCGGCCGCCGTCGGGTACTTCCCAAATAGATCCTTCGTAACGATGTTGACTCGTTCGTCGGTGCATTGTGCCGACAGGACCGTCGCGACCAGTAATTGAAACGGGCTGTCGTGAACCAGCGCGCACTCGGCATCTGCGTAATCGCGCGCTAAACCGCGCACGACTTTGCCAGCTTGTTTCTTCTTCGCGGGGTCCGCGGTCATTCAGTTGCTCGTAGCTCTACTTCGTATCATCGTGCGACTCCTGCAGAATCCGCCGGTAGGCCTGCCGCGCGACTTCATAGGCTTCTGCCGCAGTACCCTTCTCTTCGGCACGCGTTCGTGGCTCCTTCTGCTTCCAGCAAACATCAACGGCGTCGAGGCACCATTGAGCGCTGCGCTTGCTTGCTCGGATTGGCTGTCCGTCAACTTCGACGAAGACTGGATTGGTGTGGCAACTCGGGAAGATTCGCAGCGCGACCCAGCCGGATCTTTCAAGCTTGTAATCGAACTCCAGATCTTGCACGCTGCCATCCGCAGTCAACTCCTGTTTGGCAACGGTTTCTCCATTGACGATCAACTCGACCGGAACCTTCCGGCTGTTACCGATACGCGAGCGTTCGACGTGCCAATAAGGTTTCTGGTCGAGCCGAAGCCTACGGATTTCTTCGCGAGGTTGCTCCGCAAGTAAGGCCGCTGCTTTGACGCGGATCTTCAGGCCCGCGTCGCGTTTCGCGGCAAGGACGCTCGCCCGGCCATCGGCTCCCTTCTCGCCAATCCCCAAACCATTGATCTCGAAGTCGTACAAATGGCTCAGCCCGTCGCAACAATAGCTGCGGCCATCCTTGATGCCTTGCACCCAGTTGTCGAAGGTAAGCGGCTGGTTCTCGTCAAGCTTCACATAGGCGCGGCCGAGCCCAACTCGGTCGCCGTAGATGCAGGGAAAATCTGTTTCGCCGCTGATCCTTGAGGTGTAGCCGCAGTTCAGCGTGTGGTACCAGACGTTTAGCTCCCAAACCGACGGCGTATCGACCGCCGAGATGAAGTCGCAGACACCGTGAGCGACATCGACTACATACTCGTTCGCACCGATACCGTCGAAGCGAGGCATGGCGTAGTCCGGCAACTTGTCAGGCGCGCGGCCTTTCCAATCCGGCCGGGCCCCACCCCAACGCCCCTGCGGAAACTGACGCGAACCGTCAGGCATGTAGTCGGGCAACTGCAATCCCCAACCGCTGTGCGAGAAACCGACAACACCGCCCTGCCGCTTTCCCCAGGCCAGGATCGGCAGATCCCAAGTCGGCCACTCGCCGATGCGCTCTGTTCGAGTTCCCTTGAAGTGTCCCTTCTCGGGCCCGAACGCCCAGTCAAATTCGGCTTCTTCCGGATACGTAAAGTCGTCGTCTTTCAAACGAAGCAAACACAAGTGGCCTGCGTGTTGAGACGGGAAGCCCGAGACTTCTACGTCGTATCGCATTAAGTAGTTGTCTTGCGAAAGGCGACTGACGTCGCCCTCGAAAAACTGCTTTTGAAAGTACCAGCACGGTCCCCACGACAAGACGCACCCAACGTTCAGATCTTCACCGAGAATGTGACGCATCATGTCTTCCGGATTGACGCCCTGGGTCGGCGCATCGTAATGAGAGCAACCGGCCGCATGGACGTGATGATCGCCGGAGAACCAACGTCGATCCGCGAGCTTGATCCAGCGCTGGAGCTGGAACATCTCACGATGCATTTCCGCATTCGGAACCGTGATCGAGCGGTTTTGTATCTTGTACTCAGGGCCGCGCGTGAAGGTGACGTTGTATTCGCCAGGCGGCAACACGACGAACTCGCCGCTGTGACGGTAAATCTGGTCGTGAAAAAAGAAGTCCGGAGCCAAGCGACGCGACCGGGCTGGGTAGACTTGGCCCTTGCCGTCACGAATGACGAACTGCCCGGTGGTCGGCTTGCCGTCGTCGTCGAGGATCTTCAGTTCGATTTTGACAGCGGGTTTGCAATCGAAGAGCACGGCAAGCTCATTGCGGAAACCAAGATCCTGCGTTCCTTGTCCAACATCAAACGTTAGCTTTGCCTCGCGCTTACCACGATCGCGGCTGAACAATTGAATGATTCGATACTCGACCTCCAGGCCAGACAGTGTCTTGTTTAGCGGCTGCTTGTCGAACGATCGAACATCCGTCCAGCGATCCGCGACATCTTCCGGGCGAACCGTCGGCTCGGGCGCAGCCTGGTTGCTCGACCTCTTGTAGACAGGAGCCGCGTTTGGACTTTGCACTCCGAGCGGGGCCGTCACGCCAGCTTCGTTATGCACTTTCACGAGGAAGACTCGCCAGCCCTGCTCGTTCAGTTTGGCTGCAGCCGCGCCGCGGGCTACTTTGACGCGGCTCTCGGGGTTGATGTTGATCCCTGCCAGGCAGAGCGGGTCGAGAGCGTCTTGAATCGCTCGCACCGCCTTATCCGCATCCATTTCTTTCAAGGCGGTATCAAGAGCAACTTGGCGACTCTTGGCCAGCGGTTCACCTAAGAATTCCAGGGCCAAGACGACTCGGTTCACTTGAGCCTTCAGCGGCTGGGCCTCCACGCCTTGAACTTTGGCCAGTTTCTGAGCATGGACGGGACTCGAAGCAAAGAGCGTGGTAAGCAGCAAGAGCGTGGTGAGTCTGTTCATCGGTCGATCCTCGTCGAGTCCGTCGTGTTGATCACTTGCCGATATGATTGCCGTGTCCACGTGAGACTGCAAGCATGCAGGCGAATAACGAGTAGGTCCCGCTTGCCGAGCGGAATCTCCGAAACAGCGTTTCGTCGCGTTCACAGGTTCCTTAGGCACGGACTTGAGATTAATCCGGCATCTCGGTTGAAATGATTGTCCCGAAGGGACTCAGTCAATTAGCCCCAGACTTCAGTCTGGGGGAACGCATGTCAACACACGCTCCTTAGTCCCGAAGGGACGACGGCAAGGGGTCGGCACGCCAGTTCGCCATCGTCCCTGCGGGACTCGCTTGGGGTATGGGTTATCAATCCTCAGGTTGAAACCTGGGGCTAATTGACTGAGGCCCTTCGGGACAACGCTCGGAAATTATCGCCGCACGGCATCGATCGATGTCGATCTCGTGAACACGGTATTCCGCGCCGTGCATTCGAAGTTCGTTCAATCACTCAATGCTATCGCGTCGGGCGAGACTGCCGTACCGGCGGCCAAGGCACCGGAAGCGGCGTCAGAGAACGACAAGCACGAATCAAGCGAGGCGTACGTTCCCGCGGACGTCCTGCCACAGCACCACTGCCGCTCTGTCTTCTATCAGCCGAACCTGAGGGCGAGACAAAGCGTGTAAGTCGGATCGCCGCAGTCAGATTTGTGCTCGGGGCTAGTGCTTCGTCAAGTCTAAAAAGTGGGGTAAGCATCCTGCTTGCCGTGTGTTTCGCCCGGTGAATCGCAAGCTGGAAGCTT
>PBSM01000106.1 GCA_002726245.1 Planctomycetaceae bacterium | reverse complement strand
CTCGGTAAAGTCACGGCTCGTCCAGATGCGATGCGACCGTCCAAACGGCCCGCCTCGCTTCAACGTCGCGATGAACGTCTTGTGGGCGCGGTCGTAACTCATGTTCGACTCATCCGACGAGGGCAGCACCGAGGTCTCCAACAGCGTCCAGCGAATGCCGTCAGGGCTGACCATCGGCCGGCGCCCGATGACTCCATAAAAACCTTTATACCGTCGGTTGGGATCAGGATCGTCTTGGTCAATCACCACGTTTTCGATGCCGTTCTTTGGCCATGTGTCGCCGGGAACAACCGTAAGAACATTGTTTTCCAACGAGCCGTTGATTTTCGTTGCCTCAGAACCGGCTTCGTCCAATGGACACCGTCCTTGCTCTCCGCGTACGAAGTCCCCGCGAGTCCTGGGATGTTGGTCGACGTGATCAGCCAGAGCTTGAACAGCTTTCGCTCTTCGTCCCAAGCCGGCGAGCACCGTGTTTGGAGCGAGGTCTCCCACTCCTGATCAGGCTTGATCACCGCCCCGCGTTTGACCGGCTGATGCATCGTGCGTTTCAGTCCATCAATCCGCTCGATAATATGATCGTCCAGAAACAACTGGCGCAGCGAACCGATCTTGAGCGCTTCGCGAGGGCCGGCATTGCGCCACCGACGGACTTCGTTCGCCCCTCTTTCCGCGCCCGCAACGATGTCGAGACGGCCGTCGCCATTGAGATCGGCGATCTGCACCGCGTTGGCCATGGGCCAGTCGGTTTTGATCGTGTGCTGCTTCCAGTTCTTCCTGGGGTCGCCCGTGTTCTCGAACCACGCCACCTTTCCGTTTTTTCCCCACGCGGTGGCCACGACGTCCACGTCTTTGTCGCCGTCCATGTCGGCTGCGCAGGCTTCCAAGGATCCGGTGTATCCGTCCGCGATCAGGTGTTTCATCCAGACGCCCCGAGCCGGCTGGCCGTCGTTCTCATACCACACGACCTGTTCCGTCGACGGATTTCCGGTAAACGTCATACCCAGCAACATGACCAGGTCCAGGTCACCGTCAGCATCCATGTCGACGATTTGCCCGTGAAGCGGCTGCGGCGATGTGCTGTCGATGACATGTTTCTTCCACTCGATCCGTGCATCGTTCTTGTTGTTCTCGTACCACACGATCAGTGGTGCCTCCCTTGCGGTTCCAACCAGGTCCAGGTCTTTGTCACCGTCAATGTCGGCAGCGCGAATCATCCGCGGGCGTGCCGTCGTTCTCGAACCAGACAAAGTTGTTGCTCAGCCGCCAGGTGGACGCGGCTACGTCGAGGTCACCATCTCCGTCGTAGTCACCCAGCGCGACATCGTAAGCGTCTGGAATCTTCTTGCTGTTGATGACGTGCCGTTCCCACAAATTGCCGTCCGCCGGTTTGCCACTGTTTTTGAACCACAGCAGATCGCCGACCAGGTTCTTGACGATCACGACGTCGAGATGCCCTTCCCTGTCAATGTCGCCAATGGCGTGCCGTTCCAGACGTTCGGGGTCATCCTTCTGAATGAAGTGTTTCTGAAAACGACCCTGCCCATCGTTCTCGAACCAGTACAAATCGTTGTTCGGCAGCGCGTCGGCACTGGTAATGTCCAGGTCGCCATCACTATCGAGATCCGCTGCCGTGATTCCAAAGGAATAGGTGTATCCGTCCATGACGAGTTGTTCATCAAAGCGAAGCGGGAGTTGGGCAAACGCAGGCACGTTGGCCGGATCCGTGAGCGCGTAACCGGTATCGCGATGAATCGGCGGATCGCGATCGATCAGCGGGCTGCACGTAAACACACGCGGACAGATCTGCGGATGCTTGTCGGCGTAATGTTGCACTCCGACCTGCGCCACAATCGGATCGCCCGTGCTCCGCACCGAGGTCACGCTCGCCGCCAAGAACATCGGCAGAAACTCGTCGCCCGTCACGTGCATGAAGTGCGCCAAGTGAACCAGGTGCACGTGCGCGTCGATCAGGCCTGGGATCACGAACTTTCCACTGGCGTCGATCGTGTGGGCGTCCTGCGGGATGGCGATTGGCTCCTGCTGTGAGCTGACCGCGCGAATGGTGTCGCCCTCGATCACGATCGTACGTTCGGGCAGCATGCGGGCGGACGTTGAGTCGAAAAGTGTGGCGTTCTTGATGACGAGAGTCGTTGGCTCGTCGGCATGGAGCTGCGCGGTTGCGGCGAGAAGCGCGATTGCGATTGTGAGTCGTATGCGTAGCTGGATTACACGCCGCACAATGAAAGTCCTTTCAGGTCCTGAGTGGCAGCCACGGTATTTCAGTTCCTGGCCCGGTTAGTCACCAATAGGAAGTAGCTCAACGCCATCGCGCGACTTATTCACTCGGATTCGCAAGAGCATGCAACGTTGTGGGGCCGCGTGTTTCTGGATATAGGACAGGAAAATCGTTTGGTCTTCGAGGAGTGTCAGTTTGCCGTAGCCATAGCAGGACGGGTCAATCCGGATCGGGTTCGACCAGGACCTGCCGCCATCGGTGCTGAGAAACACGCATTGACCGCCGCTGCCTCCCGCGGTGAGCACCAGCGTATCATCGCGAAGCACGACCATGTGCGGCGCATAGACGCTCTTCGGTCCGACGCGGCTGATCTGTTTCCAGGTTCTTGCCTGATCGTCAGACACCAAGGTTCCCCCGTCGGGCCGCACTACCAGAACCAGCCGGCCGCTCGACAACCGTCCGAGGTCACCTTCATCCGTGTTGATCCATTGGTCGTCTTTGGGACTGCCGAGCTTGAGAAATCGATCAACGTCGCCCGATACGACAAGGTCCTTGGCGTCGAATTGATCACCCACCGGTTTCCGCCGCCGAATTATCGACACAATGCGCCACGTCTTCCCGTCGTCATCCGAACGGTGAACCGTGCCGTCAAGCAAACTGCCGCCCTTGTTCATGTCGTAAGACATCCACAACAGCCCGACATCGGGAAGCTGCAGGATTCGTGACCGGCCGCGCGTGTAATAGGTGCCGGAACTTTGCAGCGGCCTGGCTTGGCTCCAGGTGCGTCCGTGATCGGTCGAACGAATGTAGAGCTGCCGCGTGTTGAGTTTCTGATGCTCTGCGGGAGCCTCGGGAAATCCGTACCATGACGCCTGGACATTGATGATCTGAATGACCGTGCCTTTGACGGTCACACAGGTCGCACTTGGGCCGGCGTCAAGCTTTCCATCGTAAACCGTTTCCGGCCTGGACCACGTCTTCCCGTTATCGCTCGATCGGCAAGCCATGATTCGTCCGCCGGTCGGCGCTTTATGATTCAGATCCAGACCGATTTTCTTGTAGGAATCGACCAGATCATCGCTCAAGACAATCGGCGTCGCGAACGAGACATGCCAGTAACCGGCAGAATGCGTGAACAGCAAATCGCCGTTCTTCAACCGCACCATGTCGCCCACCCAGCCGATGAAGTCACCCAGACCAGGAAACGGCTCGGGACGATTGTGATCATACCCCGTAATGCAGATGCGCGCCTTTTCCAACGGCAATCCGCCGACTGGCTCGGCACTGTGGGCAGGCGCGGCAATCGCATACATGTGGAGAGCAATCAGTCCGACTACTGCGGACGTCATTCGTGCGGAGCGTGTCTTCATTTCGAAACCCTAGTCATTGCGATGTTACTTTAACGTCCAACGTCCGTGCCGATCCAAACTTGGCGCTCTCCTCAGCGCCGCGACATGTCCCAGATTCGAATGGAGTGATCGTCGCTGCCGCTCGCCAGCAGTTTGCCGTTGGGCGACCACACAACTCCTCGGACTGGCTCCTCGTGGCCGCTGAGTGTGTGCAGGAGCTCACCCGTCCTGGTGCTCCACACCTTGACCGTCTTATCCTGACTGCCCGTCGCCAACTGAGTCCCGTCCGGTGTCCAGGACACACTTTCGATCCGCCGCGAGTGCCCTTTGAGCACGTGCAGTTTTCTGCCCTCTGGCATCGCCCACAAGATCGCGGAAAGGTCGCGTCCGCCGCTCGCCAGTCGCTTTCCGTCGGGACTCCAATAGACCATCTCGATGGCATCGGTGTGTCCGTCGAGAGTTCCCGACGCTTTGCCGGAGATCGGATCCCACAACCTGACCACGTTGTCGAATCCTCCGCTTGCGAGAGTCTTTCCGTCGGGGCTCCACGACACGCTGATGACGTAATGCGTGTGACCTTTCAAAACCTGCAGCGTCTTTCCATCAGCAGCATTCAACACTTGTACCGTCTTGTCCAGGCTACCGCTGGCCAACTTCGAGCCGTCGGGACTCCACGCGACGCCCAACACAGCAGTGGCGTGGTCTCGATTCGTCCAGAGTTCGCGACCGGTCCTGGCGTCCCAGAGCTTCACCGTTCCGTCGTAGCTGGCGCTCGCCAGCTTCGTGCCATCCCGATTCCACGCGACGCAATAGACGTAGTGTGTGTGTCCCGAGAACGTTTGCCTTCGCGTGCCGGTTTCGACGTCCCAAATCCCGATCGTCTTGTCGAAACACCCGCAGGCCAGCAGTTTCCCGTCGGGATGCCACGCCAGCCCGGTCGTCGAGCCTGCATGGCCTCGAAGCGTGCGATTGGCGGTGTGAACGGCACGGTCGGCGCGGGGCGTTTCGTAGAAGCGAAACGAATACAGGTCGGCATCCTGCAGGACAAACCGCAGGCGGACTGGTGTGCCGGCGAGCTGGCCAGGTTCCTGTTGGTTGTTCCAGACGACCGCGCGGTCCAGCGTGTCGCCAAAGTGCGGAGGGCAATCGGCGAGCGAGAATCCATCGATCGATTTGCCGTTGGGATGCTCGATGCCGACGCGAATGCTGCCGGCGGCGGATGTGGCGAAATTCAGTGACAGCCTTTGCCCGGAAAACACGATGGGTTTCGTCAGGAGCTCGCCCCCCTTCGCGGAAGCATGGGCCGAGACAAATCCATCGAGCCGCAGTGTGTAACGCCGCAGCGTTTTGCCCTTCTTCCCCAGCCAGGTGCCCTCGGACGGGTACAGTGAGAGTTCGTTGGGCGCACCTTCCAGCGTGGAAGCCGTCTCCACGCTGCGCCAGGCGACAAACTGCTGACCGTAGTTCCAGGTCCCCGGTCGTTCGATGCCCGGTCGAAGAAATCCTTCGTCCCAGCGGTGGAAGTTCACGCCGTCTCGGCTGGACATGAACAGGCCTTCGGTCAGGGCGCTGCCATATCGCTCGCTCAGGGCCGCGCGTGCCCGGCGTTGCTCGAAGTCCGGCAGTGCCCCCATCGACGCCGGCCAGTTGCGGATGCGCTCCGGCCCGGCTCGGTCGCTGCCGTCCGAAGGGGTCAGGGATGGAGCGCCCGCTCGATCGACGTAACGTACCGGAAAACCAATCAGCAGATGCGGCGCACGGTTATAGGGGTGAATCCCGTTCTCGTACAATTCCATTTCGCGAGAACTCTGGTAGCTCAGATCGGCCTGAGCCTCCCAGTGCAGCAGGTCTTTTGACGACGCCGTGCGGATCGCTCGCACACCCGCGGGCTTCCATTCCTTTTCGTTTGTCGTTCCTCCCGTGAAGTACCGCCAGTAGGCACGATACTCACCGCGTTCACTATCCCAGAAGGCAAGATTCATGGAGTCGAACGCGCCGTTGGTGACAACAGGCTTGTCGCTCATCGGCGACCAGTGAATGCCGTCGGGCGACTTCATTGGCAACATGCCGATTGGGCTCTTGGAACTCAGAAACATCTTGTAGCGTGCGTCGCGTGTTGCCTGAGGATTCTCATCCCTGAAAACGGCCGGAGCTCCGAGGCGTGCGTTGTGCTGATCTGCCGCGGCGGTATTCATCACAATGTTGTTGGCTTTTGATCCTTGAAACTCGGACAGTCCGAGTTTCGGTTTTCGCCAGTGGATGCCGTCTTCGCTTTCCGCGTAGCAAAAGCTGGACGGCCCAATGTTCAACTGGCCTTTCCGAATCGTCGAGTTGCGCCCGACATAGAACATGCGATAGCGGTCGCCGTCCTTGAACACGCAGTGATAGGTGGTGGTGTTGCCCTCCCACGGCTCGCCATGGACCATCACGATTTCCCGCGGAGTCGGATGGTGCAACCGCAACTCCGCCTCGCTCGTGAGCCGATCGATTAGATAGTCATCAACAAACAGTTCCCGCCGCGATCCAATGTCGATCGGTTCCGCAGCCAACGACGGGATGGCCGCGGCGACGATCAGGACTGAGGAGATAGTCAGTATTGTTGTCTTCATTTGCGTGGTCCGGAGACTAGGCAGCGTCAGCTTCGACGGCTTCTATTCGGACGAGTTCGTAGAAAGGTTGCGCCTTAACTTGTCAACCGTCAGTGGCCGATCGTAAATCCTGATGGCATACAACTGGCCTTGCAACGCGCCGCCGGCAGCGGCGTTTTGGACCAGTGCGCCAATACTGATCAACAGATTTTCTCTCGCGCGGCTCTTCTTGACCGTGTAGTGAAACAGTGATCCGCCGTCGCCCGTTTCGGTCTGTTTGCTGAAGCGGCGGCCGTCCCGATAGAACTTGCCGTGTCCGTTGCGCATGACATACGCGATCTGTTGGAGATCAGTCGAGAACGGGCGCGGATCGCTCTGGCCGTGGACTTGGATGGAGTATTCCAAGCGATCGATCTTCACACGCTGGTCGCTGTATAGCACCTGATTCGACGATGCGACGTTGCGCTGGTCGTAGGCGATGCGGAACCCCTCAACACTGCGCGCCGCGCACGCGACGAGGATCGGCATTCCGTCTTGCTGCTTGGGCTTGAGGATCAACTCGATCGTGGCGTTCTTGTCGAGGGACGCAAGCTGCTTGTCGAGTGGGACGTGAATCCACGCGCCGCCGCTCAGCACAAGCGACGATTCTCTCGCCTCGTAATCGACGTCCGGTCGAGCAACTTGTTGCAGGATGGCTGACGACTCGAATCGTTCCAAGTGCTTCAAGTCACGCTTCACCGTCGTTGCAGGCTGTGCGTCCGGGTGCCACTTGACCAACACGGCGGCGCCCTTCAGATAGTGGCCATACGCGGAGATGACGTGTCCATCGGGAATCGCGACCGCGGCGATGTGTCCGCACTTTCCATCAACCCAGTAACCGTCTTCGCGATCGTAACGCCAGGCGTCGAGTTCGTAGCGACGGTCAAGATTCCAGGTTTGCCCATTGTCGTGGCTGATCAATGCATCGCAGCCGCGGCGGTTACTGGCCAGCTTCAGGCCGTCAACGTCGTCGCGCACGACGATCGTGCAGACCAGATCATTATTGGGCAGCCGTTGCAAATTGGCGTGATGGCGGCCGGCGTAGAACAGGATGTTCATCTTCGACCACGTCTTGCCATCATCCTTCGAGATGCTGAGTGCGGTTCCTTCCAAGCTGTCATCGTGCGGTCCGTCAAAGAAGCTTGGCGGCATGTCGCTGCGCAAGACGGCAACCAGGTCGCCGTTGGCGGCGCGGACGATCGCTCCTTCGCTTACGCCGCGAAGCCACGCCTTGCCGCCATGCTGCATCGTGAACTTCCACTGCGGCGAGCTCAGTTCGTCGATCCACGAGCGGCCGCCATCGATCGAGCGACGAAACACGACGGTTGCGTCATCTCGCGGGTGCTTCTTGCCGGGCGCGTAATGCCATCCCAGCTCAAGAATCGCTTGGGCCTTGCCGGCTTTGTCCCGGTCGATCCAGGCATTGCCTTCCAGATGAAACGGCCGGCCGTCACGCGTCGGTGGATGTTCGACGCTGTCCGTCCAAGTGCGGCCGTAGTCGTGGCTGAAGTACCGGCGGCCGGCGACGAACGACAACGTGCCGCCTCCGTGGCAAGTCAACAGCATCGGCCGCCCGCTGGCGCCGGGGATCTCGCTAAAGCCCGTCCATGTGTCGCCATCATCGCGGCTGAAGGCAATCACCGGCTTGGTCGGTTTCCCTTCGGCGCTGCATTGCAGCGCGAGTTCGCCGTTGTCCATCCGCACCAGACCAAACGGCATCGTCATGTTGGCGGTCGGGTGCCGGATCGCCTGAATCTTCGCCGGGCGTGACACCCAACCACCGCGACCGTCACCCTGCAACACACGATGATCGAGCCAGCCCGTGCGTTTCGCCGGCGGAGTCGTTGCCGTCGTCGGTCGAATCACCGCATCGATGCCGCTTGGCGATAAGTCCTTGATGCCTCCATTTGCGTCCGGCAGACTGCCACGTCTGAAGTCGTAATTGAGCAGAAGGCCGTCTGATTCGACCTTGTCGTCGCCAACGGCCGTAACAAAGAAGCACGAGCAGACGGCGATCAAACAGATCCAGGTTTGTTGCTTGAGAGCGATCATTGGGTCATTCCTTGGAAGCGATGATTCAGGACTCGTCGTCGTTTCATCAGAAGTCTGCTTTCTGCTTTCACGTCGTGTCGGCTACCAGCCACCGCATTGCACGGCGGACGGTCGTTCGCACGAACGGCAGCTTACCCGGTTCGACCAGATGACAAATCATCTCGCCGGATGACCATGGCCAGACCATGCCGATCGCCAATCCGTCTCGCCAACTAAACGGCCACTGCGGTGCGCCGGAGAGGATGAAGTCGCAGTTAGCTCCGACGTGACCGTCTTTGATAAGCGGCTGCATGATATCGAGAAACGAGATGTGCTCCGGTCCGCTTGGATCGTCATTCTGGATACCGAACAACTGCCGGACGCCGACCTTGAT
>PBSM01000105.1 GCA_002726245.1 Planctomycetaceae bacterium | reverse complement strand
TTGTATTACCGACTCCCGCCTTGAGGAGGGACTTGCATTTCCATCGGACGCATGGTGAAAGTCGGTGGACCACTTCACCCGGAAAGGCTTCCAGTTGCTTGCTATGGCATAAAGTTCCTTTTCGATAATGGCTCAGAGCCTGGTTAACTGACCGTACGGGATGGCCGTGCGGCTGCGAGATCTTCTTCTTTGGCCGCGGACCAAAGCCGCCCATGCTCCCTCCGTACTCCTGGAAGAAGCGTTTGTCTCCGGTGTGGAAGATTTTGCCGGCGGCGAGCGTGCGGTAGCCGTGTCTGGCAAAGCGTTCGGGAAGGGTATCGAGATTCTTGAGAGCGGGAGCCTGTTTGAGGTCCGGGCTGAGGAAGTAGACGCCAGATGTATGAGGATGTCGGCCGGTCAGAAGGCTCGCCCGCGAGGGGTTGCACACGGGAGACTGGCAGTGGGCGTTGGTAAAGAGGGTTCCCCGCTCGGCCAGGCGGTCGATATTCGGTGTCTTCGGCTGAGGGTGTCCACCCAAGCAGCCGGTCCAGTCATTGAGATCGTCGATCGATACCAACAGGATGTTAGGACGCTCAGCGCCGAATGCGGAAGCGGTTAACAGAAGCACAAAGATAGATTGACAATAGCTCTTCATTTTGAATCTCTCGTATCAGCGGCTGCTGTCATCTCCGTCTGTACTTGTTCCGACGTCAGGGCCTGATTCCAGATTTTCACTTCGTCGATCATGCCGTCCATGAACTCCGTTCCTGAAGAGTGGCCGAAATGCATGGTGTTTGCCGGCGTCATCAGAACTGGCTTGCCTTTGAAGGCGATGCGTTTCTTAAGATCGGCGTCGAGATAGAGCCGGCATTCCTGTCTAGCACTATCAATCACGTAGACTATGTGATACCAGCGTTTGACCGCCAGATCACCGCCTTCACCATTCGTCCCGGTGTCGTCGGCGTAGAAATTGACAGCTGTTTCGATCCAGCTCCTGCCGTCGCCGATGTCGCCGTGCACCTTGGCAGCGTTGACCTTCATGTCGAAAGTGTGGTCGCCACCGTGGCGTGTTCCGAGGATGCCGGAAAACGTCGGCTCACGCGAAAGATGAACCCAGGCCGAGACGGTAAATGTCGATAGCGCAAAGTCCTCGGCATACGGAATCTCAACGTGATCGCCCTCCTTGCGCACGAACTCGAGCGACTTGCCGACTTTGCCCGGAGCCCGTTCCGCGCCGACGATCTTTCCGTGATGCGTACCGGCAGAGTCTCGCGCGACGTCGCCCTCATCATCGAGCTTCCAATGCGCGATCGGTTTGGGAAGTCTGACCGCGGCCTTGTCCGATTCGAGCGGCTGTCCCAGCGCCCGAGCGATCGCGAAGTCCGTCAACTTCTGGGACCGAAACCAACCTTCCCACATGTTGTGGCCCTGTCCTTTGACCACTTCGATCTCGACCGGGCCGCCAAACTTGCGATAACGCTTCGCCAGTTCCGCGGAATTGGCTTCGAGCGGCACAACCTTGTCGCTGTCGCCGTGAATGTGGAATACCGGCACACCGGCTTTGGCGAGCGGTTTCAGTCGGTCGATCGGGTTGTGTTTCGTCAACTCCTCTTTGAGTTGTTCGGCGGTCAGGCCGTAGGCACCGGCGGCTCGTCCGAGACCGGGATAACTGGCAATGTTGCAAACTGGATAGATTCCCGCGACGCCGCCCACGGATTGCGGATGCTGCACCGCCCAGCTGTAAAGCATGAGCCCGCCCCGGCTGCGCGCCAGCAGGCAGGGTTTCTTGCGAAACTGCCGTTTCTTCACCAGATGATTGTAAAACGCGGTGTAGAGTTCCGTCCCCTTCGGACTGCCAAACGATTCTCCCACGTCAACGCCCGCGATCGCGATGCCTTTGGCGAGAAAGCGTTCGAACATCCAGACTTCGGATTTCGCCGGAAGCCCGCGCAGAGTCGGCGCGTACCAGACCCACGGGATGCCTTCCTTTGCATCCGGCGGCAGGATGACGAATGCGTCGTGACCGTTGAGTTGAAAGGCCTCACCCGGTAGGGGCAAGGTCTTGGAACCGGGGGTGACGACAGGTCCCGCGGAAGCCGTCGCGACACCGAGGAGCAAGGATACGAGAAGAGAGCGAATCATCATGGTTAGAGTGTTTTCATAGTTGGTTTTCGGCACGGTGAGCCTTAGGCGGTAGCCTTGGGACCGCGTCCACCGAAGACACTCTTTCTCGGGCACTTCAGGGGTAACTTCACTGGCCGAATATAAAATGGCGCGAAAGTATTCCGTTCTATTGCGTCGCCGAGTCGTCCTGCTTCAGCGTCTTTAGGCGGATGTTTCGGAACGCGACCTTGCAACCCTTGCCGTGGTCCTGCAGGGCGATGATGCCCTTCCTGCGGCTCATCTCTTTGTCGCGATCGGTGACCGTCGAGAAGACTACACCGTTGATCTTCTGTGTGAGCGTGTCGCCTTGCGCCGTGATCTCCAGTGTGTTCCAGGTGTGCTCAGTGAAATTGGTCTGAATCACTTTGGCGGGCTGATTCTGCGTGACGGTCTTTGAGCCGTCGGCGGCGAGGAGGGTCGACTGGCCGGCGGTCGACATCAAGTGGCGGGCCACTTTCTTTGGGTGATCCTTTGGCAGCAGCGAGTGATGCCAGATGCCCATCGCTGGTTGCTCAGCAACTTCCACCTGGTAGCCGAACACCATCCAGTCGCCCTGATCGTCGCTGCGAACTTGGACGCCGGAATTGCCTTTGTCCCAGCGGAACTCCAGTCGCAGCACAAAGTCGGCCGGTTGACCGCCTCGCCAGATCAGCCAGTTTCTCTCGCTGGACCGGCCCGTACACCAGATGGCTCCATCGTGAACTTCCCACGCGTTTGGCTTGCCGTCCCAGCCTTCGAGGTTGTTACCGTTAAAGATCGACGCGAAATCTCCTTCTTCGAGTCGGGCAACTGGCCGGTCATCTTTGAGGGCATCCTCGATTGCACTGGCAACCTGACGTCCAATCACGAGCTGGCCAAATTCGGAGAGATGAATGCCGTCCGACTTCCGAAGGATGTCGCCGGCCCCGACCCGCTCAGCCAGAGCATTGACATCGTTAATTGAAACGCTGACTGCCGTGGCGACTTTTCTGGCAGCCTGGTTGTACCTGATGATGTCTGCGGATCGCCGGACTACGCGACCATAGCCTTTCGACGCCGCCTGTCGCTGCTCATCGACAGGTGTGGTGAGTGCGAAAACGATCTTCGCATCGGTTAACGCCTTCAGCTTCGCGAGGATCTTCTGCAGGTTCGACGAGTAGGTGGCAATGTCGTGTCGAGGTTTTCCGGTTGCTGCATTTAGAAACATGTCGTGAAGACCGACATTGATATGCACTACTGCGGGCTGTCGGTCGCCGATCCACTTCTCGAGTTGTTTCAGGGTGAAGGCCGAGTGTCGGCAGCTCTCTTCAGGAGCCCAGACCTCGGCTTTGTCTTTCAGGTCGGCGATCACGGTCTGCTGATAGTTCATGCGGATCGAGTCCCCTAGCAGCATCACCAGTGGGAGTTTCTCTGGCTCAGTCTCCGGACTCTGCGTCTGCGACCCGAGCGTCGCATTGGGGTCCACGCCGTCGCCCATCAACCATGCGATCAAATTGCGGGTCTGGTCGTCGTTGAGCTTGTCGAGCAGTCCGTCGGGCATCATGGACTGCGGCGAAATCGTCAGCTCCTCCACGTCCTCGCTACGCAGCCGCACTTCGCCGTTGGCCGTCTGGATGGTGACCACGGAGTCTGTCCGTTGAGAAACAGCTCCGGTGATGACTCGGCCGTTCACCGTGACTACGGTTGCCTGTCGAAAGTCCGCAGGGACGGCCGCACTCGGATCGACGATGTTCGACACCAAGTAATGCAGGTTGCGGCGGTTGGCTCCAGTCAGCTCCGGACCGATCGTGCGTCCATCACCAAAGAGCTGATGGCAGGTGGAACACGTCTTTCGAAACAGCTCGCGACCGCTGGTCAGATCCGCTCGCGAGAGGCTTCCCGGAGTGAGCGAACTCTCCAGCTCTTTGATCTGCCGCAGCCGTTCGGCGGAGGATCGTCGCACCGTTCCCCACGTGCTTTCGAGCCGCTTGAGGAGGGACTTGTCCTTCAGAGCTGCGATCTGTCGTGCCTGTGTGGCGGAGATGTCTGAGGTTGGAATCTGCTTTCGCTCGACGGCCGACATCAGGAGTCCGGCGCTCTTAACGCGGCCACCCAAGACATCAACCGCAGCACTTCGCTCGTCCGCAGAAAACTTCGGATAACGAGTCAGTATCGTCTGCAGCAGAGCCGCATTGTTGAAGCCGCCGCTGACCCGCAGTGCTGCGGTCGTGAGTTGGGCGGAAGCAATCAGGCTTCGCAGATCATCCGCAAATTGCGGCGGTGTGCGATTCGCCAGACCAGTCAGGGCAGCCAGACGTGTGGGCTCGTCCTGCTTTCCATCGTGCAGAACATGACGGATGCGCTGCACGGCGGCCTCATCGCCGATGGCCGCGGCGACTGTCAGAGCCGGGAGGCGAACCTGTCTGGCGTCGTGTTCGATCAGACGTACCGAGACCGTTCGGGCGGACTCGGGGATCGTTTCGACGTTCACTGTGTCGAGACCTTCGATAAATCCCTGCAGCAGATCGGCGATCACGGCAGGATTCGTTGATCGTCCCACCGCATCAAACAGCCGAGCAACCGAACCTCGTGAGTGTCCCGACAAACGTCTCGCCGTCCACTGTCTGAGCCGTGGCGATGCCACCGCAGCGAAAGCGAGCCCGCGTTCGGCATTATCGGCTACTGCTGGTTCGATGGCATACCAGATCATGCAGTCGATGTTGGGATCACTCGGCGCTGACTGACTGGTCAGGTGCTTGGCCACATCAAACCGGTTGGCGAGGGGTAGTCGTCTCAGCGCCGAAGCCAGTTCCATTCGCACCAGCCAGGAGGATTCCTCGTGTGCTGCACGGGCGAGTGCACTAACGACGGCCTCGTTGGGCGATGCAGCGTCGACCAGTAGCCGGACCGCCCAGCTTCGAATGTGCTCGCTGTCGGACATAAGCAGGTCAATCAGCCAGTCGGCATCTGCACCGTCAGCCGAATAGAGTGCCCAGAGGGCTCGAAGCTTTCGTGTGATGTCGGGATGGCTTGCGAACAGCTCCCGCAACTTCGCATGGACAGCGGACATGTCTTGTCCGGTTGCATCGCGTTCCTGCAGAAGCCTCCGGGCGTGCCGGACGAACCAATCGTTTCGATGAAGTTGGTACTCGACGAGCTGATCATTCGAAGCCGAGGCCAGATTCACCTCAACGTGCTTCGGATCACCCCATGTGATCTTGTAGATTCGACCACTCGTACGATGCACACCATCGCGATCATGGCATTCTCCGTTGTCGGACCAGTCGGTCAGATAGACGTCGCCGTCTGGCCCGTATTCCATCGATACCGCTCGAAACCACGGATCTTCCGCGATCAGGAAATCGTCGTCATGCACGCCACGAAACGGGCTATCCTTTCGCACCAGCCGGTCGCGGTTGATTCGTCGACCGTGAATGTTGCTAGTGAAGAGCGAGCCTCGGTAACGGTCCGGCCAGCGGTCGCCGAGATAGATCATTGCATCGCAATGCGAGTGGCCGCCGCCGAACTCGTGATTCCCTGCCGCCACGCGGCCCGCCTTGTCCCACGTTCCCGAGCCCCAGTGAAGATGATCACTGGTCGCGGTCATCGCTTCGTAGACGAACGGGTCAGGATGCGCACCACGGTTTTTCCAGCGTTCGTAACGGGCTCCGGGCACGAGATGCCAGAGGTGTTCAACCACGCTGGTCGTGAGAAAGCCGTGGCCGTGGTCATCGAAGTCGAGCCCCCACGGATTAATCGTGCCATCGGCGACGACTTCAAACATATGACGCGTCGGATGATAACGCCAGATCGAACAACTCAGTTCGATCCGATTCTCAGGCGGATCATTCGGACGGCCGACGAGCGATTGCTGTTTGATCCCGTGACGTCCATAAAGCCAGCCGTCCGGCCCCCACGTGAGACCGTTGACACTGTTATGCTCCGCCTTGAGCGACCAACCGTTCAGATGCACGACCGCTTCGCCATCGGGAACGTCGTCGTGGTCTCTATCCGGAATGAACGACAGATGCGGCGGCGCGGTAATCCACACGCCACCGAATCCAATCTGCAAACCGGTCAAATGCGTCAGGCCGTCGCAGAAGACCTTCCGCCGATCCAGCACTCCGTCACCGGTCGAGTCCTCAAAGATCAGAATGCGGTCGTGACCATCGTCCGTGAACTTGCTGCCGTTGTACGAGTAACTCTCGGCTACCCACAGCCGCCCGCGATCATCAAACGCGATCGCGATCGGTTGACGGACGTCGGGTTCGGCCGCAGCCAGCGTCGCCCGGAAGCCTTCCGGTAATCTCAACCGCGTGACAGCCTCGGTCGGAGCAAGCGGATGCTCACCGACAGCCTGAGTATTCGTCGGAGTAAAGTCAGCGCCAAGCGTTGAAGCGGGGAGCGCCAGCAACAGGGAGGTTGTGAGTGTGAGGATGTATTTCATTGTTGCTGGGCGTGATGATGAAGATTCAGTTTATCAAGCTCTTACACCCGGAATCCTGATTCTATCGGTCCTGAAGTGTACCAGCTAGAATCAGGGAAAGTCGGGAGAGTGAATCCCCTTGCAATTGGGACTCGCCACAAACCCATACAACGTGCCCGCGCCTCTTGAGAATCCACCATGATGCGACGCCTGGTTCTGCTGTTCTTCGTGCTCTTTCCGGCACTGAATCCGGTTCATGCAGCTCAGCCTTCGTCGCCGAACATCGTCTTCATCATCGTGGACGATCTGGGCTGGTCAGATGTCGCGTTTCATGGGGGCAATGTGCCGACGCCTAATCTTGACCGAATCGCGGACGAGGGTCTTGAGCTGACTCAACATTATGTGGCGCCGGTCTGTAGCCCGACGCGGGCTGGACTGCTGACCGGTCGTTGCTGGAGCCGCTTTGGTATTACTACACCGACAAACGGACTTGCTTTGCCAATGGACACCGTCACGCTGCCTTGGTGCATAACTCGTGATCTCGGTCCATAATTGTCGTATGATCGCGAATTAGGAGTATGCCATGAGCCATTTCAAACGCAGTCAA
>PBSM01000104.1 GCA_002726245.1 Planctomycetaceae bacterium | reverse complement strand
TCCGGTTTTCCGTGGCGTAAGCTTCCAGCTTGCGATAATGCGGGTTCGCAAGCTGGAAGCTTACGCCACTTATTTCTCGAACGATCCTTAGTCGCCTTCCGGGGATGGTAGCGGTTCGAGTTGTGTTTGGGGATGACGGCGTCGCGGGAATTCCGGCGTCTCCAATTCGAAGACAGATTCTGAGGGGTGGTCGCCGCTGGGGTAGCGAGCAGAGTTCAAGTCGGGTGTCGTGCTGCCCGGGTAACTGTGGTCCGGGAAGAGTCGGCCTAACGGACTGATCGCACCGAATCGCTCCTCGTAGAATCGCACGCCGTGTGTCTCAAGAATCGTACCGGTTTGCTGCTCAAGATTGGCTAGTTCGGTGTTGTATTGCAGAAGGGCTTGTGCCTCGGCGGTGACAGCGTTTCCCCAGTCTGTGATCGCTTGCAGAAGATTCAGCAGAATTGTTCGCCCGTTGCGATACTCGGCATACTGGCGCCGCAAGTTGACGTCCGCGGCGGCGCGGGCTTCGTGAAAGGCTTGGTATTGTTCGTAGTATTGCGCCAAGTTCCTCAAATTGCCGGCTAGGGTATGAGCTGCGGCGTGGACTCCTTGATCGAGATTCGCCAAGTCACGCGAGATGACCAGTTCTTGTCGGCGCAGATTCGCGCGGGATTGCCGCAGGCCTAGTGGTACCGAGAAGTTCACTGCCAGGGTCCATTCATTGAATTGACCCGGCCGAGACGACAACTGGACACCGCTCGGCAGTGTGCCCTCCAGTCCATTCCAACGATAAAGCGCGATAGCGTCAACTTGCGGCAAGGCTTGATTGTGTGCCTGCAGTAATCGCTGCTCGTCGGCTTCCAAGATCAACTTCAACTCGATCAGATCCGGCCGTCGCTCCTGTGCCAGGTTCAGCAATTCATGCCAGTCGGGAGCAATGCGCTCCAGCGCGGGCGGAGTGACGGGAACAATCTGTTCAGGATCGTAGGGCGGAAAACCGAGCACATTCCGCAACGCGGCCTCGCGCTGCAATAGACTGCTTTCCGCCGTAATCAGACTGCCGCGGAAGTTGTGATAGGCCAGGCGGGCTTGAGCCACGTCGCCGACATCCACCAAGCCCGCTCGCAGTCGCGCCTCGGCCAGGTCAAGTGCCTCCTTGGATTGCTTTTCCTGTTGTCGCCGCGCCCAAACATCAGTCCTCGCAAAGACGATTCCCCAATACCCTTCGATCACGCCTCGTACGAGATTCTGAACGCTGGACTTGAGCTGAAAGTAGGACCGCTCGCTTTCGATTCTCGCCAGGACGATTGGTGCAACGTTCACAGACCGGCCTCGTCCTTTCAGCAACGGTTGCGTGTAACTCATATCCGCCGACGAGGCTGTTCGCGGGTTGAGGAACGTTGGGTTCTGCAAGATGAACGGGTCTTGTGCCTGACGAAAGGCGCTCGCGTTGACGCCGAAATTGAACGTCCCTCCAGTCACCGTGCGTTTCGAAAGGTCCAGGTCGAGGCTGTGGTTGTCACCGCCCCTGCCGATGATTGCGACGCCGTCGGAATTGCTGGGCCGGTCGTTACGGTTAAAGCTGTTGTTGACAGTCAGTGTCGGATCGAAAGCGGCATGAGCTTCGTCGATGGCCGAGTTCTGAATTGCCGCGTCGTAGATTGTGCGACCGCTTGACGAGGCGGACACGCCGCTGAGCACCCGGACCACCTCCGAGTTTGCGAGGGCGGTGCGGATCGTCTCGTCGAGCGACAGATGTCTGAAGGGTAGATCTTCGAGCCGATGCGATACGGTCGGCGGAGGGGGGGTGTTGGGGATGGGAACGCGCCGAAGTTCCGAGGGATCGCGGATCTTCATGCTCCGCTCTTCGGGGAAGATAAACGGGAAGACTTTTTGCGCATAGGTAGACTTTGCCGGCCAGGCAAGCAGCACGGCGAGCGCGCACACCATCAGATGCTTTCTACCGAATCCCATGATTATCCGGTTCGGATCGGTGATAGGCGTTCGTCGAGTGATTCCGAGTGGAGCGCTTATGATTGCGGTGCGTTGTCGATCGGTAGTGCGGGATGTAGGGCTTGTATGGCCTCGGCGAAGTCGGTCGTGTCCGTGACCACTCGCCCGTCACGAAGCACAATAGTTCGTGTGGCGTAGCGAGCCACATCTTGCTCGTGGGTCACTAGAATGACGGTGATAGCATGTTCTTCGTTTAGCTGTCGGAACAGTTGGATTACGTCCCGGCTGGTCCGTGTGTCGAGGTTGCCTGTCGGTTCGTCTCCCATCAGGATCGTGGGTTCGTTGACGAGAGCTCGAGCAATCGCGACGCGTTGCTGCTGTCCACCCGAGAGCTGAGCAGGATGGTGATCGAGCCGATCCGCCAAGCCGACTCGCTCGAGCATCGTCACGGCGCGTTCGCGTCGCTCCTTCGCGGAGACACCACTGGCGTAGAGCAACGGCAGCTCAACATTCTCAAGGGCTGACGTTCGATTCAGGAGATTAAAGTTCTGAAAGACAAACCCTAACCGCCGGTTTCGGATACGAGCACGCGCATCTCGCGATATTGTGGCAACTTCCTCGCCCGCCAACGCATAACTGCCGGTCGTCGGCCGGTCCAAACAGCCGAGCGTATTCATGAGTGTCGATTTGCCAGAACCCGACGGGCCAACCAACGCCACGAACTCGCCTTCGTCAATCGTGAGTGTTGTTTCGCGCAGCGCTTCGACTTTGACCTCGCCGAGGTCATAAGCCTTCGAAACGTCTCGCAGTTCGATGAGTGCCACAATAGTCCCCTCTCCCTTTGGGAGAGGGTTAGGGAGAGGGCTCTTCTGAGGATCCAACTTTTTCCGTTTGCGGAGCGAACGCTTTACTCACCCTCATCTCGACCCTCTCCCAGAGGGAGAGGGAGCCAAAACACTAAACTTCACTAATCCTGGGCAACACCCACGGCTTACGATACTCGGTACGAGTCATGAGAGCATTCGCTTCTGCATCGCCGCCGCAGGTGTAGGTTCCGGGATCGAAGTTCACAGTACGACCGACTCGCCAGGCGAGGTTGCCGAGATGGCAGAGCAAACTCGATGGGTGGCCGACAGTTTCCAGGTCGGCCGCCGGCTTCTTGCGAGTTCGCATGCAATCGATAAAGTTCTGAGCATGACCGACGTCTTGGTAGACTCCTGTGTCTTCTTTGACGAGCTTGCCGCGTTCGTCATAGGCACGCCAGCCGCGATTGCCGATCACGACGTAACCAGCATCACCGTGGACAGCAGCGCCTTCCGATTCGCCGTGCAGCGGATAGCGATTCCAAACTCGCATTTCGTAAGTTAGGAGATAGCCGGGATAGTCGTACGTAACCATCATCGTGTCCGGCCACTCTTGGGCGTCGTCGAAATAGTACTTGCCGCCGTGGGCGGATACGGCGTGCGGGATGCTTGGCAGTTTCTTGCCCTCGGCCGCGACCGCGGTTTCTAGTGCCCAACGCGCAACATCCAGACGGTGCACGCCATCATTGCCGAGGTCGCCGGTGCCGTAGTCAAAGAACCAACGCCAATTGCCGTGAAAGCGTTTCGGGTTGAAAGCACGTTTCGGCGCCGCGCCGAGCCACGTGTCGTAGTCAACGCCTTTCGGCGGGTCGCTGTCGGGCGGATTGCCGATCGAGCCTTGCTTGGAGCTTTCCCAAGCCTTTGCGAATCGCACCTTGCCGAGCTTACCTTCGGCAAGGTATTTCATGGCGTCTGCCTGAAAGATGCCGCTCCGAGCTTGCGTGCCAAGCTGCACGATCCGACTATGCTTCTTCATCGCGGCCACCATCGTTCGGCCCTCGATGATGTTGTGGCCATCCGGCTTCTCGACATAGACGTCCTTACCAGCTTGGCAAGTGTGAATCGTTGGTAGTGCATGCCAGTGGTCGGGTGTACCGGCGACGATCGCGTCAACGTTTTTGTCATCGAGTGCACGTCGATAGTCGGCAATGCCTTGTGGCTTGCGCCCTGTTTTCGCTTCGGTTTGTTCGACTCGCGACCCGAGTACGTTTTCGTCGATATCGCAGACGTACTTCACGTCAACATCAGCCAACGACGCGAAGTTGTTCAGTAGATTGCCGCCGCGCCCACGCACTCCCATCACGCAGACGGTAACGCGATCGTTGGGCGAACGGTTCTGCGCACTTGCGAGACCTGTCAGCGCGGCGGTCGCCGCGGCACTTTGCATGAAAGTTCGTCGGTCCATGTCGATCCCTTTCGATTTTGTCGGCGGAGTGCCCCCTATCCGGTTTGCCATTATGATAGCCATCTCCGCGGGCTAAGTCTCGTTTAGTAGGGGTCGCGGCAGGAGGTAGTGTCCTAATTTGAATTCAGTTGGTCGTTTTGAGCCGAGAAAGTTTCGGTGCCCGGGAAGTGGGCAGGGTGCTTGCTATCAGGGCGTAGCAGCAGACGAGGGTGATCAAGATCGCCAGCGTCCTGACCGAGAACCTCGTCCGCACCGCTTCGCCTTGGTTGGCTGAATAATGCGCGTCATGAGTGGTACGTCCAATGGTAGAAGAGAATAGCGTACATCCATCCGACAAGCATTCCAACAATGAGGCCAGGACGACCACTCACCAATAGCCCCACTGCGGCTCCGAGCATGGTCGGGAAGACGACAACCTTCGTCTTCTCATCTTGAAATACGTGCATAGTTGCGAACGTCAAGCCGAACAGGGCAGTGCTGCCTATGAGTCTGCCAATCCCGAACTGCCACCGCTTCGCCTTGTCGTGCTGGGAGGTCATCGTCTCTCAACCGAAGTAATGCACTGGAAACATGTAGAAGCTACCATTAGCGCAGCGATTCCCAACACCCCGCCTGCAAACGCTCCTACGAGCAATCCCCAGAACTGCTTGGCGAGTCCGCCAATTACAGCGTCTGCAATCGGTAGAACAAACACCAGGTCGATAATGTACGGCGGTTGCCAAATCTGGTGTATTGCCTGCGTGACTGTAACGAGCACTGCAACGAGGGCCATTAGCATAAATAGGTCTCGGGTGTCAAAACACCACCACCGATTCGCCTTGTCCCGCTCGCTTGGCATCCCGGCACTGTAGCAGTCCGCTGATGTGAGTCCCAGAAACGCGATGGGTACTGAGAAAGCGTCAGACGACTTCGGCGCAACAGTTGATGTTGACGATGCCGCTACCCAGCATAGAATCAGGGCATGGCATACCGTCGGAAAACAACTCGAAACATTGTGGTCCGGAGGTATGCCAATTCCCCTTGCGCCACGATCGAAACCCTGGATTCGTCCGGGGTTTCTTTTTGCGCTTCCAAATCTCCCCATCGCCAAACGGAGAGCGACAGGACTGAGGCAGAGGATGCTTCGGACGGTCGTTCTTCGGAACGAGTGGTTGTTGCGGACGTTTTCTTCGCCACTCACCAAAAGACAAACGTCGTTAAAGAAAGCCGGCGGTTAACACCTCCCGTTCGGCAGCACACCCAACGGAAATGGAGCGGTCGCGCAGCACGCCTGATCCCCTGCAGGTACGGCGCGGCGAATCCGGGCAACGGGCTGGTAGTCGATCCAGCGTTACGGCATACGTCCTGGTCCACACGGCAGCCAAAAAATCGGCTCCAGCATAAAGTCGGTCAGCTTGGGAAACTGGCCATGGGTTTGCGATCTCACGTCTGAAGCAACGGTACTTCTCATACGGCAGCCTGCTCTACTTGATTGGTAGGCTGCCGAGGGATTGCCGTTATGCGCCAGCCGGCAGATCCTTTCATCAAGCGCGTCTACTTGCCGAGTTGTGTGCATGTCGGGTATCGCCACGTGGTCAAGTCAGTGATTCCGCAGTTTGTCTTGAGCGACGACTTTGAGTATGAGGATCGCGAGATCAGCGACGACGAGTTCAGCGAACTTCGGAAGGCTGCGAAGTAAGGCTCAAACTTGCGTTTGAACGAACAACTGCTGCAAGGTGGTGCAACACGTCGTTTGAGCGCTAGGTTGCACCGGATCTCGCGTCAACGGTTGGCCATTCGACCTCCCGTTCATACGGCAGCTTGGCGACGTAGCCGAAGAACCAGAAGTAGTAGCTGAGCGGCACGGGATCGTCAACATACGGGAGAACGAAGAACGAACGATATGCACAAGCCATGTCGAGCGCTGGAATCTCACGAACCGCGTCCTGATGAAGCGATTCACGCGACTCGGCCTCGGCTTCTCGAAGAAGTTGGCCAACCTGAAAGCGGCCTGCTCGTTCTTCATGGCCTACTACAACTTTGTGTGGCGAACGAGACGGCCCGGCAACAGCGGTCGCTATCGTTTGCCAGCCGCGATGGCCGCCGGTATCACCAACTCGCTTTGGGATTTCGAGAGGCTATTTGACGAGGCGATGGCGGCGCAATCCCCGAAGGCCAGACTCGCTACAATGACGCTTATGCGTCGCCTACCTCTCCATGCCGCATCGTGGTGCGGTCTCGTCACAGTTTGTTTGTCGCTGATCCTTATCAACTTTGTTCCCATGTATTGGTCGGGTTGGGTTGGCTAGCCGGTCCCGTGCAAGTATTGGTGGGTCGAGCTATCGTTCTGGGCGTTCCGGGATTGGTTGCCGACGCTGTTGATCGATGTTTGTTTTGCCATGTTCTTAATTCTTGGGTCAGTTGCAGCCATTGAACTCTGGTGCAGGGCTCATGGGTCGCCCAAAGTTTCGCTGCTTTCAATGTTCGGCGTGCTGTCTGGACTCTGTTTCTGTTTCTACCGTTTCGATCGCGATTGGAATGGCGACAGTATTTATGATGTTCTTAATGTCGCGACGTCCTCTGTGGATTTGTACTGATCCCAGTCGTGTTTGGCGTGGCAGTTGTTGGTTGGGTCAAGTTGATTGCAATTGCGATCAAGTCTGTGACCAGCGCGAAGGCAGGTGCCTAAGAAGTAGGCAAGAGAGAATTCGCGGATCTGGTTCGGCTACCCCAAGTCGGCCTGATCCGGTCAAATTAGGACACTACCCGGCAGGACCTTTGCTTTTTTTCAAGCTGGGCGTCTTGTACGATGGTACATCAAAAACCCGCATGTGCCTTACTCGCCGCGAGCGGCAAGACGCTTCAGTCGCAGGTCTTTGAAATCGACCTGCATTCCGCGATCGTGGAGCTGCAGCCCGATGGCACCGTGTTCCAGACGCCCCTGCTTCGCGTTATCGGTGAACTCCGATGCCAATTGCCTGTTGATGAAGAATTGAAAGTGATTCCCTCGTGCGATGATACGGACTTCATTCCAATCACGCTTCCGGATGTCCTGCACGGTGAGTGGCTTGTCGAGCCTACTGTGGTGCGCGGCTTCATCGACATCGATCAATAGTAGCGTACCGCGTGGACAAGGGTGTTCCTTTCGCGTGGCGAAGTGAAAATCCCACGCGCCAAGAATGTTTGGGCCAATGCCAACATGACCGAAGTCGGCGTGGTAGCCCTCGAACGGACGCTTGCCGGACGCGTCTGGCTGGGCGCGAATCTCGACGCCCGTATTGCCGTCGGTCAACATGCGATAGCTGAACTGCAGTTCGAAGTCGGTCAGTTTGTGATCTTTCCACACAAGATAAGCCAAGCGATTCGCGCTCCCGTGCGCGTGAATAACGCCATCGCGCACCGACCAATCCTGGGCTGTCTCGGGCGGAACGGCGGTCCAACCGTCTAAGGTGTTTCCGTCAAACAGAGTTTCCGCCGGCTCTTCGGCAAATACTAGGCAAGCGGTTAGCAAAACCAGAAAGCCACAATTGAGGAAACACTGAATGTCAGCTCGCTTTGTCATCTCACTCTCCTCGATACACTTGAAGGCTGACAACGATGTCAGTCCTGGTTGTGACACCTATCGCTCCTCCACAAAAGTGCAAAACTCTCTCGTTGCTAGATTTCCTCGCAAAAAGGGGGAAGTTGATCCGCTTGACGCTTGATTGGGTTTTTGCACTTTACGCACAATGGTTACAATTCTGTGACACAACCGTTACTTCTTCGGTACTTCCGTCTCGAGCCATCCTGGTAAACTGCACTTGCACACCTTGACTCTGTTGACGTCCACTTGTTGCGTCTTTGGGGAACTGGCGTCGAAGTTCTTCGTAATCGAAGGAGCAGGATCATGATCTCCAGCACCGATCCGGTCATCATTCAAGGTGGAATGGGAGCAGCCGTTTCCGCATGGCCACTGGCACGAGCAGTATCGCAAATGGGCCAATTGGGCGTTGTTTCTGGGACGGCTTTGGATGTGGTCTTGTGCAGGCGGCTGCAACTTGGGGATCCGGGCGGAGCTATGCGTCGCGCGATGGCCGATTTTCCTTTCCCTGGGATGGTCGATTCGATTCTGAATCGCTATTTCATTCCGGGAGGGAAAGCACCTGAAGAACAGTTTATCTCTTGTCCAATGCCGAGTATGGCGCCCTCGCAGCGTCAACTTGAACTGCTGGTTGTCTCGAATTATGTCGAGGTCCATCTCGCAAAGGAAGGGCACGACGGATTGGTCGGAATCAACTACTTGGAGAAGATCCAAGTTCCGACGCTCGCATCGCTGTTCGGCGCGATGTTGGCGGACGTCGATTACGTCTTGATGGGTGCGGGGATTCCGCGATCAATTCCCGGTATCCTGGATCGACTAAGTCAGGTCAATCCGGTCGAGATGTCCTTGAATGTGTGCGGTGCGGATCGAGAAGATAACTTCGTCACGCGTTTCGACCCAGCAGTATTCACACACGGCAAAGTCGCCGGGCTGAAACGGCCGAAGTTTCTGGCGATCATCGCTTCGCCAGCACTGGCCACGATGCTGTCGCGAAAATCTAATGGCCGAGTGGATGGGTTCGTCGTGGAAGGGCCGACGGCTGGTGGACATAACGCGCCGCCACGAGGGACGATGCAATTGAACGACTGCGGCGAGCCGATCTACGGTGATCGAGATGTGCCGGACCTGGAAGTCATCCGATCGATTGGACTGCCGTTCTGGATCGCCGGGTCCTACGGTACTTCGCAGCGGCTCAGCGAAGCGCTCGAGCTGGGAGCCAGCGGCGTTCAAGTAGGAACTGCTTTTGCATTCTGTGAGGAATCCGGGTTGCAAGCCGACATTAAGCGGCAAGTCCTTGCGATGGTCCGTGCTGGCACCGTGGAAGTTCGGACGGACCCGCGTGCGTCGCCTGCGGGCTTTCCATTCAAGGTACTCGGATTATTCGGTTCGATGTCGGAAGACGCATCGAATGGCGAACGCGCTCGCATATGTGATCTCGGTTTCCTTCGCCAAGCGTACAAGCGACCTGACGGATCATTGGCGTGGCGCTGCCCAGCCGAGGAAATCGAAGCCTACGTTCGGAAGGGAGGCAACGAAGCGGACACTTGCGGGCGGAAGTGTGTTTGTAACGGCTTACTCGCCAATGTAGGTCTGGGACAAGTCCGGGAAGCCGGCACATTGGAGAAGCCGCTTGTGACAAGTGGCGACGACGTTCGCAGCATCGCGAGTTTTCTGCCCACGCCCGACGACGACAGTTATTCCGCGAAGGACGTTGTTGAGCATCTGCTTGCTGGCATCGCGACATCCGTTTAAGCAAGAGTAGGGCTTTCCAAACCGTTCGATTCATAAACTGAGTCAGGACGATTGCAAAGTCGTCGTAATTCTCACCAGCAGAGCTAGTGAATTAGCTTTGAATTAGAATAACATATCGGGCGGTCGGCACTTTATGTTCCCGCCAGCGGCACACAGACAGACACACAACGGTCACACGAGGATCAACAAATGCAACTCGGCACTGTTCGCGTCGGGCACATCGCTATCGCGTGCTTCTATGCCATTTGGGCAGCGACGGCGTCAGCCGCGGAGCAAGACAAAGTTATCTACAACCGCGAGGTTCTGCCGCTTCTCGCGGATCGCTGTTTTCTCTGTCACGGGCCTGACGAAGGGGTCCGTGAGGCCGAGTTGCGACTGGACGTGCGCGACGATGCAACTCGTGATCGTGATGGCTCGTTCGTTGTCAAACCGGGCAATCCAGATGCCAGTGAGATGATCGCGAGGCTAACGACGGAAGACGAAGACCTCGTGATGCCCCCACCCGATTCGGGGCAAGAGCGACTGACTCCGGATGAAGTAGATCTCGTAAGGCGATGGATCAAACAGGGAGCAGATTGGTCCCTTCACTGGGCGTTTGTCGCGCCGGTGCGGCCCGAAGTGCCACAGGTCGAACAGTCAGAGTGGGTCAACAATCCGATCGATGCGTTTGTGCTCCGCCGGCTTCAAAAGGAAGGCATCAGTCCATCGCCGCAGGCAAATCGTGTAACGCTGCTGCGGCGACTGAGCCTCGACTTGATCGGACTGCCGCCAACCCTCGAAGAGATCGACGCTTTTCTCGCGGACGAGAGACCAGACGCTTACGAAAAACAAGTGCTCCGGCTGCTCAAGTCGCCCCACTACGGTGAACGTTGGGGACGGATCTGGCTCGACGCGGCGCGATACGCCGATTCGGATGGTTTTGAAAAAGACAAGCCACGCGAAGTGTGGTTCTACCGCGATTGGGTCATCAATGCGCTCAATCGCGACTTGCCTTACGACCAGTTCATCGTGGAACAGATCGCTGGCGACCTGTTGCCCAATGCGACGCAGGATCAAATCGTCGCGACGGGATTCCTCCGCAATTCCATGCTCAACGAAGAAGGTGGCATCGATCCAGAGGAGTTTCGCATGCAAGCCATGTTTGATCGCATGGATACGGTTGGCAAAGCGATTCTGGGGTTCGCGGTCCAATGCGGACAATGCCACAGCCACAAGTACGATCCGTTTACTAAACGCGACTATTACCAGATGTTCGCGTTCCTCAACAACAGCCACGAAGCCCAGCCGACTGTCTATACGCGAGAGCAGCAAGAGCGACGCGACGACATCCGGAGGCAGGTTTCTGAGATCGAGCAGCGTATTCGCGCGGAGAATGCTGACTGGTCGAAGCGAATGGCCGAATGGGAAGCCTCGGTCCGCGAGGATCAACCAACATGGACCATGTTGCCTGTCGAGAATACCGACGACACGAGTCAACGTTACTTCCCTCAAGGAGACGGTTCGTTGCTGGCTCAAGGCTATGCGCCGACTCGCTTCGACGCTCACTTCTCGGTGACGTCCGATCTTCGCGAGATCCGTTCGTTTCGCTTGGGGGTGCTGAATCATCCAAACTTGCCCGCCGGAGGGCCAGGGCGCGCGTTCGACGGTCAGTTCGCTCTGACCGAGTTCAAGGTGCAAGCAGAAAGCGTCGGCGATCCGAAGCAGAAGGTGACCGTGAAAATCGTCCGTGCGACGGCCGACTTCAGCAACGAGCGGACTCAACTCGGAAAGCCTTTCGTCGATGACAGCGGCAAGAGCGCGGGAGTTACGGGATCGGTCGAGTATGCTATCGATGGTGACAACGACACAGCGTGGGGAATCGATGCTGGACCGGGACGCCGCAATCTGCCGCGCAAGGCGGTCTTCGTAGCGGATCGCAATGTTGCCTTTCCAGGAGGGACGAAGCTGACGTTCACTCTGGTGCAACGTCAGGGTGGCTCGAACAGCGATAACAACGAGACAATGAACCTCGGCCGCTTCCGCCTCTCGGCAACTGCCGGCGAAACGGCTGCCGATCCGTTGCCATCTCACGTTCGGAAGCTGCTCAATGTCACCGCGGATCAGCGCACAGACGCACAACAGCAAGCGGTATTCAGCTACTGGCGATCGGCCGTCGCAGACTTCAAAGACGCAAATAGCCAGATCGCGGCTCTTTGGAAAATGCAGCCTGAAGGAACGACTCAGTTTGTGTTGCAGCAGCGCGACGTCCTGCGCCCGACTCACATGCTTGCCAGGGGCGACTTCCTCAAGCCCACCGAGAAAGTAGATCCAGGCGCCCCTGGCTTTCTGCATTCGCTGCCCACGAATGAAAAGCATGACCGCTTGCATTTCGCCCGCTGGATAGTGGACCGTCGATCGCCGACGACAGCTCGCTCCATTGTCAACCGTGTCTGGCAAGCCTATTTCGGCACTGGAATCGTTGAAACCGCCGAGGATCTTGGATCGCAGGGAGGAACTCCATCACATCCGCAACTCCTCGACTGGCTGGCCGTCGAACTGATGGATAACGGCTGGAGCCTGAAGCACCTTCATCGGTTGATCGTGATGTCCAACACTTACCAACAGACGTCGGCAAGAGGGAAAGAGGGGGAGACACGGAGAGGGGGAGAACAATCTGAAGCCATCTCCCCATCTCCCTCTCTCCCTGTCTCCCGGTCTCAAATAGATCCCGGCAACCGATTGCTTTCATGCGGCCCCCGTTTTCGTGTCGATGCGGAAATCGTGCGGGATATCTTTCTCGCAGCGAGCGGCTTGCTCAACAAGAAGGTTGGCGGGAGAAGTGTTTATCCGCCCGCGCCTGAATTCCTGTTTCAGCGTCCAGCAAGCTACGGCCCGAAGCACTGGGCCTATGAAACGGACGCGGAAAAGTACCGGCGTGCGTTGTACACGTTTCGTTTTCGATCCGTACCCTATCCCGCCTTACAGACGTTTGACGCCCCGAGTGGCGAGTTCTCGACCGTTCGTCGCTCTCGTTCCAATACGCCGTTACAAGCGCTGACCACACTGAATGAGCCGTTGTTCGTCGAGTGCGCACACGCACTTGCTCGGCGAGCTGTCACAGAAGGTGGAGACCGCGACGAGGATCGATTGGCGCTTGTCTTCCGCTGTTGCGTTGCGCGTCGGCCGACGAACGATGAGGCAAAAGTGTTGCTAGATGTTCTGCATCAGCAGGTGAAACGGCTCAACGGGGGCGAGTCCAATCCATCCGAGATCTTCGGCGGCGACGCGCCGGAGACGGACGGCGTCACACGCGCCGAACTCGCGGCCTGGACCGTCGTCAGCCGCATCATCCTGAACCTGGACGAGACCATCACGAAAGAATGACATCCCATATTTCTGTCCTTTATCTTTCTGTCGGGAATAAGACGGAAGAGAGCGGACAGAAAAATGAAGGACAGAAAGATGAAGAAGCAGCTAACTACGTCGCGCCGCTGGTTCCTGCAACAGTGCGGCATTGGCCTCGGAGCGATTGCGCTGGGTGATCTGCTGCGCGAGGAGAGCGCGGCCGCAACCGATCTGCTTGCTCCCCAGCGACTGCATTTCCCGGGTCGGGCCAAGAGCGTGATCCAATTATTCATGGGAGGTGGACCGAGCCATCTAGAGTTATTCGACCACAAGCCGATGTTGGCCAAGTTCGATGGGACGTTGCCGCCGCCTGAATTGATCAAGGACTACCGGGCTGCGTTCATCAAGCCAAGTTCGACTTTGCTCGGACCCAAATTCAAGTTTGCAAAGCACGGCCAGTGCGGGGCCGAACTTTCCGAATTGTTGCCGAACATGGCAGAGATGGTGGATGACATCGCGATCGTCAAGTCGATGGTTACCGACGCGTTCAACCATGCCCCGGCGCAGATCTTTATGAGTACCGGAACACAGCAGTTCGGAAAGCCAAGCCTCGGTGCGTGGACGGTCTACGGCCTCGGCAGTGAGTCACGAGACCTGCCGGCGTTTGTCGTGTTCAACTCGGGCAAGAAAGGACCCAGCGGCGGCAATGCCAACTGGGGCAGCGGCTTCCTGCCGACCGTCTATCAGGGAGTCACGTTCCGCAGCACGGGCGATCCGGTTCTCTACCTGTCCAATCCGTCTGGCGTGGACGATCAGGTACAGCGAGATTCGCTGGACGCCATCAACCGACTCAATCGGATGAAACTCGAGGCCGTCGGTGACCCGGAGATCGCCACGCGAATCAACTCGTTCGAAATGGCGTATCGCATGCAATCCAGCGCTCCGGAACTGACGGATCTCTCGCAGGAACCTCAGGGCATTTTGGATATGTACGGGGCGAAGCCGGGCGAGCCATCGTTCGCAGTCAATTGTCTTCTCGCCCGCCGTCTCGTGGAACGAGGCGTCAGGTTCGTCGAGTTGTTTCATGAATCATGGGACCAACACGGGGGGTTGGTTCGCGATCTGAAAAAGAACTGCGAAGATACCGAGCAAGCCTGCGCGGCACTGATCAAGGACCTGAAGCAACGAGGCTTGCTCAATGAAACGCTTGTCGTCTGGGGGGGCGAGTTCGGGAGGACTCCGATGGTCCAGGGGAGTACCGACGGTCGAGACCATCACCCCAACGCATTCACAATGTGGCTGGCCGGCGGCGGCGTCAAAGGTGGTGTGAGCCATGGAGTCAGCGATGAGTTCGGCTTCAATGTCGTCGATCAACGCGTTCACGTTCACGATCTGCATCACACGATCCTGCACCTGCTAGGCTTTGACGCCAACCGTTTCGTCTTCCCCTTCCAGGGACTCGACCAGCGGCTGATCGGCGTCGAGCCGACGCGTGTTGTCGATGAATTGCTCGCGTGACCGAGAAACGAGCTTTCGGGGAGGCCAACTATTGGACGGCGCTACTTTGCTCGCCATAAGCGGGTAAGGGAGTGGACCTCCATCCACTCCCTTACCCGCTTATTCTCGTGATCGACGCCAGAGTGGCGCTGTCAAACTAAGCGGCGCAAAGTCCGCGGGCCAGGGCGACGGCGGCGCTGGCGTTGCTGCTATAACCGGCGGCGCCGATCGAATCAGCGTATTGCTGCGTTACCGGCGCACCGCCGATCATCACTTTGCACTGCTCCTCCAGGCCGGCTTCGCGGACTGCATCCACGACCGCTTTCATTCCGGTCATGGTCGTCGTCAACAAGGCTGAAACGGCGATGACGCCGGCACGGCTCTCCTTGGCGTGGGACACAAACTTCTCGGGTGGGACGTTGACTCCCAAGTCGATCACTTCGAACCCGCCGCCTTCGAGCATCGACGCCACCAGTCCTTTGCCGATGTCGTGCAGATCGCCTTTGACCGTGCCGATCACCACGCGGCCGACCGGCTCGATTCCTCGTTCGGCTAGTAACGGCCGCAACAGTTCCAAGGAGCCTTTCATCGCCCGCGCGGCGATCAGTAATTCGGGAACGAAGTATTCGCCATTCTCGAATCGCCGACCGACTTCATCCATCGCCGGGATCATTTGGCCGGTCACCAACTCCTGTGGGTCGATTCCCGCCGCAAGCGCCGCCTGTGTCACCTCAACCGCCATCGTGGCATCCCCAGTGAGAACTGCGTCATGTAGTTTCGCGACGTCAGGTGTGGCTTCAGACATGGTAGCTCCCGTACTCGATCGTAGGATCCTGGCTTCTCGAATGATATGTTTGTTGGAATAAGGTGCGCCTCGGCGCCCTCAATGCAATGCCTGGAGTATACCTGGAAGCACAACGCACTCCAATTGGACCACCGCGAACGCCGCGAGCCGATCAGGTAGGCAGGCTGTTCCAGGCCCTGAATCGAAGGAACTCCCGTGCCCGGATTCTCCGCAAACAAGCCGACTACGAAGCGTTCGAGCGAATTCTCGCCGAAGGGCTTGAGCGTTACGAGGTGCAATTGGTGTGCTTTCAGTTGGGTGCCTCATCACTGGCACTTGGTGTTGGGTCCGAACCGCAAAGTGATGCGACACATCCGAGTTCGGCGTCACACGCAAACGGCTTTCCATCTTCCTCCGCGCCAGCGCAGTTGGGTGAGAAGCAGTGAGATCGCTGGCGCCACGGTCCAGGCCAACAGCGGACCGCCGGGAACCCAACCGGCGTACAACAAGACATAGACCAGTGGCAGCATCACCAACCACTGCGACACGAGCGTGTAACGTAGGGTGGGCGCAGTGTCTCCCGCGCCCATCAACGCGCCCTGCGTGCCGATGCTCAGCGCGCTGAATAGCTGCGCCACGGCGAACCAACGCAGGACCGTGGCTGCAAACTCGGCGGCTTCTGACGAATCGACTAGCAACCCCACCAACGGACCAGCAAATACCATGATCATCAGAACGACCAGCACCATGATCAGTGCTAATAACTGGACGCTGCGGCGTCCCAAAGCTTCCGCTTCTCGATAATCTCCGCGACCAATCGCCTGACCCACGAGAGTCGCCGTGGCGATCTGAAAGGCAACCGCCGGCAAAATGCTGAGCAATCGCACCTGCAATCCGATGCCAATCGCCGCGTGAAACGAAACTCCCAAAGTCGTCGCGCCGACGATCGCCAAAAACACCAGCCGGGAACCGTTCCGCAATAGACTAGCCAGGGCCATGGGAACTCCGATGCGCAAGATCCTGGCAATCATCTGCAAATCAAATCCCCAACGAGTACGGTTTGGCTGCATCTCATCTCCACCCAGTCGAAGTTGAGCAAGACCTGGCGAGCGCAGCCCGCTTCCGGGATCACTGCGCAGCAGAAGCCCCAAATACAACAGCGCCGCGCAAGCTCGGGCAAGCACCGTACCCATCGCCGCGCCTTGGACTTCAAATGCCGGCACTGGACCCGCACCGAAAATGAACACGTAGTTGGCCACGACGTTCAGAAGGTTGATTCCCAACGCCAGTTTGAGCGGAGTCTTCACGTCGCCCTGGCCTCGAAAGATTGCGGTGCCGACCACGTTACCCCACAAGAAGACCATGCCCGAAAAGTACACTTGCAAGTAAGGCGCGCCGTACGCCAGCGTCCCGGCGTCGGCATTCATGCCAAGCAGCAAGGGACGACTGAACCAGTAGCCGATCAGTGCCGTTGGCAATCCCAATATCAGCACGAGATATACGCTTTGTCGAACAACGCTATTCGCCTGATCCATAGCACGCGCGCCAACACCCTGGCTAACCAGCGTGATCACGCCCGTGGCAATGGCAATCGCAGCTCCTTCGACCAGAAAGGTCACTTGGCGACTGAGGCCCATCGCGGCCGTCGCCGCCGGACCGAACGGACGGACCATGAGAAAATCGACGAACCCGACCGCCATCTCCAAGACGTTGTAAACGACGATGGGCCAACTGAGGCTCCAGATGCGTTGGAACAACTCTCGATTCGTTGGTCCCGTGCAGCTCGGCTCTTCTTTCTCGAAACGGGGCATGTCGCGTAGTTCATCGTGGCGATGTCGGACAGAACGGCATGTCTGGCATCAATCCGCGGATTCTTTGTTCAAACCACTCCGTTGCCAAGTGCAAGGCGTGAATCGTGGGATCACTTCCGACCGTCGGCTCTGTGAAGAGGCTCGTTACAACCTTGCCCTCCGCCGGCAGTCGTTCTGTTCGTGGATGCCTTCATGCCGTCCAATCGCGGGCCGCGCGAGAGCGGAGGTGGTTCGCTTCATCGTCACCGACGAACTCTTCCTTCACCGGATCAAGCTTCAGCTTGCGCTGGAGAATCCAAGCGATAGCCGCCGCGTGGCAGGCGATGTGGGACCGCCGCATGACGTCCGGATTGGCCGCGGTCGTACCTCGCGAGCGGATGCAATCAAAGAAGTTACGCGAGTGAGCGGAGACATCGAGACCGCGCACCCGCTTCGACGCGTCTGGCAGCGATTTCTGAAGCGATTCCGGTTTGGCCACGATTTCACCTTCGTCACCAGTTTCGACCCAGCCCTCATCGCCGACGAAACGCACCGGACAGGTACCGAGCCTTGTGATGTAATGCGGTGAGCGATCACCGAACGGTTGCCCGAGGAAGTCGATCACGAGTTTCACACCGTTTGCGTAGCGGCAAACGATGTCCTTCTCGGACGGTTCGTATTCGATGGGCATCGTGTCGTCAGCCTGATTGGCCCATTGGCAAAGGTCGACCGTGTGTGCGCCCCAATCGAGCAACCTCGCACCAGAATCGAAGTCCCATTGGCCTCGCCAACGGCCATCGACGTACTTCTGGTTAAACGGACGCCACGGTGCTGGACCAAGCCAGAGGTTCCAGTCAACCACATCGCGCAGCGGAGTCGGTTGAGCGGGGAGCCATGTGTTGTCGAGCACTGGTACGTAGACCGACGCGTGCAGTGTGTGGAGTTTGCCGAGCTTCCCGCTATGCGCCAGCTCAACCGCCTTCTGAAAATTCGGTACGCTGCGGCGCTGCGTGCCTGCTTGGAAAACGCGATTCTCCTTGTGCAGTGTGTCGGCCAGTTCCTGACAAGCGGCGATAGTAATGCCACACGGCTTTTCGCTGTAAACATCTTTACCCGCCTTGGCCGCCAGCATGGATGCCGCCGCGTGCCAGCGGTCGCCCGTCGCCACGAGAACGGCATCGATTTCCTTACGATCGAGCAGCTCGCGGAAGTCTCGAAAAAGGACGCAGTCGCCATTGCCGTAATGCTCATCGACGAGCGACTTGCCTGCCTCGCGCCGCTTGGCTTGCACGTCGGCGATGGCAACACACCGCACGTCGGAAAACTTCAGCATGGCCTTCAGATCGTAAGTGCAACGAGGACCGATGCCGATGATTCCCAGTGCGATTTTCTCGCTTGGCGCAATGCTGCCCTCGCGACCGAGCACGCGGGCTGGTACTACGGTGGCCAAGGAAGCAGCGGCCGTGGCCGTAGCGGTGCCCAGCAAAAAATCGCGACGCGTTTTGTTTACGAGCGCGGTCATGAGCATTCTCCATAACTAAATGATTGTCAGTTATTGAAAGCCGCGGCAATAACTAGGCATCTTAACACGAAACGCGCCTCGTCGTGCTAACCCAAGACATGATAGCGGTCGTCCCTTGCGCGGTTGGCTTGTTTCTTCGCACTCTCGCCGGTAGGTTGCGGTTGTCGTTGTTGTGCAAGAGGCAGTCGCATTGCGTGACGCTTCTCCTCAATTTCGCGTTTCCCCCTATTCGAGGACTTCATCATGAAGACTGTTATTCTTGCGTCGATTTGTCTTGTCTTGTCTTGTCCGTCACTGCAGCCGCCGACGATCGCACTGCCGAACCGTTTAACGGTAAAGACCTGTCCGGATGGAACGTCAAGGGTAAACCGGCGGACAGCTATTGGAAGGTGGGCGGCGCGAAGCTGCAGCCGGACGATCCTGCGAAGTTTGTCGTCGCAAGCGGCACGGAGTTGATCAACGACAAGGGGAACACGGATCGTGGTCGCGGGATCGATATTTACAGCGAGCTCCAGCACGGGACTGGACGGATCGAGATTGAAGTCATGGTGCCGAAAGGCTCGAACTCGGGCGTCTATGTTCAAGGCGAGTAGGAGGTGCAGGTTTTCGACAGTTTGGGGATTAAGAAACCGCGGCCGTCGGACATCGGAGCGATCTACGGAGCTGCGCCGTCTCGCGTCAACGCGGCGAAGCAGCCGGGCGAATGGCAAAAGTTGGTCATTGATTTCGAGGCGCCTCGCTTCGACTCCAATCAAGTGATCCGCAAAGCACGATTCGTGAAAGTCTCGCTCAATGGTGAAACCATTCACGAAAACGTGGAGATGAAGGGCCCCACACCCGGCGGACTGACGGGCAAAGAACACGCGAAGGGCCCGATCCTGCTACAGGGTGATCACGGGCCCGTCAGTTACCGCAACCTGAAGTTCACTCGAATGGTGTTTCAGAAGCTTCAAGCGAAGTAATTGGGGCGGCTGCAGGCCCAGTGAATCGTCAACCGACACTCTCCGTCCCAGGTCTTCGATTCTTAACTAAAAACTGCGGCTGGTTAGGTCGGCTGTTCCAGGCCGATGTTGATGTACGTGTGCACGTGCGGAGCGCCACGGAAGTGCCACACGAACGTCGGACCTTCCACCCGCCAGATGTCCCACACGTTGTCGCTCTTCAGGTCTCCTTGCTCGTAGAAGGCCATGTGCAGTTGCTCAAGACCGCCGCCCGCCTTCAGCACCGCGATCACTTCATCGACGTCTTGCTGACGGTATTGCGACAGCATAATCTTGATGGTCGTCTCGACCAGTTCCTTTTGGTCGGCCGAGAGTTCACTAACGGCCACGCCAGGAAACCTAGCGTCTTTGCCGCGGATCGGCACGCGTCCTTCGGGCGGAGCTTTGGGCAGGAGTGCCTTCTCCCGCTGTTTAGTGTCCATGGCCTTGAAAACAGCGTCGGCCGCTTTCGTATGGAAGTGGAACAGGTTTTTGGCCGGGTCGCTGGCACCGTGACCGTAGACAACTGGTCCGCCGAAGGCCATGTTCTTGACGCTGTCGCCGTCGGCTCGTAGCGTCAGATGTCGGCCGGTCAACACCCACTCGAACTGGCCGCTGCCGGGAACACCGAAGATGGCAATCGAGTAGTCTCCAAATCCACCGGGTCGGTCTGCCGCCATCTGCCGCTTGAAGCGTTCGTAGCCGTCTTCACTACTGACATCGCGAACAACCGTGTCGATGATCTTTCGCTGCTCGTCGGTGTAGAAATCGCTGCCGAGTTTTTGTGGAGTGATCAACCAGTTGGGGTTGAGCGTCTTCCGCTTTTCGTGGTCATACGGCATGCAGACCGCTTTCTTCTGGTCATCGCTCAGCACGTCATAGAGTCGCTTGACGGTTGTTTCCGCTTTGCTCTTTGAGGTGGGGGCCGACAGCGCGCTCCGGGGAGTTGCAAACAGAGGCAAAACGCCGGCCACGATTGCTGCCCTACCGGCCACCTTGACAAAATCGCGGCGAGAGACGTCATCACACTCGGGACAAATGGGATACTGGTTGTCGCTCATCGTGGAAGGCTCCGTGAAAAAGGGTGAGAGTGGCACATTCTACAGACATAAATCGGCCGCTTCAAGCATTCGCCATAGCAGCACCGAGTTGTCTCACACTGCCATCCGCAGAGCAACGGGAATAGCGTCGTCCTGCACGAATTGTATTTCGATGGCCTTGTTCCCAAGTTGCCCGATCCCAAGGCCGACGTGCGGTCAGCCATCGAAAAGCGGTTTGGCTCACTCGACTAATGGGCCGACGACTTTCAGGCAAGTGCAAAACTGCTGGTGGATGGGCCATGCTGACATATCATCCGGTCAATGGAAAACTCTACAACGTCGTCAGCGACGAACATGCAATGGGACTGCTCTGGATGGCCACGCCGTTGGTCGTCATCGATGTTTACGAACACGCCTTCTACATCGACTACCACAACCGTAAAGCCGAATATGTCGAGAACTTCATGGACCACATCGATTGGTCCACGGTGAACGACCGCTATCGGGCAGCGTCGGCCTGAGTCGAGGTAAGCTGTTGGTGCACACAACCTCCAAGCTGTACTGCCTGTCGAAGCACAAAGCTGCCAAGTAGTTTGCGGCGATCCGATCCGCCCCGGCACGTCGAATTCCGCGATCATTCAATCGCCGAGCGCGTGGATTGTGTTGTGAATCACCCCTTCGAAGGGTGCTCCGTCTGATGACGCGAGGGAGTACTTGATCTCCATGCACCATGTCGGGGCGATTTCCGGAATCTCAAGCAACAGCGTCCGGCCGTCGCTCGCCAAAGTAGCCGCAGCGACTTTGAGAAAACGCTCGTCGTAATGCTTCGACCCGTAGTCGGCCGTTCGTTTCAACGACCAGACCTTGACCGAGTATCGATCGACATCCTTGGCCGTCGCGGCGTCGAGTGTTCCCGAGAACCGAAGCTCCATCCCCTTCGAGCGCGCTTGCAATCCGACCGGCAAGTGGACGGGTTGGCCGGTGTAGCGAATCCGGTAGAAGCCGCCGGGCTGTTGTTGATTACCGGCCCAAGCAAACATCCCGCAGGCATAAAGCTGGTGGTCCTTTGGATGAAAGCGGCCCCGCATCACGCCTGTCGGGAACTGCGGAATCGGCAGTTGGCACATACCGCCTTGCGCCTGCCCGTTAATTCGCTCATGGGGCACAACGTAGACCTTACCATAGCCGTAAGAGAGATTCAGCAGAGTCCCTTCCAGCGGCCCCCAACCAGGACTGTCGGCCCACAACAGTTCCGCCGGCGAACGGTCGAACGCATTCGTAACCCAACACAAAGGTTGCTCCATCGCTTCGTCTGACGAGTCGGTTACATTGTGATAGCCGAACATGTTTCCATAGAACCCCCCTTCACTGACCCAATTGATACGGTTCTTCGGATTCCAGTGACCTTCCTGGTCGGTGACGATGAACGTCCCATCAGGATTCAGGCAGACGCCATTCGCTGCCCGAAAGCCTGCAGCCACAATGTCAGTTCGGGAGCCATCGCGGCTCACACGCAATAAAGTGCCGTGATGCGGGACGAGCGCCGTCAAGGCATGCCGAGCTGACTTAGCGTAGTAGAAGTTACCGTCAGCATCTGTCTGCAAGCCCATCGCGAACTCATGGAAGTGGTCGGTGACCTGATGGTCGTTGTTAAAGTTCTCGAAGTAGTCGATCTCGCCATCGCCGTTCAGATCATGCAAGATGCAGATCTGATCGCGACACGTGACATACATCTTGCCATCGATAATCTTCAACCCAAGCGGTTGGAATAGCCCCGAGGCGATGCGGCGCCATGTAAGCTCAGGTGGCTGCGAGAGCGATCCGCCTGGAGTCAGACTCGACAAGCCAGTAACAAGCCAGACGCTTCCATCCCATGCGCAGACCGCTGCACGATCGCCGTCGGAAAAGAAATCAAAGCCTGTCAGTCTCGCGCGGCAAAACCAAGGATTCTCAACGGGATGCGTTATGACGTCCACCGCAAAGGGACCGTCATCGCGACCGATGATCGGAGCGGTTGTCAGCGTTTGCGGAAACCTCGCGGGCCCGCCTTGCGTGAGTGAAGCCAACTCCGCCGGACCCTCACCGCCGAACGCTCCCACGATCTGGCTGATCGATTCGCGATCGTCGGCGCGCGCCATCCAGAGAGTAAAGCGAGCCGCTTCATTGCCAACAGGAATCGTCAACAAGAGATCGCCGGCGTCGCTTGTTTTCCATCGCACTTCACCCGCGTCGCCGGAGATCCCAGCGACGAGCGGGCCGTCGGCGCGGTGGGATGCAGTATTCGGGCCGATCACAGCCGTCCCGCTGTGTCCCTCTCCCGACAGATCAGCTACAGAAGTCATAGCCGAGTCCTTGAACGCCCAGCGTCCAACCAACCCGTCATCGACCTCCCTCAAATCCCGAACCTCCTCCGGCGCTAAGACGCGATCGTAGAATCGCACATCCTCGATCTCACCGCCAAAGAAGGTCTGTGGGCCGGGAAAGTTGGACGCGCCGTAGCCGATACGAGCGACGTGATCCTTCACTTTTAATTTCGCTTTCAGTTGCTTCTGGTTGTCTCTCCTGCCATCGACGAACAACTGCACGACACTGCTTTCATGATCGAAGGTCATCGCGACATCATGCCACTTACTGTCCGCGACGGGCTTCTGAGACTGCACCACACCAACCCATCCGACATCGAAGCAGAGTCTTCCGCCACGAACGAAGAATGTCTTACCGTCAGGCACCCACTCAGCCTGCCTTGCCGTCTTGGTAAAGATCGCGCCGCCCTTTGTCGTCTTGATGCGCGCGGCGATCGAGTAGTCTTGGTTCTGCATCCGCAATCCGTCGGGCTTGGCGAGCTCCACGCGAGTTGAACCATCGAATGTCAACTGCTTTGCTTCTGTTGTCTGTTTGTCATCGTGATCGACTCGCGTTCGTAGTACCAGAGCGTGCGTCGATCCGGCGAGAGGTTCTAACACCAAGTCTGCAGGGTCCGCGCCGTGCCTGGCAACAACGAGCGTGAGCTCCTTATCTCGCGAGCCCATATCAAACGTGCGGGTGAACACAGGCGTCTCGCCAGACAGTTGGACACGGGGCATTTCGAGAACGTCCGTCTGGCCGACGGTGTATTCGATGACAACCTGCTGGCCGTGGTAATACATTCCCTTGTAATGGGCCCAGTCGCGAGGAAGTGGCCCGTAGGCTCGGTCATCGCGACCGAGAAATCGTGGATCCTTCCAACTGCCATCATCCGGATTTGCCCATCCAGGCCCAGTCGGATTGACGAGTTGAAGGTCGCCGACAATGCGAGGGTGAATGTTGTGGCCGCCGTTAAAGTTGATGCCGTGCCAATCGATGAAGCCCTTCCCAGTCCACGCAGCCGCCATGCGCAGCGTGTCGTAGTCGAAGATCATCCAGTAGCGGCCTTGCGACACACCGCCCGGCCCTGGATCGAGACGGATCGCGTTCCCTTTATAAGCGAAGTTCGTCCCATCGCTGCCGATTTCGTAAGTCGCGACAAGATTGTGGCCGTAATCCATCTGCTCCCATGGCACAATGTTCGAAGGCGCGGGGCCGCGGGTTGTGCCCTTCGGCAAATTGGCTAGGTAGTCTTTGTTGAAGGCGAAGTACTGAGTTGGATTGTGTTCTTTCAGATACGCTTCGCGAATGTAATGAATCACATCATACTTCTGCTGAGGCACCATCCACATTTGCGGCACCATCATGCCAAAGCCACGCGTCAGCGTCCGGTACATCGTGTACGGATCGGCGCCGTTCTTGAACTTGCCAGTGGCGAACCGCAGTGAAGTTGGAAGTGAGCCCGGACGGTCGTGCGTGCCGTGGCAGTTGATGCACAGCCGGTTATAGATCGCCGCGCCTCGTTTGAGACTGTCGCCGTTCAGATCGCGAATCATTCCCGCATGGTCGATCTCTTTCTCATACTCCGGTAGCGGACGCGCGGCATAGGCGGACGGTGGCGGCTCCAACTCGCGAGCCCGCTGGAGTCCGTGCTCGGAGATCTCCATCAAGTAACGTGTTAAGTCGAGAAACTGCTGCCGGCTCGCCAGTTGATTCACTTGGCCTGCCGGCATGATCGACTGAGTATTCTTCAGGACTTCGTCAATCGTGTCGCGGGGAAGTGTGATCTGTCGTGTGTTGCCAGTCGCTTCGCGCAACATCAGATGCTTGTCAGCATCCTTGGTGACGACTCCCACAAGTTGCTTTCCGTCAGTCGTCACGACCGTGACGGAATCGAAGCCTTTGCGTATCACCCTGGAAGGAGTGAGCACAGATTCGATAAGATGCAGATCAGAGCGAGGCTCCTCCGACTTCGTCAAGTCTGGCCCCAGTGTCGCCGGCCTTCCGTTGACGTGACACTTTGTGCAAGCCATATACGGCTGATAGAACAGAATTGCTCCTCGCTTCGCATCGCCAAGCTCTCTCGCGGCCTGGGCCAAGTCCTGCGGCGACTCGGCCACCAGTTGTTCTTCCAGCGTTGCTGCGAAGGCCGGTTGAATGGTGAATGCCGCCAACCCTGCGACGGCAGCGACTAGAGCGCAACACACCCTCGCAGTTTGTCTAGCTAAGTATTTCCGAATCATGCGCAGATCGACCTCTCGTGAATCTTGGGAAAGTGCCCATTGTACACACAGGAGGTCTAACGTGTGATGCAGACACTTCGAGCCGGAACCTCAGGGAGTCGCTTTCGCTAACTCCTCGAGCAGGCCATCGATCGCCTCGTCAACATCCTTGGGCAGGATGTTTTTGTAGCGAATCACCCCTTTCCCATCGAGGATGTGAATCGCAGGCCGTTCCAAGACTTGCCACGTGGTGTGAATCGGTCCGTCGATGCGCCCATCGTCCCACCAATTCGGCCACGTGAGCTGTTCCCTGACGAGCGATTTCTTTGCCGCTTCACGATCTTCGTCGCTATTCACACCAAGCATGGTGAACGGCTTTCCTGCGAGTCGTTTCACGAGCGACCGCTCGTGCGGGTAAAGTTCCCGGCATGGGCCTCACCAGTCCCCCCAGAACGATATCATCACGACTTTGCCGCGGTAGTCGCTTAGCTTCAGTTCGTTTCCGCGAATATCCTCGCCTTGGATCTCTGGTGCAACTTTACCGACCGCTAGATGACGGATCGCGAACAAAGCCTTCTCGGCGATCTTGCCGAGCGTGGCGTCTTCCGTTTCGACATTGCCGAATGACTTGAGTAGCGTCTCATAGACTTGCTCACGCTCCTCCGCGAGTTCGCCGCTATCAAGAGATGACAAATGTTTCCCGTAATCTGCACCGTAATACTGCAGAACTCGGGGAGCCAGATCAGGCGAGGCCTTCAACTGCTCGGTGATGCCTGCTTCACTGTCGAGCAGCAGTGCCAGGTAGTAGCAAGCTTGTGCTCGGACCTCCACGTGCGGGCTCTTCGCTAACGCCGCGCGCAACAGTTTCTCGGCTGCTAGTGAGCGAGACCTCGCCACATCGACACTGGCAGCCCCTAGTTTCTTACAGTCCAAATGATTCGCCGCCAAAAGTTCGAGTGCGCGTGTTGTATCCGCCCGTCCACGGACCTTCTTCACAACCCACATCAGGGCATCCGTCGCCGCGGGGTCTTTCCAATGCTCTTCGGCCAGCGCCAGAAAACGCTTCGCAAACGTACGTACACCGCCCTCTTGCTCGTACTCATCAAGCAACGCCTTGTATTGCTTTGCAGCGACCGTTTCGTCTGCTATCGCGGAACGTGATGCGAGTATCAGGCAGATCGCGAGAGAAACGATCAGTCGTAGCATGAGAAAATCCTTTCCACAGATCGGAGTCAGTCGGCTAGTCTCACGAAGGGATCGGCAAAGCGAGGGTCATGAATGAACTTGTCGTCGGTCAATGTCTTCAAAAACGCCACCAACGCAGCCCGTTCCGAGTCGGCCAAGACGAAGCCGGATGTAGCCAGTTTGTCACCGTCTTCCGTCGCGTCGAGAGCCAGGGCGACATTGACGTGTGGATGCACGCCACTACTGTAATGCTGGATGACTTGCTCTAACGTCTCGAAACGTCCATCGTGCATGTACGGAGCGGTGAGGGCGATGTTCCGCAACGATGGTGCTCTAAACTTGCCGTCGTTGCTCGTCGTGAACGGATCGTTCGATGGAACGTCTCGGGCACCGAGACCTTGATCGACATAATAGAAGTCGAGTCCGATGTTGAACGACTTCGGCATCGCAAACGTCGGCGGAACGTGACAATGCGCACAACCGATCTCCGCGACTCCACTCACCCCCTCGATGAACAACTTCTTCCCAAGATTCTCTTCCGGGGTAAAGGCAGCGAAGTCCATCGAATAGTCATCACCGTCCGCTTCGACCGCGGCGCGATCAAATCGCGAATCAAACGAGACCATCGACCGCATGAACTGCGCAACGGCTTTCGAGATTCCTTCGCTCGTAACCTTGGGTGAGCCGAACGCCGCCTGGAACAGAGGTGGATAGTAAGGCAGCTTCCGCAGCTTCTCCTCGAGCTCTGGCAACTCCATTCCCATTTCGACTTTGTCTTGGATCGGCATCAGAACTTGAGCTTCCAGCGTCGCCGCCCTTTCATCCCAGAAGAAACCCGGAAGCTCGCCCCGGACGTTCGTGAAACGAAGATTCGCCAGACTCATCGAATTTCGCATGGTATTGCCGTCCGCGAACCCACGGCTGAATTGTCGCGGATCGGTGAACGCGTTCTCTTGCAAATGGCACGATGCACAGGCCGTCGTATCGTTCTTGGAAAGCTGCCTGTCGTAGAACAGGACGCGACCAAGCGTGGCACCAGCGTCCGTGAGCGGATTGCTGTCCGGAGTGTTGTCGAGTTGGCGTATCTTCGCCGCCACGACATGCCGTGGGAAGTTGGCAGTCACGTACACATGAGACTTCGCCGGGAGCCCCGGCGCGTCGGGTTTGTCAGCCGCAACCGTGCGTGCTGCGATTAGGACAGCTAGTAACAGCGAGCGATAGCAGATTTTCAGAAACATCGGCGACACTTTATCACAACGTCAGTTCCGCGCCGCGTTGATTATAACAGCAGTTTGGGGTGGAAGTCTCGCGTTGGATATACTCCAGCCGGCTAGATCTTGCGCTTCGTTCGTTTAACCGCAAGTCGGAGGCGTGCGGTTAAACGAAATGCTCAGATTCTCACCGGCCACGGTATATAACAGCAACGCGTTACATCTGCGGGCGTTTGGGCGACGAGATGCAGCAAAGAACGGCTGAAGCCGGGGCTCCAACGCTCATCCAAGTTCCCGAACAGGGTCGCCGAACGGCAGCGTGATGTTCGGTCGGCCGGAATGATCGAAGTAGTGCTTCTGCGTATCAATGCCGAGATGCTGATAGATCGTTGCCAGCACGTCCTGCGGAGCCTTCGGATTGTCCTTCGGGAAGGCTCCCTTTTCGTCGGACGAACCGACAACCCGACCACCTTTGACCGGGCCACCAGCCAGCGCTGCACTGAAGACGTTGGGATAGTGATCGCGCCCACGATCCTTGTTCACACGTGGCGTCCGGCCGAATTCGCCCCAAGCGACGACCAACGTGGTCTCCAACAAACCTCGCTGATCGAGGTCTTCGATCAACGCAGAATAGCATTGATCCCAGCGAGGCAGGAAGCCGTTCCGCATCGAATCAAAACCTTCGACGTGCGTGTCCCACCAGCGGCAATCGACCGTGACGAGTCGTACTCCGGCCTCGACCAGGCGGCGACCCAAGAGGACTCGCTGGCAGAAGGCGTTCGCACTGCATCGACGCGGGTCCATCGGATCGTATCGCGGAATGAAACCGTAGCGTTCGCGGAGGTCACCGCGTTCTGCATCGAGATCGAACGCTTCGCGAGCCTTATCGGAACTGAGAATCCCATAGGCTTGCTGATGAAACTTGCTGATGCCATCCATCTGGCTATCCACACCATCGCGAAAGCGATCGAAGCCCTGCAACAGCTCTTTGCGATCACCGAAACGTTTATCACTAATTCCTTCAACCATCGAGAAATTCTGAAGATTGAACGGTCCGTCGTTCGCGGGATCGATGATCGTTTCGAAAGGCTTGTGCGAAGCGCCGAGGTAGGCCGAATCCGTACCTGGCACTTGTCGAGGGATCATCACGTAGGTCGGGAGGCCGGGACTCAAGTGGCCTAGCTGCTCAGAGACGATCGACCCGCAACTGGGAAAAACGTTCTTGTCTGGCGCGGGGCCAGGCTTATATCCCGTAAACAGGATCTGATCACCAGCGGAATGGCCGGCGTTGTCGTGATGTAGGCTGCGAATGATCGACCATTTGTCCATGATCTTTGCGCAGCGAGGCAGCAAATCGACGATCTGAATTCCAGGCACGTTGGTCTGTGTTGCGCCGAACGCGCCACGGTATTCAACGGGAGCGTCAGGCTTCGGGTCCCAAGTTTCGTGCTGAGATGGTCCGCCACGCATCCACAAAATCAGGACGGAGTTTTCTTGCTTCGCCTTGGGGCCCGCGTGAGCTTCGTGGCGCAGCAGATCTGCCAGCGTTAGCCCGGCCACGCCGAGCCCACCTGCCTTCAGAAAGCTGCGCCGGCCAGCTCGTAACTGTTGACGGAATTCAGGACAACCGATTCGAGCACTTTTGAGTGCCATTCACTTCTCTCCAAGACTTCCAAAACGCGCCAACCGGCCACACGGATGATATATCGGCATAAGTCGATGTGTCTACCACGAAGGTTGTGGTACAGTTTGCGAAACTTGAAAGTAGGATGGCCACTCTTGGCCGTCTTTTGTCGGGCGGAGTGCCCGACTTACGCCGTTAACCCGAACAGTAATGTTATTTTGTGCGTATTTCAGGCGGCGGCAACCGCGCGACCGAGGCCTGAATGCGGACGCGTCTTAGCCGCGGAGCGGCGGCATGTAGTAGCTTGGGGCGTAAGCCCCAGGAAGGAAGGTAAACCGCGTCCAAAGCCCTGGAGGGGCGACATCCGTGTGGTGTCTGATCGATCGTGTCGCCCCTCCGGGGCTTTGTGTCTGTCGTGAGAACGTTTCCGGGGGTTTACACCCCCGGCTACT
>PBSM01000103.1 GCA_002726245.1 Planctomycetaceae bacterium | reverse complement strand
GTGATCTCATAACAATCACACCATCGCGGAGGGCCGCGTTTTTGCTAATACCAATTATGCGCGCAATTCAAAACTTCCCATAAAGTGAAGTGTACTCGTAAACCTTGGGCGAAGAATCTCCGCAGTACCACGTACCGGTGTAAACGAACAGCTTGCCTTGGAAGGCCAGGAAATTGGGGTCGCGTGTATCCCGTTTCGGTACTTGGAAGCGCTGCACCAACTTCCACGTGCGGGCGTCTTCGCTTTCGAGTACGATGATCGATGACGTCGGATGTACGCCATGCTCGTCGGGACAACTGCGAACCGTCAGATAGAACCGATCGCAAAATCGAATGAGGTCGGTGAAAGCGTTATGCTCGCCGTTGTGAAAAACACGGCGGATGTTCGTCACGCGAACTTCAGGAACTTCCATCTCGCTGGCATTGACGGCGCCGATCGCCCACAGGCAAACGAGCACTTGGGGGAAAATCACGGTGACTCGTCTGCTTGATTGCATGTTCATTGTCGAGGCCTCCCGTTATGCCTGTTCTGACAAGTCTCCAGGCGTGCAATTATGGGAAGAACAGCATCGAGAGCATCTTGATGCCCTTCCACATTCGGGGAAGTGCCGCCAGCAACTTGCTCTCGATATCGGTGGTTCAGCCGCGGGACCAGTTGAGGACGCGAATTGGAAACCGCATGGCAACGGGTTATACCATACGCTTGGCTGAATTGCCCTTTGCTCGACCAAGTCCAGTGTGAGACTCGACATCAATGCCCAACTTGCCAATGAGAATAGTCTTCTTCGTTTTGTGTTTTGGTCTTGCCTGCCTGGCCAAAGGTCAAGATGCAATCGATGACACCGATCTGAACACGACGATGGACTTGCTGCGAGGTTTCAACGATAAGGAGTTGGCCGAGGCGCAACGCACGATTCCGCCACGGCGTGAACCGCCGCTGGGTTTGGCTCGGCCGCGACTGGTGAAGGCGAGCGGACATGTCTACGAGGACGGCAATGGAAATGGCCGGCGCGATGATAACGAACCCGCGCTGTCAAACGTTATGGTCAGCAACGGCGAACGGGTGTCGCGCACTGGTGACGACGGGGCGTACAGCTTTCAAATGCGAATGGACGAGAATCCGCATTACCGGTTTGTTGTCGCCACGCGACCGACCGGATTCAAACCGACGGGCGACTACTTTGTCCGCATACCGTTCGCCGAGGACCGCACGGAATACTCTGCCGACTTTGGATTCGTTCGTGACGAAGCTTCCGCAAAGCGGGAGTTCTGGTTCATCACCGCTAGCGACAGCCAGTTCACCAGAATCGAGGAGATGATTCCGACGGCGAAGGATTACGCTCAAGTCACATCCGCGCCACGTTCATTGACGTTGGGAAAGCCGGCGTTCCTGGCGACGGCTGGTGATCTGACGATGAACGGATCGCAATTTGAATGGGATATGTACGATCGCATTCGCGGTTCGTCGAAGATCCCTGTTTATGAAGGGTTCGGCGGGCACGATGGGAATTGTCTCGATCCGCGATGCACGGTCAACTTCGAACAACGTATCGGTCCGCCGTACTATTCATGGGATTACGGCGGCGTGCATTTCATTCAAATCGTGACGGAGACGGGTTACCTCAAACCAGCGGCTCGTCTGCGACAAAGCGATTGGATGCAAGCGGACCTCAAAGCGCTTCCGCCGAAGATGCCGGTGATCGCGGTTTCGCACTACCCGCTGGACGCCGCCTGGTTCGATCAGAGAAAAGCCGAAGGGATCAACGTGATCGCTCAGATCGGAGCCCATTGGCACGTCGTGATGGCTGGCAGCCGACATGGGATCCCGGTGCTGAACAGCGCCCCGGCCCGCGGCAAAGACTGGGGCGCATACTCTCGCACGTATCGTTGGGTATTCGTGTCACCCGAAGGCGTGCGGTCGAAGCTGCGCGTGGCAGGGCAGTACAAGCGATTGCGAGTCGTCGCGCCTGGTCCACACACCGTGATGGGTCGGCAACCCTTGGTCGTGCTTGCCTACGATACGTCGCTACTCGTGAAATCTGTCGTATGCCGTTGGACTTCGCCAGATGGCAAGGTGACGACAACGCCGCTTCTGCAGCAAGGCGACTGGTCGTGGCACGGCGAGTTTGCTCCTGGCAAAAAAGGCAATTGGCAATGCGCCCTCGAAGCAACCGACGTGACCGGCGCGTTGTGGAAGCGAACGCAGAACGTGGAAGTTACTAGTCAAACTCGTGAGCGTTCGGATGAGACCAACGATGCGAGTGAGTTGCCTTATATACTTGCCGGCGAGCCGCCTCGAAACATCGCAACGGGGCCATCACCGCCATTGTTTCCGTTGTGGGTAACGCACACCGACAGTGTCCATGTACTTCACAATTCACCTGTTGTTTCCGGTGGCAAGGTTTTCGTTTCGGCTGGAAACCCCAACGCGGGCGCGCACGGTGCGGGCGTTCTGTGTCTGGATGCCGCGACCGGAAAACAGATCTGGAAAGCGGACTCACCGCACGGTGATATCCGAGGACCAGTATCCGTACGCAACAGTGTGGCGTACGCCATCACGGGAGAGAGTTGGGTTGCGGCATACGACGCCAATACAGGCCAGTCGCTGTGGAGCAAACCCATGCATTCGAGCTACCAGGATGGACGCCCGCTGGCGAACAACAACACGCCGCCCGTGCCAACGCGGTTTGGACTGCTGGTCAGCGACTGGCAAAAGCCACAACGGCTGTTGGACCTCGCGACAGGCAAAGAGTTGTCGCAACTAACAGGTGACGTCGGTTACTACGCGTCCTTTGCAACCGTCTTCGACGACGTCATGTACAGCGTCCGTCGCGGCGGAGGCAACGCACTTCAATTACCCGACGGAAAAGAGATCTACAAATTCGAAGAGCCCTCGCGGTCGACATCCGCGCCGATCGTCGTGGACGGCAAACTGATTTACAACGGTTCATCCGGCATCCGAGTGCGCGAAGCATCGACCGGCAAGTTGATCTGGCAAAAGGGTACGGCCAACGCCGGATACCAAAACGCGATTCCCGTCGTCTGGGGCGATCAGATTTTAGTGAACGGCACGCACCTGCAGATCTTCGACCTCGCAACAGGCGAGACTCGCAAGTCCGTCAAGTGCGCCCAAGAGGCTGACCGCTTTCTCCGCTCGCGCCGTCAAGCGATGGCCGGAAGCTCAACACCGATCGTCGCAGGCGACCACGCCTTCTTCGGCCACGACGACACATCCCTCCGTGCCATCAACCTTGCGGGCGACATTGTCTGGGAACATCGACTCGGCACACCAATCAAGACCGCTCCAGCAGTTTCCGGCAACAAGCTGTTCATCCACGACTACGCAGGTAACTTGTGGTGTTTTGCTGACGGGACGGTAACTTGGGACTTGGAGGAAGAATGACCGACCTCACACCCGGCAATTCAGCGGCCAAGCAACTGATCCCCGCGATTCTATTCGCCGTTACTCTTACTTGGCTTGTTCCCGCGCAGGCAGCAAAGTTCACGATGGTTGAGAATCCGTTGCCCGTCTACTTCGAAACGCGCAGGCCTGCGGCTCGGTCTCAGATCGGTGGTCGAGGCTTACGCCTGGCAGCGATCGACCGGCAAGCCAACGGCACGCTGTACGCCTTTTGCTGCGACCGTGAAGAGCACATCTCGAAGTGGATCTCGAATGACAACGGTTTGACGTGGACGCAGAGCAAGAACGAGCCGGCAAGCGTCCCGAATTTGAACTGGGGCGAGGAGTTTCAGAGATCTTCACACAGGCAACCAGCAGAGTTTCTCGAAGAGAACGAAAGTGAAGCTCATTTGATTGCACTCAAAGACGAACGACTGCTGTGCACCTTCGCGCGGCACGCGTTGCCCAATGGCATCTTCGCGGTGGTCAGCGACGATCGGGGTAATACCTGGAACGCCGACGAGCCGATCTACTTGGCGGGCTCGCTGCCTGAATTCACTGGGAATCCGGTCTCTATCGAATTGGAGGATGGCAGCATTCTGACCGCTCATTCCATTCGCGCTTATCGCCAGTCGTCCCCGGACAACCCCAAGGGGGATTCGGTGGTCCATCTTGTTCGCTGGCGTTTGCCAGGCGACACACGTGCTCGACCTACTCCCAATAAGAAGCCGCTGCTAAATGATCCGTATCTTTGGGCAAAGTACCACAACGCGGGCACGGGATTTACCGGCAATCTTCAGCGCATCTCCTATTGGAAGAAGTCGAGCGCCAAGCGGGTGCACCTGCCTGACCACTATAAAGGCGCGATGGATAGTTTCCCGAACGGTGAATCGTTGGTTGCGTCGTACATTGAGGCCAATCCGCGGTACAGCCGCATTTATCGCAGCGCCGATGAGGGCGCGAGTTGGACCAAGGTTGATGGCACCGATGCGATGCTGCTGGGCAAAGAGCAGTCGATCCTGTGTCTCAACGACAACAAGACGGTCCTCTTGAAAACACAATTCGCCGGTCAACCACCTTACTCGCCTCTTTACCGTTCCACCGATGGGGGCGTCACCTGGAGCGAAATCGATTATGGCCTGCGTTCGCTGAGTTACCCGCGGAATCTGATTCAGTTTTCCGACGGCAGCATCGCCATGTTCAACTCCAGCGGGAATTACGCGGAAGTCGAAGGCGTCGAAAACACCAAGGCATGGCGAATTCGCTCATTCGACGGTGGCCTGACGTGGCCGGAACGAAAAGAGGTCTCCGGCACCTGGATGAGGCCCCGACCGTTCTTCACCGAGTCGACATTTCTGGCGCTCTCGGACACGCACATCCTGGCGGCTGCGCGAGTCAACGGCGATCACGTTCACAGTGTGACGGGCGAGATTCCGCCCATGGGTCTAGGCGAGCACAACGCCGAGATCAACCAGAAGATGGCGTTCATCGAGTCGACTGACGGCGGACTGAGTTGGTCACGCGAGAGGTTCGCGTTGGCCTTCGGCGACGTGCAGGCCAAGTTCCTCCGTCTCGCCGACGGTCGCATCCTGTGTACGTATCGTTGTCGAAGTGAGCTCCCGTTTGGAGTCAAGGGTGTGTTCAGCCGAGACGACGGCAAGACCTGGGACCTGGACCATTCCGTTATTCTGGGAGTGCATTCCACAATCTTCGGGACCTGGCAAAACGACATCCAGTTGCCTGACGGAAAGATGCGAACTGCGTGGGCGCGTTTCTACGATGGTCCGCCAACATTCGAGGTCGTGCACTGGGAATTGCCCGTTCGTCGGCCAACGAAGTAGCACGTATCGAGAATCGCGTTCAGGATGAAGCGGCCAAGTGGTTTCATCAAAGCCTGATGTCGTGATCGGGCGGCTCGAAACCGCTGTTGTCGCTGGCACCGACGTGCGCATCACGCAGACGCCGCCACAGCAAATCAAACAAGCCACTGTCAGAGTGCACAACAATTCGTTTATCGCGATGACCTTCGCCAGCCTGCTTATTTCTATTGGAGAAGCTTCGGGTGATGTGCTACTTCCCAGTGGCGAGCCGAATCCGGCCCACAACAACAACGCGATGCAGGTGTGGCTGCGGGCCGACGTCGGCGTTTCAGTTCGGGAAGGCGGGGTTTCGGTCTGGAAGGACCAGTCGAAGCACCGGCACGATGCAACACAAACCGAGCCGGCCGATCAACCGCAACTGGCGACGAGTTTTCTCGGACAAAGGCTGATGGATTGGCGCAAAGAAACGGAACAAAGACAAAGTGCGCGTGCTCTGCTGGGCCTGGAGCCTGCGCATCCCGCTTGACGACAAGTCGAAGATCGATGCGATTTCAGATATCGTCGTCGATAAGAAGCCAGTATTCGGTTTGCGCGTAACTGGGTCGGTGAAAGAATCAATCGACTTGTTCTTTGACAGAGAATCAAATCGAATAGCGGCGATTGACTACACAGATACGCGCCACGTTTGCAGCGGCTGGAAGAAGCCAAAGGAGGGCCATCTCTAGCCTGCACATGTCGCAGGATATCGCTTTGCCGACCGCCAGTTCGGCAAAGTTCAAAAGAAGCAGTGGCATCAGACGGGCATCCTGGAACTAGTCCCGCTGACGGAGTTACCCAGCGAACTGAAATAGTGACCCCGCCAAGCCCGAGCGGGAGCTCACCCGAAATGCAATACACGATACGGTATGAACACCTCATTAACTACGTATTCGATTTGTGTGTGTCTGCTGGTAGCGAGGCCGTGGTCGGCAACGGCTAATGAGCCGCTTGACATTGGTTCGCAGCGGCACCTGTTTCTCGATGTTTACATCGTCGATCGCATCGACGGACTGAAGCGAACGATGCATCAGCCGGCCAAGCGCGGGGCCGTGATCAAACCGAACCAGTAGTGGGAGATGTCGCTGCAGACCCGTTGCGGGCCGGCGTGGGATGAACAGCGGAAGGTGTTCAAACTGTGGATGATCACTTCCACGAATGTTTTCGGCCTGGCTGGGACGTCTTATGCGGAAAGCAAGGACGGAGTTCACTGGATCAAAGCGGTGCTGCGGCAGAGGACAATCAATGGCTCGCGGGAAAACAATTTCATTGCCGTTGTCGATGGTGACGAGTGGCCTGTCTACGATCCGGATGATCCCGATCGTGATCGCAGATTCAAGGGTTTCTATGGCGTTATCAACTGTCGACCTCTGGTCAGCCCCGATGGAATCAACTGGAAGCTGTTGAACGCAAAGGTGTTGCCGTCCTCGGACGAATCCAATCTCAGCTATGATCGCAAGCACAAGACGTTTATCGCGACCTTAAAGCGAAGCGCCCCTTCGGCTGCCAGAATGGAATCTGGGCGAGCCAGGACTTTATGAACCGCAAAGACAGTGGTGTGCTGTTCCACGCTGACCAGGAGGACCAACGGCTGGCCGGAAAAAACATCGCTGCGCGTTTGGCCAATCGAACGCTACAGCAACCGGTGAGCAACAACCCGGATATCTACAATCTTGGCATCTTTTATTAAGAAGGAATCTACATCGGGGTGCCAGCGGTTTATCACGCGACGGGAAAATCGGACAACAACACGGACGGCTTTCATCTCATTCAACTCGCTTGTAGTCGCGACCTGAGAACCTGGACACGACTAGGCTCCCGCCAACCGTTCATCGGGCCCTCACCCGCCAAACCCGGGGATTTTGGCAGAACCCAACTGCTTCTACCGAGTGCGCCCGTCGAGCGCGGCGATGAACTTTGGTTCTATCACACCGGCATCAAGTACCGCACTCTCCACGAGGATGCGGACGCCAAGATGGGAGCCGTCCATCTGACAGTGCTGCGGCGAGATGGGTTTGTTTCGCTCGACGCAGGTGAGGATCGCGGTCAGCTCATCACCAAATCGCTCATCTATTCGGGCGATCAACTAATGCTGAACGTTGTTATACGAGACAGCGGTCACACGAAAGTGGAGGTGCTCGACGCGAACCATAAAACGCTACCCGGCCTTAGCCTGAAGGATTGCGTCCCCTGAAGGCCGATGGTGTCAACCAGGTCGTCTCGTGGAATTCGGACGCCGACCTCCGCCAACTCGCCGGAAAACCTGTGCTCCTGCGCATCGAACTGAAGGATGCCGATCTCTACGCAATCCAATTCACCAAGTGAGAATCCGGCTTCGTTCCAACAGCCGAGCGAAACGAACAGCGCGGGACCAGTTCTCCGTTATCGAAATCGGAGCCCATACTAGTCGGCGTCCTGCACCATGACGTAGAGCCGCACGGCTTGCCCAGCAGCGAATGAAGTTTCGCATCGTTCAAGCGTGCGTAGAGAGAAACGTCTGAGTTTCTGCGGCGAATCTGCGATTCGGTCCCCGCGGGTCAACGCGCTTCGTCACGCGCACCTGCCAACCAGACATCCGCTCATAGCCGATGCCTGAGCCACCCGGTGTAAAAGGCCTTGTGGGGTATTCGCAGAGCGTACAGTTCCCCTTCTCTGACGTGCACCTCTAGAACGACTGGCCGTCCGTTGAGTTCCGCCAGGTTTTCGCGCTTGCGCCATCGCACCTTGGCGAACAGGTGATCGCCGGTGATCGGTATCGCATCATCCAGCGTGTAATGTGGAATGGGATCGAAGGTTCTCGCGTCAAGAACCTGCACCTTGACATAGCCGCTGCGATTGGTGCGTACATTTAACTTCAGCTCGTCTCCCGCAGGCACCAGAGCCTTGCTGCGAATCAATCCATGTTGAGCTCGCGTCTTCAAATAGGAATAGCCGTCCAGTCTCAGCTCGTAGAAGTGCAACCTCCGGGCCGATACCTCCTCGTCCCCGACGTCACGGTGCCCTTCGTCCGCGCCCATGGCGGCAAAGATCAGGCGGTCATCATGTGTACGAACTGGCTTGCCAACGTAAATCATGCCGCCGGCCTGTGGAGCGAACAACATGCGCCCACGGAACGCCCTGTACCAGTGCTCTGCGTCATAGCTGTAAGCCAGTTGTGTCCCGATGGACCCCTGCATCTTCATGATTCGTTTCTCGGTGGGCTCCGTATCGAAAACCCAGAGGCAGCCTATGAATATGTCTTCATAGCGGACGGGACTCATGCCGTAGAACTCGCGGCAAATGGGGTCCTGGGCATCCGGTTGGAGCACAATCTCGGGCGAGCTGAATGAGTTGAAGTCGGTCGTGAAGACCCGGCCCACCCGGCGATCCACGCCATAGATACGGTCGAAGATGATGTGACGCTTTCGCCAGGGATCGTAAACAACTCCGAAGCCCGGCTCGTCCGTATGCGCTATCCAAGGTGCCATGGGGATGATTTCGAATTTCCTGCCGTCGGGGGAGAAGCCGATACGCTGCTCGAATATCCCGACATAGCCCCGATCGGCCAGAGGCGTCCCCGCCAGCGGAGTGATGACGAAGCGATAGAGGGGTTTTCCACTCTCGTCGACAACGACATTCTCGCCGGGGAGCCGCAAGGCCTTGGCGGCCCGCTCGCCCAGGAGGTCGGGCCACTTGTGAGGATCGTCGCTCTCCACCCGCACGGAAAATCGCTTGCGTTCCGGTTCCGCGGTCCAGCAGTCCACATACATGGCATACCTCCCAACTCGCTCATCAAAGTGCAGAGAAGTAGCCGCGTCGGCCAGCGCCAGCCTAGAAAGATGCCGCGGCAACTCGGGGCTGACAGTTGAAACCAAAACCGGTTTGCCCTGAATGCGATCAAGTCCCTGGCGGGCCTGCAGCATCCAATCGTCGAAGAACAGGATGCAGTTCATCGGTGGCCCGCCGGCATCAACCACAACCGGGTCTGCAGCAGTGGCGATCATCGGAACAAGTATTGCGGCGAACATCAGGATCAACCGCAGCGCGAATGCGCTCAGTGTGAATGTTGGTACGTTGCACATCATCATGTCACCCTCGTGTTTCTGGTTTGTTTCAAACGCGGCAGCCTGTCAGGTCGGTAACACGCCGCCTATGACTCACCACCACAAAAGGTTTTCAGGTTCGTGCGGCAACTCTTGAGCGAACTAGTTTCTGCGTTTGCCGATACACGACAGGTGCTTCTCGCTTCTCAGGAAGATCTGCCCATTGCTGATTGCCGGGGAAGCGTAGCAGCGGTGGCCGACCGAGTTCTCGGCGATTAGCTCGAATTGTGCGCCAGGTCGGACAACTCTTGTCACACCCGCATCGGACAGGAAGTACACCAGCCCACCAGCGGTAACAAGTGCCGCACTGTGTCGTTTGCCGATCCGTTGGCGCCAATGTCGTTTGCCGGTGGCCGCATCAAAGCAGCTCGCAATTCCATCATCGGACACCGCCAGGAAGTAGCCGGCGACAGCAATCGGTGACGGAACATAGGAGGCCGATTGGCCATTGCGCCAGGCGATGTGCGTTTCCGTGACGTCGTCATGACCGTCCGGTCGAATCGCCAGGAATTCGCGATCTGGGTGGGCCGTGCTGACCAGCAGCAGGCCAGCTGCGAAAACGGGCGACGCGACGGCTCGTCCTTGCGGTCCCACGGTGTACCAGTGCTTGGAATCGGAGCGCGGGTTGTAGCTGACGATGGAGTGGCTGCCGGCAACCATCATCTGCATGCGGCCGTCCAGCTTTCGAATCAGCGGTACACAATGGCTACGAATTCGATTCTCGCGAGCCACTTTCCAAACGGTCTCTCCGGTCCTGCGATCCAGAGCCACGATGTACGCGTCTCCATCGTGATCGCCGTTGATGATCACTGTGTCCTCGAACACGATGGGACTTGCACAATAGCCCCAGACGCTGGCGAACTCACCGGGTCGCGCGATCCACCGACGTTGGCCATTCATATCGTAAGCCGCTACACACATACTACCGGGATTGACCGGCTTTCCCGTGTTGTCAGCCCGCAGGTCCCCACTCCGTATTCGAACCACTTCTGCCGGCACCGTCGATCCGTCAGGTTCGAGAAACGAGACGTACACGTACTCTCCGTCTGTGGCCGGAGTGCTGGAAGCTCTGCTGTTCAGCTGGTGGATCGCTTCGAGGGGGGTGCGAATCACTACGCTCCGCCAGAGCGTCCTTCCCGTCTTACGCTCCAGACACAGGAGCACCCGGTCCTTTGTTTCCTCGATGCACGTGACAAGGAATAGATAATCGCCGAATACAATTGGCGACGCGTGTCCAACGCCAGGGATCTCCACCTGCCAAGCGATATTCTCCGTCGCGTTCCAGTGAGTCGGCACTTCCTGTTCAAGACTGGTTCCGTCACCCCGTGGCCCTCGCCACGCGGGCCATTCTTCGGCGCTGCTCGCCGACAAGAGAAACACGACGAGCAGCGACGCCAGCTGAAACGCAGTCCGCAGATTCATAAGCGCACCAGAGATTACCGTGTTCTCGAAGTAATCTAGTGCCTCAGAACGCTTGACGCCAGCGAGTCGCCGAAAGGCTCCCAGTCGCCGCTAACGACAACACACTTACGCTAAGGAGCTAGCAGGCATCAAGCGGATGCGAGGGGAGAATCGCAGAAAGTTCCGGCAGACGGGTGCTGCGCTGGCATCATCGGATGGACCACCGTGTGATGATCGTCACGACGCGGACGGAATTGCCGCAAACCCTTGTCCCGCAGGCAAGAAACGCGAATGGCCGAGAGCGGGAACTCTCGGCCGTGCGTGTTAATCCGCGGGAATGCCAAGTTTGACGTTGTTTATAGAGCTCCCCGAAGGCAACTCTCCTCGAAACAACTCTCGCGCGACCGTTTAACGGAAGTTGTTTCTTCAACATGCCTTGCTGATTTCGCGTCTCATTCGGTTGCCCAAAATCGAGGGCAACCACTCCGAAACAGACGACTCGCTAGTTAACGAACATGCTTCGTTCGTTGTTAACTCACGCCCGTTTCGTCATCGCGGGAAAAACTCGTCTTGCCAGTTAACAGAGAATCTCTGCAGGCCCGCGAGTAGCTTTCTCGACTTCTGCCTTCGTAGGGAGCAACTACTCCCGCATCCGCAACATGATCGTGTGCACACACGGATCGAAGGACCCAACATCATTTCGCAGCCGTGACATCGATGCCAAGAGCGTCAGCAAACTTTACGTTGAAGTGTTGCCGAGCTTCGCGAGGAACTCAAGCGCGTAGAGCGTGAGCGAGACTGTGCTCGGGCCAGTTCTTGGGCAGCACAATCTTGGGTATTTTGGCCATCGTAGGGTCTCGAAAAAGGAAACTTCGAGATCTACCATAACTCGAGAATTGACTGGATGTTGCGACCGAATGGGCGATGCGCGAAACTCGGGGTGGACCAGTACACCAGAAACCGGATCGAGGCAAGATCGTCTTACCTGTAGGGCCAACGCAAAGTTTTGGCAGGATTTTCACATGATTACGCGATACGCCGTTTTGATTTCGCTGAGCGTGTTCCTCAGCTCTTGTTCGTTTGACAATCCCGCGTCGATTGACATGCGATCAGAAACGCAATCGACCGGTGATGCGTCCAGTCCCGAACGCCTTGGCGAGAAGAAGACGCCCTCCATTCAATTGCTCGATGAATCGCAGGTTCGCAAACTAGCCGCCGACTTCGCCAACCAGGAGCTTGCGGATCGCAAGTTCCGCATGCCCTCGGGCGACATGGAGCCCATGCCACCCATCCATCCGATCCACTGGCGCAGCGTAATCTACGTCTACCGCGACAACCGGATACGGCTTCGCATGGGCGGCAGTGGCGGCCCGGAAGCGACCGTCTCATTTCGCCCCGACGGATCAGAGCCAAAACTGGAACATGAGGAATACGCGTGGAATTGAAGGCCGCCAGAGGATTCGGCAGGTGGTCAGCACGGCTGAGTGCAAAGCTTCCAGTCTAACACGAGATGTTTTTCAACCCAAAAGTCGATGGCGGCTAGTCACGTCAACACTTCTCGCGTCACCTGTCTAAACGAACCAGTTGCAGACCACGAACAGCACAATGCCGGTCAGCACCAGCAGGGCACCGATGATGCGACCCAATAGGATCCCCTTTTTTATTCCCAGCATCTGCACTGTCTGGGGAGTCACAAACGGATACTTGATGATGGCGGCTCCCATGCCCACACCCATTATCAGGAAACCAAGCGCCCCGTTGTCGACGCCCTCTCGCCAGACAGCGACCGCACCGCCGATCGCAGGAACAAGCAATAGTCCAACGAAAAAATGCCAGATATGTGACTCCGCATATTTGTAGAAGGCAACCAGTTGATCCTCGCACCCCTGGCAACAGACCTTGACCTCCTCGGCCCCGGACTTGAAGGTTATTTCCTTGACCTCCATATCCTCGGATCGCTTATGGCACCAGTTACATTTTCCTTCCATGACTGCTTTCCCTGCAAAAGGGGTCGCATCCGCCAGCGATGACTATCACCGCTACGAAAGTGTATGATTTCGTGTTGATAAAGCAACACTCATTCTGTAAATTCGAGTAGATCGGTTTCGGGGTTTCTACTTGTGGAAGGTGAGGTATTTCATTCCGGTTTCCCATTCGTCGCTG
>PBSM01000102.1 GCA_002726245.1 Planctomycetaceae bacterium | reverse complement strand
GAATCGAGACAAGACTCGCATCGTGCACGTTAGTCACGGTTTCGAGTTTCTCGGGTATAAGATCAAGCGGGGGACACGTCCCTTGCAACTTTCGCCGGATCCGCCAACTTGGCTTTGTACACCTCGACCAACGTGCCGTGATGGAACAAAAAGTTCTCGGCGGTGGCTTGCCAACTGACAGCTCGACCTTGCTCGTCGATTTTCACGCCACCACCGGGAACCACGAAGTGAACGGGGGGATAGACCAGCGGGTCGCGACCCCACGTATGCAAGACACCAAAGTAACCGAGTTGGCAACCACGCAACGCCCGAGTCAGCGAGCCACGTCGCGGATCGATTCCGCCGCCGCATCGAACAGTGCCTTGTAGCCGTTGCGTTGCGAACGGCGCAGCACCTTACGCAGCGCCTCGGGCACTGTAAAAGTCACCATAAAGTGCTGCACCGGAAGTAAGCGATCCGACTGTTTACTTAACCACAACTGCGACTTCTCATGGCCACAGGTCGGGCAGTGGCGATTGCCGCACGAGCGACCAACCCAATGATCACGACCACAGCCACCACATTGGTAATGGATTCCACCTAATTGCCCTGTCCGACAACGTGTGATCGCCGCCAGGACTTTGCGATGGCCAATGGGCACGCGCTGGGCGAACCGCTGCAAGTACTCCGGTGCATGCTCGCGCAAGGCGTCTGCAACCGAAGGCATCGAACCGTTTGACTCAACTTCGCCAGTTCATCGTCGGCGTTTGGAACATCCGCTCGATCGTTTGACGCGCATCGACTTCGGCAGCTTCTGTCAGATGCAGATAGACCATCGTCGTTTGCAGGCTGCTGTGGCCCATGTACTTCTGAATCGCCTTTAAGCTGACGCCTGCTTCCAGCAAGTGGGTCGCGTAGGAATGACGAAGTGTGTGTAAACTGACCTTTTTGCCAAAGTCGATTTGCTGAGTGATCTTCTTGATCGCACCTTGCACAGCCGTGGGGCTCATCGGCGTTGTCGCGGTCGAAGGGCCGTTCTTGCTGAGTGTCCGCTTGTTGAGTCCATGCTCGCGACCATCGGCGGGGAACAGCCATCGTCGATGCCGATGCGTCACCCAATATTGCCGCAGCAGTTCGATTGTCGAAGTCGGCAACGGAATGTAGCGATCCTTGGCTCCTTTGCCTCGATGCATATGGACCATGCCTCGTTCGGAGTCGATGTCACCGACTTGCAAGTTGAGTCCTTCCTGCATCCGTAAGCCGAGTGTGTAGACCGTCCAGAAGTAAACCGCCATCCGTTGCGTGTTGGCCGCCGCCACGATCTGCAGGACTTGTCGGCGAGTGATGACTTCGGGCAACGACTTGACGTTTTGCAACTTCATCTGCTGAAGTGTTCGCCAATCACGCTTGCAAGTTCGCGTGTAGAAGAACTTGATTCCCGAGAAGGCCACGCGCAGCGTACCGTACGCATAGTTCAGTTCATTCTTCATGTGCAGAAAGAATTGCCGTAGTTGGTTTTCCGTGATCTTGTCAGGCGACGCCTCACAGTAGTCCGCCAGCTTTCGCACGGCCCGTAAGTAACCCGAGTGAGTCCGCTGGCTCATGCCTCCCAAGTGCAAATCTTCCGCCATGCGGTCATACAACGGTCCGGTAAAGTAAACAGAACGTGACATCCCAAAGCTCCTTGTTGGTGAAAGAAAAAACACAACAAGAAAAGATGCCCGCGCCAAACTCGACTTCAAAAAATACTTCGCTACAATAGCGAAGTCACACAACCCCGCCGCGATAGCGGCTTACTTGAACCAAGCGGTGAACCGGAGCGGCCTACGCTGTTCGGCGCTTCCGAGAGATCTTTGGCGTTCATGGCTTTACTCCCGCCCGGTGATCCGGACGTTATTTTGCTCAAGAGGCGCAGTTGCCACGTCACCTCGCAATCGGCGATATTCACGGCTGCTTCGACGCTCTTCGTCGCCTCGGTGAAGCCGTTGGTTTTCAGAACGACGACGTGATCGTCACACTCGGCGACTATTGCAACCGTGGCTCGAACACTTGCGCGGTCCTTGACTGGCTGATCCACATTGATGGTTCACACAATCTGGTACCGCTTCGCGGCAACCACGACATCATGATGATCAATGCACGCGACAGCGAATCGGAGTATCGAAAATGGATGGAGGTCGGTGGCGCAGCTACACTCCGATCCTACGCCCCATTCGACGGTGACCCCGGTTCGATGGCGGACGTTCCCGATCATCATTGGCAATTCCTTACGGATCGCTTGTTGCCATACTTTGAATCGGATACCCACTTTTTCGTTCACGCCAACGCCTATCCTGAAATCCCGCTCAACGAACAACCAGACTTCATGCTGTATTGGGAACAATTCAATGATCCACCACGACATGAATCGGGCAAAACGATGATCTGCGGACATACCTCACAAAAATCCGGGATTCCGGTACCCAATCGTCACGCTGTCTGCCTTGATACGTGGGCGTGCGGCAACGGCTGGTTGTCGTGTCTGCACGTTGAATCCGGTATGATATGGCAAGCGAATGAACGCGGTGAGACTCGACAGATGTGGCTCGATGAACTCCACGCCGAAGACGCAAAATAATCGGGTAGCCGGGCGGGTTTCCCCGCCCAGCCCCCACACCACCGTACATGCGGGTCCGCATACGGCGGTTCGACGAAGGATTCAAGTCTGTTCGCCGTCGTCGTCCTGACTTGCTGCTCGGGCCACGTTGTACTGGCTGTTTTGTCGCGGCTGCGGCTGTTGGGACCGATACTCTATTCGCGAGGAGTCCGATCGAACGACCGTGGCTGCGAAAGTGCGAAACAGCCGAGCGATCTGGTATAGTAACATAGTTGTTGAGGAGTGAAGTTGTTACCGACGGAGAGTCGAATGGCGATGCGGTTACAGGCAGTCTTAGCATTAATCGGCTGTGCGATCGCGGGCCGCGCGTTTGGCGATGAAATCGATTATCTCAGTCAGGTCAAACCGCTGCTGGCCTCGAAGTGCTACTCGTGCCATGGCGCCTTGAAGCAGCAGGCAGAGTTGCGACTGGAGACGCGGGCGCTAATGCTGGCCGGCGGCGACAGTGGGCAAGTGGTTGTGCCAGGCAGCGCCGACAAGAGCCGCATCGTCGCGAGGATCTCTGCTAAAGAAGACGAACGCATGCCGCCTCAGGATGAAGGCTCTTTGCTCACAGCAGACGAGATCGCATTAATCCGCATGTGGATTGACCAGGGTGCGAAGGCACCTGACGAGCCGGCTCCCGCAGATCCTCGCCAGCACTGGTCGTTCCAGAAGCCAGTTCGCCCGGAAGTGCCGGGGGTGAAGAACGCCGCCTGGTCTCATAATCCAATCGATGCCTTTCTCGCAGCCGGACACGAGCGTCATGGTTTGGTACCGCTCGAAGTGGCGGAGAAACACGTTCTGTTGCGGCGGCTCTATCTGGATCTAATCGGCTTGCCACCGATGCGAGAAGAACTGCACGAGTTTCTCGCGGACGATGCCGAAGACGCCTACGAAAAGGTGGTTACTCGTCTGCTGAAACATCCAGGCTACGGCGAGCGTTGGGGCCGTCATTGGATGGACGTGTGGCGATATTCCGACTGGTACGGCTTGGGTGCGCAGGTCCGCTACAGCCAGAAACACATCTGGCGTTGGCGAGATTGGATTATTGAGTCGCTCAACGAAGACAAGCCGTACGACCGCATGGTCGTCGAAATGTTGGCGGGCGATGAGATTGCACCAAGCGACCCTGACACGGTACGAGCAACCGGCTTTCTGGCTCGCAACTACTTCCTGTTCAATCGGACAACGTGGTTGGATTCAACGGTTGAACATACTTCCAAGGCGCTGCTGGGGCTGACGTTGAATTGCGCGCGGTGCCACGATCACAAGTACGATCCGCTGTCGCAAACGGATTACTACCAGATGCGAGCGATCTTCGAGCCGCATCAAGTCCGCGTTGATCCTGTGCCGGGCGAGACCGATCTTGACCGCAATGGCTTGTCGCGGGCATTCGACAACGAGCCGGACGCGCCAACTTATTTGTTCGTGCGAGGCAACGAGAAATCTCCCGATAAGAGCCAAATCATTGCGCCTGGCATACCGTCGGTTCTGGCAGCGAGTGATTTCAATCCCCAACCGATCACGCTACCAGCCGAGGCCTACGCTCCCGGGCTGCAGCCTTTCGCCCTCGCGGACCATCTCGCCGCGGCCGCTAAGAGAATCGAAGCCGCCCGCACATCGGTTAACGCCGCGAAGCAGCAGATGCAAGCCACGGAGCGTGTTGCCGCGGGGAAGTCCGAGAAGCCACGAACCGCTCCAGTCGGCGAGTTCGTCTTGCGTGATGACTTTGACAAACCGAATCCGGATGTTTGGGAGGCTGGCCCCGGTGAATGGAAGTACACGGATGGAAAACTCGTGCAAGGACGAGCGGGAGCTGGACTCACCAGCCTGTACTATCGTACGCGCTCCGAGCATCCGAACGACTTCCTGGCAACGTGCAAGCTGACGGTTACCAGTGCAGCCGGTTTGGGATCAGCCGGCTTCCGGTTCGACGCCACGAGCAGTCGCGACAAGTTTGTCTATCTCAGTGTCAGCGGAAGCAAGGTGCAGATCGCCCACGGGATGAGCCCGAATTACACGTACCCGCGGGATGCGAAGAACGATCAGCCGTTTAAGAAGGATGTAGCGTACGAGTTGACGATTCGCGTGCAGAATAAGTTGGTGAACGTCGCCATCGACGGCAAGCATGCCATCGCTTATGAGTTGTCCGTCGAGCGAGAGGCGGGTCGATTGGATCTGGTCGCGTACGACGCCAGTGTCGAGTTTGACTCGGTCGAAATTCGGAAGCTGCCGCCGGACGCTGTCTTAGTTCTTGCGAAACCGCCTCCAAGCATTGACGTTGCGCGCGCCGCGCTGATTGCAGCCGAGAAATCACTGCCGGCCGCCGAACTCCATGCGCCGGCGTTGCAATCTGCGTTTGCGGCGGACCTTGCCAAGGCGAACGAATCCGTCGACACAGCCGCCCTCGTACGTGACGCGGCACTCGCCGCCCGACGCTATGAATTTGCTCAGGCCGAACAAGCAGTCGCAAAAGCTGAGTATGAAGTCGCGGCGGCTGGTAGTGACAAGCGGGCCGCGGCTGAAAAGAGTCTGGCATCAGCACGGGCAGCACGAGATCAAGCTGCCGCGAAACTGGAGGAACCTGGGGACACTTACACCTCGTTGTACGTCTCGAAACGTGCTGCGAATGGCATGATCGACGAAGCAACGCCGAGGCATGGCCCGTACTCGAAGGTCAGCACAGGACGGCGAACTGCACTTGCGCGATGGATTGCGAGTCGTGACAACCCGCTGGCCGCGCGTGTCGCAGTCAATCACATCTGGCTGCGTCATTTTGGGCAACCGTTGGTTGCGTCGATGATGGACTTTGGTCTCCGTACGAAACAACCGCCGCAACATGAGCTGCTTGATTGGTTGGCGGTCGAGTTCATGGAAAACGGTTGGAGCATGAAGCATCTGCACCGGCTGATCGTGACGTCACGAGCGTATCAGTTGCGTTCTTCGTTGCTGGCAGCCGACGAATCGACACGACAAGCCGATCCCGACAACGACTACTACTGGTGCCGCAAGCCGCTGCGAATGGAGTCGCAGGTCGTGCGAGACAGCTTGCTACACTTGGCCGGGGTGCTTGATGCAAAGCTCGGTGGCCCAACGGTCCCGCCAGCCAGCGAGGACACGGTGTTCCGTCGCAGTCTCTACTTCACTCACTCGCGCGATGATCGTGCGAAGCTCATCTCGATGTTTGACGATGCTGATATTGTGCAGTGTTACCGCCGCACCGAGAGTATCGTGCCACAACAAGCCCTGGCGCTGGCGAACAGCAAGCTGGCGTTGACCATGTCACGCAAGATTGCCGCACAGTTAGAAATGAAGCTTGGGGAGGCGAGTAACGAGCAGTTCATTGCCGCCGCGTTCGAGACGGTCTTGTTAGTCCCGCCGATCGCGGAAGAGTCGGCCGTGTGTCTCGCAGCGATCAAGCAGACAGTCGCCACGCTAGAGAAACTTGAGCATGCGAGTCCTCAACCTCGAGCGAGAGAAAACCTCGTACACGTACTACTGAACCACAACGACTTCGTCACGATTCGCTAACTTTGGAGTGCGGTGACAAGTCACCGCACTCCAAGGATTGGCCGCACGCGCCGATCCATCGCCTCAGTGGGAAGGGCACGTACATCATCACGGCGGGAACATTGAACAAAGAGCACTTCTTTCGCGATGCTGGTATTCTGGATTTGCTGGAAGCCGAGTTGCTTCACAAGGCGAAACAGTATTCCTGGCAATTGGAAGCGTGGGCAGTCTTCTCGAATCACTATCACTTCGTCGGCCATGCAATCGAGGACGCGAAGACGCTGAAGCCCTTTCTCACACATCTCCATGCGGATGCTGCGCGAGAGGTGAATGACCGGGACAACGAGGCCGGACGACAAGTGTGGTACAACTTCTGGGAAACGGAACTGACTTTCGAGAAGTCGTATCTCGCTTGCTTGAATTACGTGCATCAAAACGCCGTGAAGCACGGTCTCGTCCTGGTCGCGAATCAGTACCGGTGGTGCTCCGCCGCGTGGTTTGAACGCACCACAACGCCCGCTCAAGTCAAAACGATATACAGTTTCAAAACAGACAAAATCCGGGTAGTAGATGACTTTGACGTCTTTGCAGTGCAGTGACTCGGTACCGCTTTCCCTTCACTTTGGAGTGCGGAGACTTGTCACCGCTTTCCCTTTCAGAATGCTGAATTGACCCGAAGGTGGTTGGAATGACAACGTGGTATGAAAAAGAAAGCGGTGACAAGTCACCGCACTCCAAAATAGGCCGCCGCACTTTCTTGACGAATAGTGGAAACGGCATTGCAGGCGTGGCCCTCGCCGCGTTGCTCCAGCGTGACGCGCGGGCCGCAACGACCGGAGACTGGCAACCGCCCGACGGCAATCCGCACTTTGCTCCGAAGGCGAAGAACGTTATCTGGCTGTTCATGCGCGGTGGACTGAGCCATGTGGAAAGCTTCGATCCGAAGCCAGCCCTCACGAAACATGCTGGCAAGACGATCGCTGAAACACAATGGAAGGACGTGCAAAACCCCGACCGTTTGAAGAATCTGCGAGTTGTCGCGGTTCAACAGGACACCCAGCGCAACCGTTTGTATCCACTGCAAACCGGATTCAAGAAGTACGGCGAAAGCGGGATCGAAATCAGCGATTTCTTTCCGCACATCGGCGGTTGTGTTGACGATATCGCGATCATCCGCGCGATGTGGACGACGGACGACAATCACGGTGCCCAGGTCCAGTTCCAATCAGGCCGTCACATGCTCGATGGTTTCTTTCCCACGATTGGTGCGTGGCTCACGTACGGTCTGGGGGCGATGAATAACAGCCTGCCACAGTTTATCACGATGGGACCACGCTTCTTTGACCACGGCGAGGGGCATTACCTCGGGCCAGCCAACGATCCCGTTGAGCTGACGATCGATCCGAATAATCCACTGCCCTATGCCAAGCCCGAAGTTGACCTGTCGCGTGACGAGCAGAAGATCGAGTTTGATCTGATCAATCGCCTGAATCGCCTCAAATCAAATCAGTATCCGGACGACCAGGCACTCGAAGCACGCATCAAATCGTATGAGCTGGCATTCCGCATGCAAACCGCTGTGCCGCGCGTCGTGAACTTCGAGAACGAAACGCAGGCAACGTTGGACCTGTATGGCATGAACGACGCAAAGACGAAGCCGTTCGCCACGCAACTGCTCGCCGCCCGGCGGTTCGCGGAACAAGGAGTCCGCTTCATTCAGATCATGCACGGTGCGGGTGCTGCCGGGGCGTGGGACGCGCATAGCGGTCTCAAGGCGAACCACACGAATCTCTCCGCGCAAGTCGATAAACCAGTTGCCGGACTCCTGCAGGATCTGAAACAGCGCGGTCTGCTCGACGAGACGATTGTTGTCTTCGCGACAGAATTCGGACGCACTCCCGGTTCGCAAGGCAGCGATGGCCGCGATCATCATCCGTTTGGCTTCTCGGTGTGGATGGCCGGTGGAGGAATCAAGGGCGGGATCGCGCACGGCGCGACCGACGAGATCGGCTTTCATGCCGAGGAGCACACACACTATGTGACCGACGTCCACGCCACGCTAATGCGTCAGCTTGGTCTCGACCCACGCCGACTCGAAGTGCCCGGCCACAAACGGCTGGAGATCGACTTCGGCCACCCGATCACCGAGATCATTGCTTAGCGTCACGCCATTCCCAATCGATGTCGCCTATGACGCAAGGCCCGCGGGCCATCAAGTTAGGCCTGTTCAGCACCGTGCTTTCGACCTTCCACAACCGCATGCTTGCTCCTCCCATCAGCATTCTACGACGGCGAGGTTGGCGACGAGTTATAGTGGCGAAACTCAATCGGCAACTCCCCAGTAAAGATGGTAGAATCGTGGCGTGTCCTGAAACCAGTCCTATTCTTGAATTTGGAGCGAGTCAATGATCCGGCTTTCATGGATTGCTCTCGCGGCGATGTTCACTGTGATCTCTGTGCCAACGAGCGGAATCGCTGAGGAAAACTCGAACGACGAGCCCACGCCGCTGGAGTTGTTCGACCAACGGATCATGCCGATCTTCCGGTCCTCGCAGCCTTCCAGTTGCATTCAGTGTCATTTGGCGGCTGTCGATCTTAAGAACTACATTCTCCCGTCACACGAGAAAACGTTTGTCTCCCTGCGCGACCAGGGATTGATCGATCTCGCGCATCCTGAGAAGTCGAAGGTCCTGACCCTGATTCGAATGGGCGACAAAGATCTTGAGAAGGGAGCGAGGCTCATCCACGAGAAGACTCGCCAAGCGGAGTATGCGGCGTTCGCTAGTTGGATCGAGGCCTGCTGTAACGATCCGAAGCTACGAGATGCGCCAGGTCTCACCGCGGAGGAGCGCGCACGTCCAGAAAGACCCGACGCTGTCATTCGCCATGCGCGCAAGAGCCGTGTCGTTGATTCCTTCGTACGCACCGTCTGGTCGCAGCGAATGCGTTGCTTCCCATGCCACACACCTCATGAAATCGATCCGTCCAATCCTCGGCATAAAGCTGCTATCAAAACGCAACGCGAATTAAGAGAGAAGTACAGCGATGCACTCGTCGAACGCTTGCACATCTTCCGTGAAACACCGGAAGCAACTTTGCAGTATCTGATCGCGCGAAGTCGCGACGCACAGGAAGACGAACTACCGCTGATCAACCTCGAAGAGCCTCGCAAAAGTCTAATCCTGTTGGTTCCTCGCGCAGTTTAGTGGGTAGTATGTTATTGGTTTGGCATTTTCGATGGTATTGATGATGGTTTCTTTATGTCTGATTTAGCAAAACACTATTC
>PBSM01000101.1 GCA_002726245.1 Planctomycetaceae bacterium | reverse complement strand
GCCGCTCTGCCGCACGGCCCCAAACACCGCAAATTGTCGATGCTCTTCCAGGACCTGATTGCCCTCGCCGCGTGATCCCCTAAAGTGCAGTGAAAACGGCATACCAGCAAAGTTGTAACGGAAGTCGTAAGACTTCCGGGGTCAGAACTCTCACGAGTTCAGCTACGGGTATTTCATTCTCCGGGAGTTGCGTAAAGACCGCTCCTCGTTGGCAATCGGGTACGGCGGAACTAAGATGATGCCAACGATGGTTTTCTCTTCGTGATCTTGCGAGCCAAACGCCATGAAACGACTTCACCCTCTAGTACTCCTGACACTCTCGATCTGTTTCGCAGCGACCGCCTACGGCGCAGACAAGGATGGTTTCACAAGCCTGTTTGATGGGAAGACCCTAGACGGCTGGGAAGGCAACCTCGACATCTTTCACGTCGTTGATGGGGCGATCGTCGCGGGAACGTTGAAGGAACCTATTCCGCACAACGAGTTTCTTTGTACGAAGAAAGAGTACGGAGATTTCGAGTTGCGGTTGAAGGCGAAGCTTGTTGGCGAAGGGAAAAACGCGGGCATTCAATTCCGCAGCAAACGGATCCCGGATCATCATGAAGTAAGTGGTTACCAATGCGATATGGGCGGTCAGCCGACACAGAACATCTGGGGAGCTTTGTACGACGAATCACGACGCCGCAAGTTCCTGGCTGTTGGAGAACAAGAGGGTGTCAAGAAAGCGTTCAAGGCAGACGACTGGAATGAGTTTGTCATTCGTTGCCAAGGGAATCGGATTCAGATCTGGCTGAACGGCTTCCGAACAGTCAATTATACGGAGAAAGAAGACGTGGCAAGAACGGGAATCATTGGCTTGCAGATTCACGGTGGCAAACCGGCGGAAGCGTCGTACAAAGACATTCGCATCAGGGTCTTGAAGAGCAGTTAGAGTCTGATCCACCGAATGTAATCAGGCTTGTCCACCTCGGAGATGTGGACCTACAAGAAGTAATGGCGATCGAGTTCATCTATTTCGATTTGGGGAACGTCCTCCTCCACTTTGACCACGAGCGTGCTGCACGGCAGATGGCCGTTGTGGCTGGCGTGACGGAGCAGCAGGCTTGGGACGCGGTCTTCGCCGACGGTCTGAGCCTGCGATATGAAGAAGGCGAGTTGACGACTCGTCAGTTCTTTGAGGCGTTTTGCGAACGTACCGGCGCGGCGCCAGAATTCGAAACGCTCGTCCACGCCGCTTCGGACATCTTCCAGATGAATGAGTCGATCTTGCCGATCGTCGAAGGACTGCGCGCGAGCGGCCTGCGGCTCGGAATACTCTCGAACACGAACGATGCACACTGGAGCTTTGTCCGACGGAACTATCCGTTCGTGGAAGAACTCTTTGATGTCTTCGCTTTGAGCTTTGAGCTACGCTCGCTCAAGCCTAACAGCCGCATTTACGACGAGGCTGTTCTGTTATCGGAGGTCGCTGCCGAATCGATCTTCTTTACCGATGATCGAGACGAGAACATCGAAGGTGCTCGTGCGGCTGGGTTTCACGCCAGCCACTTCGTGACGGCCGATGGGCTTGCCGCGGACTTGCGCGAGCGGCAGTTGTTGCCTTGACGCGGGATCACGCACTCTGCTTGAAGTGCAGGTCGTGCAAACGGCCATAGAGTTGGCAGCGTTCTAGCAACTCGGAGTGCTTACCCACGTCGATGATCTCGCCAGCTTCCATCACAACGACTCGATCCGCCAGCGCGAGCGTTGACATGCGATGCGTGACCATGATCGCGGTACGATCGCGGACAAACTCTTCGAGTGCCTTGTGAATTAGCTGTTCGCTTTCGATGTCGATCTGACTGGTTGCCTCGTCCAAAATCAGGATCTCCGGATCGCGTAACATCGCCCGAGCTAAAGCGATCCGCTGGCGCTGGCCGCCCGACAGCCGATCCCCCCCTTGCCCTACCATCGTCTCGTACCCATCCGCGAGCTTCTCGGTAATGAAGCGATGGGCGTGAGCCTCCTTCGCAGCCGTAACCACCTGTTCGTCGGTCGCCTTGGGCGAGCCATACCGGATGTTGCTCAACACCGTGTCATCAAAGAGGTGTGTCTTCTGCGTCACCAAACCGATGCGCAAACGAACGTCGCGCCGGCGCATCTCTTTCAGATCAACATCGTCAAACCGAACCGCTCCACTCACCGGATCATAGAACCGTGGAATCAGATTGATCAGCGTGCTCTTACCACAGCCGTTCGGCCCGACGATGGCAATCGTCTCACCGTATTTGATCTCCAGATTCACACCGTTCAGCACCGGCTGATCACTCTTGTAGTGAAAAGAGACGTTGTCGAAGATCAATCGGCGGTGCGGAGCACTCGGCAAGCGTGGATTGTCGGGTTCGACGATGGATGGCTCACGATCCATCACTGGAAAGATTCGCTCAGCCGCCGCGGCTCCGCTCTGAATTGCTCCAAACACATCGGCCAGCTTGCGGGCTGGATCACTGACACCTGCCAGCAGCCCGTAGAACAAGAAGAGCGCGGACAAGCTGAGCGGACGGTCTGTCAACCGAACGCCCAGCAGGTGTGTCTGTTCATTCAACACGAGGTGTGCGCCCGCTACGAGTGCCAGCGAGATGACGCCGATTCCGAGCAACTCCGTGACCGGCTTTGTCAATGAGTTGTAAAAGACGATCTTCATGGCTTTGTGATAGAAGTCTTTGGCCGACTGATGGAAACGGTTTCGCTCATAGGCTTCCATCGTGTACGCCTTGACAGTCTGGATCCCGCTGAAGGTTTCTGTGAGCGTGTTGTAGATCTGCGACATCTCTTCCATCGCTCGGCGATTGGCGCGCTTGATCGACTTCGCCAATAAATGCATCAAGATCAAAGCCGGAGGCGACACGAGCAGCGAGAACAATAACAAACGCCAACTGATACATGCCGCGCCGATCAGGCAAACCGTCATCTTCAGCGGTTCACGGACCGCCTTGCCGAACAGTGTCGTAATACCGAACACGAGCGAATTCAAGTCGAATGTGAAGTGACTGAGCAACTCGCTCTTGCGACTCTCTCCAAAGACTGCCAGATCCAATCGCAACGTTTGTCGAAAGAACTGCTTGCGAATATCAAAGGCCGCCAACTGCGACAGGCGTTCGACAAGCATCAGGTTCGCGACGAGCGCCGCATCTTTGAGCGCCGTGCCCACCAACAGCACTCCGACGATCAACATGAGCGTCTTGAACGGCGTTGTGGGCATGTACGCATGCACGTAGGGCCGCCACCATCGAATGTTGGCTTGGGCCTTCTCCTCGGCTTCGAGATCCGCCTGCTTGTAAGCGATCGCGCGATCTGCCTTCGCCAGTTCGTTCTCGGCCAGCGATGGCAGCGACTCCTTGGCCGACGTGATCACTGTACGCAGTTCGCCTGCGCGCATCTCGGAATCCTTGATCTCCTGATCAACCCAATCCTGAAGCGTCTGCTTCTTGAAGACGACTTCGACAAATGGATAGACCACGCCGATATTGCCGCCCCAGAGCATTCCGATCAGGAGCGATGTAATGATGACACCAACGAGCGTGCCACGATTGCGGATTGCAAGACGTACAGCGCGTCCGAAACTTTTCATGCAGATCCATCCCTGAGTCAGTGTGTGCGGGGAGCGATCTTTTATCAGAAACGGCCGCGCCGACCAAGGTCGCTAGCACGCCGTGCCTGTAATGGCGACGTTGCCCGCGCACCCGAATTGTGCTATCAGACCGACACCTCTCTCGGCAGATAACAGTGGTCTGAGGCTACGCCGTTGAAGAAACACCTACTACACCCTTCACATCTCATGCAGGCGACGCCGGCCGAAGTTGCTTACGTCCTGGCAAGCGCCTACGATGTGGCGCACTTCGGCCCGGTCTGTCGCGAACTGAACGAGCGCGGAATCGGATCTTACTTTGTGCTTCGCAAGCCAGCCACTTGGCACCGGAGCAGCTCGAAACGGAAAGAAAAGCTCGACCACTACGAGCGACTGCGGGAATTGCTCGCCAGCAACGGGCTGCCATTCGCGGGAAAACTCAACCCGTACGCCGATGTTGCGATAACAACACAATCTGCCGACTGCCTGCGAGCTTGTCGCAACACTAAGCTCAAAGCACCTTACGGCGCCCCGGCCATCAAGGAAGACACGCAGTACCTTCCCGAAAAATGTGAAGGCTTTGACGGCTTCCTCGTCCACGGCCAGTTGCAAAAGAACACACATACTGCAGACTTTCCCGCGTCTCGGATGAAGATTATCGGGATCCCAAAGTACGACGCTTTCTTCCAGAGTCCACCAGATCGACGAGCCATCAAGAACCGGCTCGGCATTCCGACAGAGCAGGCGAAGCCGATCATTACGTACCTGCCGACTTGGGACATTCGAAATAGCACGATTTACTCCTTTCATGCGGCCTTTCTCAGGCTGAGCGACGAATGCACGATCGTTATCAAGCCACATCCGCACACGCAGAAGTTGAACTTCAAAACGAGCGAGGTCGACAAACTCGGACGAATCACCCCGCACGTCCTCGATGCGTGCGAGCCGACAGAAGACGCCGTCGCGATCGCGGATCTTCTGATTACAGATGTGAAGAGCGGGGTGACGACAGAATCGATGTATCTGACTCAGGGAGAAACGCCTTGGATCGGCATCACGCCGCACCCCGAATCAGTGTTCTTCGACGTGATCATCGCGGCAGGTCCTGTCGTTCAAGACCCGCATTCTCTGCCCCAAGCGGTAGCAGAGATTTTCACCGCCGACCCATACCGGCAAGCGAGGGGCCGGCTGATTCGCTATGCCTACTCGGACAACGCGGGACACGCGGCCGAAGACGCGGCCGACGCCATCGTCCAATTCGCCCAAATGAGTGTCATCACGCGGCGTTTTCCTTACGCTTGGAACAAACTAAGCCGATCGATTCGTAAGCGGGCCGACAGGCTGCAAACGACGCTCGGGATCGGCAGCAACGAGATCTCGCAATAAACCCTATTGTGGCCGAATTCTCCGCTTTGTTACTGTATGGCCCGCTTGCAGTCTCCGGCGCGAGTGCTAGCACTTGCACCGTCCGACAAACGATCAAAGCAGAGCCGCTGCGTTTTCGCAGTTCGGAGCAACGAAATGAGTGATCGCAATCAAGAGTGGCTGGGAATCTGGGAGAACAAGTACGGGCAAGAACACCACGGCCAAGAGCTGCATGTCTTGGACGGTTGCGATGGCATGAGCTGCGACGAATGGCATCGCCTCGCGAGCTTCTTCCTCGATAGACTGAACATCGGTCCGAGCGATGATGTGTTGGAAGTCGGTTGCGGAGTCGGAGCGTTCTTGAGTGAAATTCCTCAATGCGGCTCGCTAAGCGGCATCGACTATTCAGAAAACGCGATCTCCGTCATCCGTGGGCATCTGCAGGGTAGGTTCGAGACTGCGGGAGCCGCGGACCTTCCATTTACAGATGCTTCCTTCGATGTCGTGCTGAGCTTCGGAGTCTATTTGTACTTCGACTCGCACGACTACGCCCGACGAGCGTTTCAAGAGATGCATCGCGTCTGTCGGCCTGGCGGCACGATCTTCATTGGCGAAGTGAACGATCTTGCCAAGCGAGACCTGGCGCGGCGGTTGCGAGATGAGTCTAGCAAGGAGCGTGCGAAGAAACATCTCTCAGAGGGAAACCCCGACCACATTTACTATCCGAAAGATTTCTTTCGCGAACTCGCCGCAGAGAAGGATCTCAACATCGAATTCTACGACGAGGACGTTCCTGAACTGACCTTTTACTACAACGGATCGTATCGCTACTCGGTGGCCATGTCCCCATGAAAGCAATCATCCTGGCAGCGGGTTACGGCAGGCGGATGCGTCCGTTATCGGATCATACGCACAAGGCCCTATTGAAGATCGGGCAAGACACGATCCTCGACCGGATAATCGACTCTCTGATCCATCATTCGTTGACGGACATTGTTGTTGTCACTGGTTATCGCGACGAATCGATTCGCGAACATCTGCATTCGCATTTTCCGGATATTGAATTCACCTTCGTTCACAACGAACACTACGATTCGACCAACAATATTCACTCGCTGGCGCTTGCCTTCGAAAACGTCGAAATCGATAGCGATGTTCTGTTGATCGAATGCGACCTTATTCTGGATCCTTCGGTGATCGGCAAGATCATGAATGCCGACCGCCCCAACGTAGCGCTCGTGGATCATTACCGACAAGGGATGGACGGGACAGTTGTGACCGTTAATGGCGGCATGATCACGAGTGTGATCCCCCCGCATCTGCAGACCGAAGACTTCGACTTCCGTGACAAGTTCAAGACGCTAAACATCTACCGATTTTCGCGAGAGTTCGCGGAACACACCTTCCGGCGACTGCTCGTTCACTATGCCCGATCGATCGACAACAGCTGCTATTACGAACTAATCCTCGGGATTCTCATCTACATGCAAAAGGAAGTCATTCACGCCATGGTTGTGGATGAAGAGGATTGCTGGGCCGAGGTGGATGATCCGAACGATCTGCGCACTGCGTCGTTCGTCTTCGAGAAGGATCGACAACTTGAAGCGCTCCAGGATTCGTTTGGCGGCTACTGGAACTACGACGTGCTCGACTTTGCATTCATCCGCAATATGTACTTCCCGACCGGTGCAGTCATCTCGGAACTCAAGAGCAATCTGCCGAACTTGCTGCATAACTACGGGTCATGCCAAAAGATCCTCAACGAGAAGATGGGCTACTTTCTGTGTTGCAAGCAGGAACACGTTCATACACTCAACGGCGCTTCGCAGATTTGTCCGTTGTTGCGCACGCATTTCGAGGGCCGCGCGGCACTCACGCCCCGCCCGTCCTTCGGCGAGTACGATCGAGTTTTTCCGCAAGCCACACATTACAACGATGAAGTCGGCATCGACATGGATCACGTCGAGCAGCGCGCGGCGGATGCGGATGTCGTTGTATTCGTCAACCCGAACAATCCGACCGGAACAACTATTGCGACAGATCGGATTCAACGACTCGCGAAAGCTCTGCCGCGGAAGACGTTCATCGTCGATGAGTCGTTTGTCGAATTCTCGGACGAACGTTCGATGGTTCCGCGACTCGAGAGCGACCCCATGCCAAACATCATCGTGTTGAAGAGTCTCAGTAAGTCGCTCGGCGTCCCCGGTGTGCGGCTCGGGTTCGTCTATTGCCAGGACCGGTTGTTCATGGCTCGCGTGCAGGAAGAGACGCCGGTTTGGAACTTAAACTCTGTCGCGGAGTACTTCCTGGAGTTACTACTTAAGCACCGTCCTGCTTTGGATGAATCGTATGCTCGTACGATCGAAGATCGGGCCGCGTTCGGCCATCAACTCCGCGGCGCCGAAGTCATCGAAACGGTCTATCCCAGCGGCGGAAACTTTCTTCTCGCAAAGCTCCGCGGAAAGCGAGACCTGGCCGAGCAAATCGCTCGCGACCTGCTGCGAACGAGGAAGACGCTCGTGAAAGATATTTCGCACAAGTTCGCTGACGGCGCGGGTTACCTGCGGCTCGCGGTTCGCGAGCCAGCAGACAACAGTTGGCTTATAGACGGCCTAGAAGCCACCCATCGGGAATCCGGCATTTTCGATAGCACGAGTCGCCGCGCCGCATGACTCTCCCGCTGCTAGCACGCCTGGGTTCGGATTGCTGCAAACCCAGCGATTTACTAGACTTCGCCGCCACACTAGTATTCCGTCGCAGCTCAGTTTTCGGGTAGCGAAGCTCGCCAAGAGCTTCGGCTCTTCCCGGTATTGGCCGAAAGTC
>PBSM01000100.1 GCA_002726245.1 Planctomycetaceae bacterium | reverse complement strand
CTTCGAGAACTATCGAATTCGAATTCTCTTCTACTGCGGAAAGCTCCATCTGACGCCCACAATCACCCACTAAATTCGGCGAAGAAACCCTTTCTGCAGACAGGTGTACGCTTCGTATTTCGACAGATCGCGCAAATCGTCTGGTGTAGCACGGACGCGGCTAAGAGGAAACGGAGCGGCAAAGTACACATACTCGACTCCGCCATTTTTGTGCTTGAAAGGATGTCCGCCCGGAAACGATGGCGATCGCATGTCGAATTCGACGAGCTTGTCGAATTGCTTGGTATCATCGTTGAACTCGGCAAGTCCCCGTTCGTAGATCGTTAGCGGTGCCTCGACCTTGACGTAGGTAGCGAACAGCCGTTCGCGACCGTCGTCTCCTTCGAGCGTCACCAGCCCGTTGATCCAGGTTGGTCCTTTGCCCGGCATTTTGGCCGTCGGCTTCGCAAAGCCGTTGTCGTCTACGAAGTACTCAAGATTGACGCCCACTTCCGGATCGAGTCCGCCCTCGCCCGGCAACTGCGACACCGCGCCCGGAACGTGAAAGTTGCCCAAGGGATACGACGGCCGATTCGTGTCGCCCCAGAACCAGTGAATCTTACCGTTGTAGACCGTGTTGACGACGCTGTCAGATCCGAAGATTTGGCCGTTGAGCACTGGTTGCCTGGTTGGGAAGGGCTTGCCGACCAGTACGCTGTCTCGATAGATTCCCGCCCCCGTCAGGCGATACAGCCGTTCAGCAATGTTGATGCGTTTGATCTTCAGCGCCACCCCACCGCCCGGGGTGATTTTCAAACGTGCGCCGCGATATCCGAATCCGTCTTTCGGATACTCGTACCCGTGGCTCTTCACGTGAAAGAACACCGTCTGGTTCATGAATCCCGGTTCGCTGAAGGCCACGATGCCGGCGGAGTCGGTGTAGGAGCGAATACTGTTGACCGTTTTCAATTCAACAAGCGGGACACCTCGGCCGGTCGCATCGTCCACGACTTGGATGGAGAAGTAATCGTGCCCCTTGGCACTCGCGGACAGCAAGACCATGCAAACGATGTTGGACGCAGACCGAAGATCGTGCATCGCTATAACTCCAGTAGGAGCCGGAATTGTACCGCGCGGCCGCACGCCGACAAGAAACCCCGCTCTAACGGCGAACTTCGTGAAGCGGTGAGCTTGCCTCTGGTCCTGCCACGTCCGATCAGACGACCGCAATCGAGACGGGGAAGTCGGCCGAAACTTCTGCGCGCCGCGCGAGCATCTTTGTAGCATGGCCCCCTGAGCGGGCAAGGCCGGCGCGAAACTGCCGACGAAGTGGCTGATCCCCGGAGCGCTGGCCGAGTTCCAGCCCGCGGGAGTGAGCGACGACTGGCAGCAGCCGGGCGGCGTGCGGCTGCGGTATGTCTATGACCCGCTGCCCGAAGGCGTGCTGCCCCGCTTCATCGTGAGAACGCATCTGCTGAGCGAGAAACAACCGCGCTGGCGCGGCGGCGTGGTCCTGACAGACGCCCGGGCCAAGGCGCTGGTGCGGCGCGGAGCCAACGCCGGCCTGAAGCTCGCCGCCTATCAAATCTTGAAGCCCGGCGGGAAAGCGATCTCTAAACACCCCAGCCTCAAAGAGGGCTTTAACGAAGCGCAAAAGGAGTTGGAGAACCTGATTCGCGATCGGCAGCCGAAGAAGCAGACCCGGCAGAGCAAGGACCGGGAGTTCGAGCCACACGGTGGGAAAAGACAATCTGACAAGGCTGGCATTACAGTCATTGTCCAAGGCGACTATATCGAAGGCGAGAAACTCATGAGCGACGACCACAGCATTAACATTGGCGGAAACGTCACCAACTCCCAGGTCGCACAGACAATGCTGAATTGTGCCAACACGATTCAACAACAGGCACCTGGCGACCAGAAGGACCTGCTGCAGGAATTGCACGACAGGTCACGCAACTATTGAAAGCGCTCCCCGAGGAGCACCGGGATGAGGCAGACAGCGTCGCCGAGAACATGGAAATGCTGGTAAAACAGGCCACCAGCCCTAAGAATCGTTCGACAAATAAGTGTCCGATTTGCTCGTAGCGAAAGTCGTCAAGACTTTCGGAGCGTGAGCCGGTCGAAACTCTTGGCGAGTTTCGCTACGACGGTAATTGATCGATCGATGCTAAGCCGAATCGCAAATGGTACAGCGTGTCGGCCGAGGGTTGCTGGAGGCGGCAGACTATGTGAAGGAATTCAGCGGGAAGATCGGCAGCACGATCAAGAACCTCGGCCAGTCTCTGTGCCCGATTTCCTACTGCCTGGCACGAAGAAGTAGCGTTTTGCAAAACTGCCGCCGACCATGTGAACGAAACGCGTGAGCGGCACGGCGCTAGCCCTTAGGTCCTATCACATTCATGTCGTAACGATTGGGTCATCATTTGGGTAAGGCAGTCAAACCAAGTGTCCGAATCCTCTTTCACTCACCGTTACAGCTTGATGCATTTTCGTCGAGAACTTGGCGTTTTCCGAGATGTGATAAGACCTAAGGGCTAGCGCCCAACGGCTGATTTCATCAGCCGCCACGCGCTAGCGTCCGGTTCCGTCACACGTGGTACGTTATTCACCGGGTGTTGCCCAAGTGGCAGACGGCCAAGCCGTTTGCGATTTAGACGGTGAAGCAAGTCGTTTGACGCCCTCGATTCGAGTGATCGCATCGGGGGCGTTTCTTTTCGCGACCATTCTCCCAAACAACCTTACCAACCCGCTGGTTTACACCTCACTGCAACTTCCCTGGCGTGCGGTCAACAGTATCGCTGACTACAATGTTGGCTTGCTCCTTGCACATGGGACATCAACATGATTCGTCAAGTCGTGCTGGCAACGTGCCTGCTTTCAATCGCACCCAACCTCGCCGCCAAGGAACTTCGGAAGCCCAATTTCGTGGTCATCATGGTCGATGACATGGGCTACGGCGATCCAGGTTGCTACAACTCGAACTCGAAGATCCCCACTCCACACATCGACAGCCTGGCTCGCGACGGCATGCGATTCACCGACGCGCATGCGCCAGGCCCCCTCTGTCATTTGTCACGCTATGGTTTGATGACTGGACGGTATCCGTTTCGAACCAACGTCGCGCGTTGGCGCAAGGAACCAGTGATCGATGACGGACAAGTTACGATCGCTTCGCTGTTGAAGTCGCAAGGTTATCGAACCGCCATGGTTGGCAAGTGGCATCTTGGCTTCCAGGAGAACGGCTACGACAAACCGTTGCCGGGTGGGCCGGTTGATGTCGGCTTCGATTCGTATTTCGGAATTCGAGCCTCGACCGACATCCCTCCGTACTTCTACATTCGTGGCAACCGCGCCGTCTCGCCGCCAACGAATCAGATTGAAGCAAACAATAGTGAAGACTGGTCGCCGATCCAAGGTGCGTTTTGGCGGGCGGGAGGCATTGCTCCCGACTTGCAGTTGAAGAATGTCTTGCCACGCTTCACGAGCGAAGCGATCAAGGTGATCGAAGACCACGCCGCAGCCAAGACAGATCAGCCGCTGCTGCTATATCTGGCGTATCCGGCTCCGCATACGCCGTGGTTGCCGTCCAAGGAGTTTATGGGCAGCAGCAAGGCTAGTATGTACGGTGATTTCGCGGTGATGGTCGATGCGATGATTGGGCGAGTTTTGAAGTCGCTTGAAGATGCGAAGATGGCAAACGATACACTCGTTGTGTTCAGTTCGGATAACGGCCCGGTGTGGTACGAAGAAGACGTCAAGCGGTTCGATCACGATTCGTCAGGCGGCTTGCGAGGTATGAAAGCCGACGCCTGGGAATGCGGGCACCGCATGCCGTTCATTGTTCGTTGGCCCGGAAAGGTAAAACCGTCGTCGGCAAGCAAGCAGATGATTTGTTTCACCGACCTGTTGGCGACGTTTGCGACGATTACTGGATCTGAACTGTCGGATGACGCCGGCCCCGACAGCTTTGATTTTTCATCGGTCTTGCTGGGCAAGCAACCCGAAGCCGAACCGGTTCGCGATTATCTGGTCATCCGATCGGGCGGGAATCTGATGACAATCCGTTCGGGCGACTGGAAGTTGATCACCGGTCTCGGATCAGGCGGATTCTCACAACCGAGACGCGTCAAGCCCGGACCAGGTGACCCCGCCGGGCAACTCTATAATCTCGCAGAGGATGTCGGCGAAGCAACCAATCTCTATCAGCAGAATCCCGAGATCGTAAAGCGTCTGCAGACGGCACTTAAACGGATCCAGAGTGCTGCGGTTACTCGTCGGTAAGCTGGTGCATCGACGACTCGATCGTGACTCGAAGACTGCAGAGCTTCGCTCGCCCTCCCATCTTATGACAACTCGGTGCGGCGACTTGTCGGGCGCGGTCGGGCGCGGGGAAGTGTCCTACAACTTTAGGGCACTACCGGGCGCGGACGTTCGTTGACACCCCAAAAACACGCGCCTAGAATTCGGGCTTCGTTATCCCAAACAACATACACGCTGTCGGTATCCGCGGCGAAGGAGCAACGATGTCAGAGAATGCAAGCGGCCAAATCGATACTGTCATGACCGAAGACCGGCTCTTTCCGCCAAGCGAAGAGTTTGCGTCGAAGTCGGCAATCGGTTCGATGGAAGCGTATCAGCAGTTGTACGACGAAGTGAAGGCTGATCCGACCGCTTATTGGGACAAGGTCGCCAGGGAGGAGCTGCACTGGTTCAAGCCTTACGACACGGTGTTGGAATGGAACAATCCGCTCGCCAAATGGTTCATTGGCGGTCGGACCAACGTTTCGTACAACTGCCTTGATGCACATCTCGACACGGAACGCCGCAACAAAGCCGCCATCATTTTCGAAGGTGAGCCGGGCGACATTCGCACGCTGACCTATCAGCAGCTTCATCGCGAAGTCTGCAAATTCGCTAATGTGCTCAAGGGACTGGGCGTGAAGCAGGGTGATGTCGTTTCGATTTACATGCCGATGACGCCGGAATTGCTGATCGCGATGCAAGCCTGTGCGCGGATCGGAGCCGTTCATTCGGTGATTTTCGCCGGATTCTCGGCCGAAGCGATCGCCGATCGGAACAACGACGCGAGTGCGAAGATTCAGTTGACTGCCGACGCCGCTTGGCGTCGTGGCAAGCAACTGCCTTTGAAGGAAGTGGTGGACGAAGCACTAGCCAAGTCGCCAACCGTGGAGAAGTGCATCGTGCTGCGCCGCGTTGGCAATGAAGTCAGTATGCAGGAAGGCCGTGACTGCTGGTGGCATGATCTCATGGACGAAGCATCGGCCGATTGCCCGGCTGAGCCGCTTGATAGCGAAGCACCGCTGTTCATTCTTTATACCAGCGGTTCCACGGGGAAGCCAAAAGGCATCAAGCACACAACCGCCGGGTATATCCTCTGGGCGAAGAAGACGTTCGAATGGGTCTTCGACTATCGCGACGAAGACATCTTCTGGTGCACGGCCGACTGCGGTTGGATCACCGGACATAGTTATGTCGCGTACGGCCCGTTGGCAGCGGGTGCCACGGTCATGATGTACGAAGGGGCACCGAACTGGCCTGCGGATGATCGTTTCTGGGACATCATCGAACGTCATAAGGTCAACATTCTTTACACGGCTCCCACCGCGATCCGGGCGTTCATCAAGTGGGGAGACGGCCATGTCGATAAGCACGATCTATCGAGTCTGCGTTTACTGGGTACCGTTGGTGAAGGCATCAACCCGGAGGCTTGGATGTGGTATCACGAGAAGATCGGCGGCGAACGCTGCCCGATTGTCGATACGTGGTGGCAGACGGAGACAGGCGGCATCATGATGTCGCCACTTCCGGGCGCGATTCCCACGAAACCCGGCAGTTGCACGAAGCCGCTTCCCGGCGTGATCCCTTCGATCGTCGATGAGGAGTTACAAGAGGTGCCACAGAACCACGGCGGGATGCTGTGCGTTGCTCAGCCTTGGCCGGGCATGTTGCGTGGTATCTGGGGCGACGACGAGCGTTTCAAGGAGCAGTATTGGACGAAAGTTCCCGGCAAGTACCTCACCGGCGACAACGCGCGCACCGACGATGACGGTTACTACTGGATCATGGGCCGCATCGACGACGTGATCAATGTGTCGGGCCACCGGCTGAGCACGATCGAAGTCGAAAGCGCGCTGGTCAGCCACGATACGGTTGCGGAAGCCGCCGCTGTCGGACGTCCGGACGAAATCAAAGGGCAAGCGATTGCCGTCTTTGTCACCATCAAAGGCGATGCTCAACCAACGGACGAGCTTCGCAAAGAACTACGACTACACGTTCGCAAAGAGATCGGCGCGCTGGCTCAACCCGACGACATACGCTTCACCGGTGCACTTCCGAAGACGCGCAGTGGCAAGATCATGCGCAGGCTCCTGCGAGACATCGCCTCTGGCACCGAGCAAGCCGGTCAAGACACATCAACGCTAGAAGACTACAGCGTCTTGGCGAAGCTGCGGGATGACGAGGAGTAATCTCTGCTGACGCCGACCAGCTTGGGACGTAGAATGAAGATTGATTCACACGCCCGTTAGGAGCTTGTCATGGCGACTGTCGATCCGCGACCCAAGCATTGGACTCGCGATCAGTATTATCGCATGGGGGAAGCTGGCCTGTTCATCGATCAACGAGTTGAGCTAATCGACGGTGGGATCTTGACGATGTCACCGATGAAAGCATCTCATGCGGCGTCCGTTCAGCTCACCGCCTCTGCACTGACGAAGATCTAGTCGATCGATGTTTGGAAGTCTCTCGTAATCCGGTGGGCGGCAGCTATGAGTCCAGAACACACCACGAGCCTGAAGACACTGTCAGCCCACTTGCAATGCCAACGCAGTCGGTTCGCGTTGCTGACTTGCTTCCCTTGTTGTTGGCAGCCGCGTCGAACTGACTGACTTCGAACGGTTCGTGGATCAATCGAATAAGACAATCCTGCCGGAGCCGCCACGATGAGCCGGCAACTAATCCACCCAACGTCCGGCTGCTATGGTTGGGACCGGAGAGCGGTCGGTTCAGTCGGGCTTGGCTTTCGCCTGGACTAAGGCCACACGAAAGCCAAGCCCGATGCAGCGGTTGCCGGACCCGTACCAATAGCGATCCGCCGACCGGCTGTGCGTAGCGGCGAGGCCCCAGTTGCTGCCGCGGAACACCCGGGTCGAGCCATGTTTTTTCGTCACTTCGGGATCAGTACCACCCACAAGCGTTGTCTGGTACGAATCTTGGCACCACTCGAACACGTTGCCATGCATGTCGCATAGGCCCCAATGATTTGGTTTTTTCTGGCCCACTTCATGCGCCGTGAGGCCAGAGTTACCGTCATGCCAAGCGTAATCGCCAAGCTGGCTTGCGGAGTCGCCGAATGAATAGGCGGTGGTCGTTCTCGCGCGACAGGCATACTCCCACTGGGCCTCGGTCGGTAGACGGTACTCCCATCCGTCCGGCAATTCGTCGCGCTCCCGCTCCAGCTTCGTCAGTTTTGCGCAGAACTTCTTGGCGTCGTCCCATGAGACCTGATCGACCGGGAGCGACTTTCCTTTGAAGTGACTGGGCTTCGTCCCGATCACAAGTTGGCATTGATCTTCGGTTACTTCGAATTTGCCCATCCAAAAGCCATGCGACAGCGTCACATCCACCTGATCTTCGTTGCGGTTATCTCGGTCAGCTTCATTCTTCGGGCTGCCCATCTTGAACGTGCCCTTCGGGCACCAGCAGAACTTCATCTTCAGCTCATTGTCCGAACGCTCCTCCCCGGCTTTCTTGCCGGCGAATGATCTCCGAGTGGCCTGGGCCGCTGACCGGCCTGGTACGAAACAAGAGATGCCCATCAAGGCGACCAACCACCACCCTGCGCAATTCCGACGAATACCACAGCATCGCATGTTCTCCAGTTGACGATTCGCTCGTCGTAACGATTACTTAGTCGATCATTCACGGGCACGACCGTGACCCCACAGACCACATCGTGCGCGTATTCTGTTCGACAGGTGCAGAGTAAGTCAAGCAGATTACGACCGCTCGACCCGTGCACCTTGGCGTGAGCCGAGGGCACTTCTCGCCTGCTGCGCGGCTATTTCGACGACGGCACAATCGTCATATCCTGAACGATGATCACTCTATGCCGAACGATCTGCGCTGGCCGTATGAGTGGAACAATACGATACATCTGCGCGGTGCTCTAGTGGCTCACATAGCAAACCGATGAAACGTATGCCATTCTCCCTATCCTGCAACTCCTGAACTGGCCTCCCGGAGCAACCTTGTGAACAGCCGTGCCCAATCTCTCCGCCCACAGTCGCTTAGTGTCGTCCTGCCTGTTCGTAACGCCGAACGCACTCTCACAACACGTGTCGTCGAACTGCTGGAAGTACTGCCGGATCTCGTTGGTGAATTCGAAGTTATGATCGTGGATGATGGTTCGACCGATCAGACGGATGAAATTGCGGTCGATCTCGCGCGGTACTATCCACAAGTCAAGTTTGCTCGACACAGCGAACCGCAAGGTGTCGAAGCAAGTGCCCGCACGGGCATTGAGCACACGACAGGAGAGGTCGTCATCGTCCACGCCGGTTCGCAGCCAGTCAGTGCTCATGAACTGGAACGGATGTGGCAAGTTCGCGAGGACGAGCAGCTTGTTGTTTCGCAATGCGATGGCCACCCCGGTCCAGTCAGTCAGGATGTGATTGAGAAACTGACCGCGTGGGTTGGTCGTGTCGCGAAGCGAGACGCCGCTCACGGTGGGGAAGAGGCGACGCGTCCGATTCGACGGAGTCCGAATGGAACACGTCCCCGAACCGTCCCGACTCCGAACTTCGGATTCGCGACCGAACACTCATCAGCACTGAGTCACAGGTAGGCGACTCCAACTCCGGTGCGGCAATCCGTTTCCGGACAGACATGAGCTACACGTGTGAGCTCGCTCTCAGGCTCCCCGTTGGGATCGCGCTAAACGAGCCACTTTCAGCCGTGAGCGGTATACAGCTCTTTCTCATCAGCGATCACGAGCCAGCGGTCGGTATTCACGGCGTTTCTCCCGAAAAAAGACTTTACTTCGGGCGAACGAGGCTCACCAGCGTCTGGCATCCCGTGGGCTAGGACAACGAAAAACAGCGTAAAACCGGTGTGGCAAATCGGTGTGCCTTGAAGAGCGTAGTGCTGCAACGTTCGTGATATTAGCAGGTTACGGAGAATCTCGGTGATTTGCACAACAACTGCCAACATCGCGCAATTCGCACCGACAAAAAACGTGACATTCTTGGGAACTCCGGATAGCCGTCTGCGTCAAAGCTGTGGTTTGGGAAGGAAACGCGGCCGTCATTCGACGAAAGCGAGTCCGGCTCCGGAACAGAAGGCCCAAGCAACGAGGAGACGAGAGAATGGCAACAGCAGACTATGGCATGATTGGTTCGATCCCGACACCTGTGGTAACACCCACGGAAACAGACGCCGCCGAGCGTCAGTTTCACCGAGTCCGCACCGTGCGATTACAGCAAGGTGTTTCGCTACGCAGCGCGGCTCGCCAGATGGGAAGTGACATCCGCAGCTTACGGCTTCAAGAGCAGGAATCGACCGACTTGCGGTTGAGCGACCTGCACAAGTGGCAAAAGGCACTCGATGTTCCGCTCTCGGAACTCGTTGAAGAAACGGACGAGCCGTTGTCGCGCCCGGTCATGGAGCGGGCGCGCATGATTCGGCTGATGAAGACTGCTGCCGCGATTCACGAACGTGCTTCCGTTCCGGTCCAACGGATGGCTCAGATGCTGGTCGATCAACTCGTCGAAGTGATGCCCGAACTCGAAGACGTCGGCCCCTGGCATCAGTTCGGCCAACGGCGCAGTCTCGACGAATATGGTCGTGTTGTCGACCGCCGGATTTCGGACGATGTCTTCGGCGATATCATGGACGACGATTAAGGGTCGTTCGAGAAATAAGTGGCGTAAGCTTCCAGCTTGCGAACCCGCATTATCGCAAGCTGGAAGCT
>PBSM01000099.1 GCA_002726245.1 Planctomycetaceae bacterium | reverse complement strand
TCGCTAGATCGTCGTCCCAAACTCATCGCAACGCCTCCATTCGTGTTGCCACAAGAATATCGCGATTGCAGAGAAAATCAACAGGCTGTTAACGGTGTAAGGAGGGATTCAAGCTCGTTTGTCGAGCGAGCGGAGGTGGCCGTTGAGCGTCTTTGTTACTTCTTCGATTAGAGCCTTCAGGGAATCAACTTGTTCGGCTGGCAACAGCTTTCGTCGATACGCCCGGCGCAGCCAGTGCTTTGTCTCGTACAACGAACCTCGTGCAATCCGCACGAAACGTCTGTTATCGACCGCACTTCCTCGTCTGGAGCCCTCCGATATGTTAGCACCAATGCTATCCGCTGAACGAACCAGTTGCTTGCCCACGGTATCGCGTGCCAAGTTCTGCCATTTTGTGATAACATCCCACACCGAATCCGCCAACTCCTCCGACAACTGATATACACGCAAGTTCTCGAAGTTCGCCCTTGCCATTATCCCCTCCTTCTAAGTTCTAAGCTCTAAGTCCTCTCGCTACACTCGACAACCGAGCAATCTACGTCCAAACTGTTGTATCCGAAACCACCAAGGAACGAACGGAATGCTTCTCTTCGATGCCCACCTTGATCTTTCGATGAATGCGGTCGAATGGAACCGCGACATCACGCAATCGCTCGACGAAGTCAAACGCCGCGAAGAAGGCATGACGGACAAGCTCGATCGCGCGAACGGCGTACTCACCTTCGAAGAGATGCGGCGCGGAAAAGTCGGGATTTGCATAGCCACGCAGATCGGTCGTTACGTCGCTCCCGACAATCCACTTCCCGGTTGGCACAGCCCCGAGATCGCCTGGTCGATCACGCAGGCTCAAGTCGCCTGGTATCGCGAGATGGAACGCGTCGGGCAAATGGTTCAAATTGTTGATCGCAAAGACTTGAACAAGCACGTCGCACTTTGGCAGAACGATCCGCCAGCGGATGCCCCGATCGGCTACATCTTGAGTCTCGAAGGAGCCGACTCGATCTGCACACCGGCTCATCTCGAACGCGCCTACGACTACGGATTGCGCGCCATCGGTCCTGCCCACTACGGCGAAGGCCGCTACGCGCCCGGCACCGGAAGCGAAGGAGGCCTCACACCGCTCGGGCGTGATCTGCTCAAGCAGATGCAAGAGCTGGGAATTGTCCTCGACGCGACGCATCTCACCGACGAAGCGTTTTGGGAGGCGTTCGAGTTGTGGGACGGACCGGTTTGGGCCAGTCATAACAACTGCCGCGCATTAGTCCCCGCTCAGCGGCAGTTCAGCGATGAACAAATCAAAGCCTTGATCGAACGCGACGCGGTGATCGGCATGGCGTTCGATGCCTGGATGATGCATCCGAATTGGGTGCGCGGAGTGACGACGCCCCAAGAAACCGGTTTGAAGATCGAGCGGATCGTTGATCATGTCGATCACATCTGCCAACTTGCTGGCAACACGAAGCACGTCGGTATCGGCACGGATCTGGACGGCGGCTATGGAACTGAACAAACCGCGATGGACTTGCAATCGATCGCCGACCTGCAAGTGCTTCCGAAGCTGTTGGCCGACCGCGGCTACAGCCAAGATGACATAGAAGCTATCATGCACGGCAATTGGATTCGTCGGTTGAACGAGATTTGGAAGTAGGTCACTTTCGCCGAAAGTGACTTGCACCGCGGGAAAACCAGGTTTCCGAGGTCAGTCGGCGAGCGTGACCTTGAGCCCTATTCGAGTGACCTATGAAACTTGCAAAATACCAGACTGATGAAGGTGTCGGCGTCGGCATCGTTGAAGGCGACCAGCTTACACCTTTGAACCTTGACGGCGACTTTGGATCGTTGAGCGATATTCTCGAGGCTGAGGTTCCAGGCCAGGTCACGACTGAGTTGGCGGAACCGAAGATCAAACTGGCATTCAGCGACATCACGCTCTTGCCGCCGATCGACGAACAAGAAGTCTGGGCGGCGGGCGTCACCTATAAGCGAAGCAAGACGGCTCGCATGGAGGAGTCTGAAGCGGCCGCATCGTGTTACGATCGCGTTTACGAGTCGTCGCGTCCCGAGTTGTTCATGAAAGCGACGCCGCATCGAGTCTCCGGGCACGGCCAGCCGCTGCGAATTCGCGAAGACGCTAAGTGGAATGTCCCGGAGCCCGAACTGACGCTGGTGATGAATACCAAGAAGCAGCTCGTCGGCTTTACGGTCGGCAACGACATGAGTTCGCGAGACATCGAGGGGGACAACCCGCTCTATCTGCCTCAGGCGAAGGTCTATAGCCAGTGTGCCGGCGTCGGACCTTGGATCACATTGGCTTCGGCCATGCCGCCCCGCGAAGAGATCGGCATCACGCTGGTGATTCGCCGCGGCGGCGAGATTGTCTTCGAAGGTGATACCGGCGTCGATCAAATGGCTCGTACATTCGAGGATCTCATTGGCTGGCTCGGGCGAGACAACTCGTTCCCGAACGGCGTGTACCTGATGACAGGAACGGGCGTCGTGCCCGACAGCGATTTCACTTTGCAACCGGGCGACGTTGTTGATATCACGATCGATGGGATTGGTACGCTGTCAAATCCGGTCGTACAAGGATAAGGAATATCGAATGTCGAACAAGGAATATCCAAACCTGAAGAAAAGAAAACCGCAACATTTCAGAGCCTCACTTCTTACTTCTACTTTGGACATTCCTTGTTCGACATTCGATATTCGCCCCCTGCTCCGAAACAGGATATGAAGATGACGCTTCAGAAGATACTCATCGGCGATCAGTGGCGAGATGCCAACCACGCGAAGACATTCCAAGCGGACAACCCGGCCACGAAGGAAGCACTGCCTGACGAATACCCCGTCAGCACGTGGGATGACTGTGATGCGGCGCTGAATGTGGCGGTATCGGCAGCCGTAGCGATGCGTGCGCTCAGCGGTGATCGCGTCGCGAGCTTCCTCGAAGCGTATGCCGATCAGATCGAGCAGCGAAAGGACGCGCTCGTCGAGATGGCGAACGCCGAGACGGCTTTACCCAAGGCTCCGCGTCTGGCGGACGTCGAACTGCCCCGAACAACGAATCAGCTTCGTCAAGCCGCGACTGCTGCGCGTGATGGGTCGTGGACAATGCCGACCATCGACACGGCAAGCGGCATCCGATCCTGCTACGGGCTGATTGGTCCCGTTTGTGTCTTTGGCCCCAATAACTTCCCGTTCGCATTTAATAGCATCTCGGGCGGCGACTTTGCTGCTGCAATTGCAGCCGGCAATCCTGTCATCGCGAAAGCCAATTCATCGCATCCCGGGACAACGCGGATCTTTGCCGAAGCCGCTCGGGCCGCGGCGCAAGCGACGGAGATGCCGGCCGGCACGGTGCAACTGATCTATCGCACAAGCCACGAAGATGGCGAACGGCTCGTCGCTGATTCTCGCACGGGGGCGACCGGATACACCGGTAGCCGCTCTGCGGGTTTGAAGCTGAAGGCTGCCGCTGATGCCGCCGGCAAGCCGATCTATCTCGAACTGTCGAGCGTCAACCCGGTCGTCATCTTGCCAGGCACACTCGAAGAACGCGGCGATGAACTTGCAGGCGAATTCACCACCAGTTGCTTGATGGGAGTCGGGCAGTTCTGCACGAATCCTGGACTGGTCGTGTTGCTCAAGGGTGACTCCTCCGACAAGTTTGTCGCAGCGGTGACGGAAAAGTTCAGCGCGGCTCCGGTCGGTACTCTGTTGTCGAAGGGCGTCGAGTCGAGTCTCGGCGAGAACTTGGCCGCGTTACGGCAAGTTGGCGCGGAACTGCTAACGGGCGACACCGACGGTGGCGGAACCGGCTATTGCCGAGCGAACACGTTGCTTCGCGCGAGCGGCAGTCAGTTTCTTTCTAACCCCGAAGGGTTCCAAACCGAAGCGTTTGGCAATTCATCGCTAATCGTGATCGCCGACGACGTTGACCAAGCGTGCGAGATTGCTGACAGCTTGGAAGGCAACCTGACCGGCTGCATTTACTCCGATACCGGTGGCGACGACGATGCTGCCTACGACAAGATCGCTCCCCATTTGCGGGCACGCGTCGGGCGATTGCTCAACGACAAGATGCCGACTGGCGTGGCGGTTAGCCCCGCGATGAATCACGGCGGGCCTTACCCAGCGACCGGTCATCCAGGCTTCACCGCTGTCGGGATTCCAGCATCGTTGATACGCTTCGCCATGCTGCAATGCTACGACAACGTGCGGCCTCATCGTTTACCCGCCGGCCTACAAGACGCGAATCCAAGCGGCAAGACATGGCGAGTGATCGACGGCTCGTGGTCGCAGGCGGATGTCGGTGGCTAGGCCTCGGAGCCCCACGCAAATGGCCTCTTAGCAAGATCGAACACGAGCTAGAAACCATCCTCTGGGTCCACGACTCGAAGCGTGGCGGCTAGTTTGGCGGAGCGCGCAGCGCACACGACGTGCGCCGCACCTACCGGCCAACGCCGACGCTTTTGCATGGGGTGTGCCAAGTGTCCAGCAGGGCGATCGTTTTGCTGGCACGCAGAAGAGAAGCGTTAACGTCTGTTAACGTCGGGAGGCGAGTTGTGCTCTGTTGCACGCGACCAACTCGCTAGATGGGAGAGACGGGTTTCGGCGGACAAGCGCCGGAACATCAGCTCGCAGCAGGGAGTTGCGCCGATCATCGCGCATTGTGCTGCAGGAAATGGCGTTAACGAACGTTAGCCGCAATGAAGTTGTGTACCCGTCCGGAAACAGGACAGCAATCTGTTCATGCCTGTTACGTAATGGACTCGCCAAAACAATGGCAGTTGCCGCGTGTTAACACGACGTCAGGTCAATCTAGCCGCCATGCTCTACGTGGCTATTGGCTCCGCGGTGTGAATCGATACCGCTCACGAAGGGCGTTGACGCTCTTGTACGATGGCCTTGGAAGGCCATCGTACACGTTTTATGAAAGTGCCACTTTCAACCGCGAGTGGTATACTGCTTTGCAGTATACCACTTGTCGGAGCTTTCATTTTGGACGCGATTCGTCCGCCGAAAACAAATGGTCTCGCTAGCCCGGCTGATAAAAGAGAAACCGGTACCGCTTGGCTGCAGTTATGAAAGCATGGAACGCGCTCAACAAACGCATTGGCAAGTGCGAACTCTGCCCGCGACTCCGAGCGCACTGCAGTAAGATTGCGACGCAGAAGCGGCGGGCCTATACCGACTTCGACTATTGGGGACGACCGGTGCCCAATTTCGGTGATGCAAGCGCTCGCTTGCTGATTGTGGGACTGGCACCGGGAGCACACGGAGCTAACCGCACCGGCCGCATGTTCACCGGGGATCGGAGCGGCGATTGGCTCTATCGGGCACTCCACAAAGCTGGCTTCGCCAACCAACCTGACTCGACGAACGTCGATGACGGGTTGAAATTGACTAGCTGCGCCATCACCGCGGTGTGCCAGTGCGCTCCGCCTGATAACAAGCCGACCAAAGAAGAGGTCGCGAATTGTCAGCCGTTTCTACAAGAAACAATCGATCTGCTCGATCCGCCGGTGTTGCTTGCGCTTGGCCAGATCGCTTGGAAGGCAACGCTCGACGAGTTCGCTCGACGAGGCGAACTGCTGGGCAAGCGGCCTAAGTTCGGTCACGGTGTGAAGCACGAACTGCAGACTGGCCGGTGGCTTCTCGGAAGCTATCACCCCAGCCAGCAGAATACCTTCACTGGTCGTTTGACCGAGCCGATGTTCGATCGCGTCTTCCGCGACGCGAGAAAGCTACTGACGTCGGCAGCTTGAGCGGCCTCCCGTCTGCCGGCGTGGAAGGAGCGAATGGCGTATTCGGACCGAGACAGGTTCCGGATGCAAGCCTTCGACAATTGCAACTCAAGACGGCCGGAAAGGGTTCCGAAAATGAACTATGCGTGCCCTCTTTCCTGCTGCGCTCGAATTGCGGACCCAGCTAATGGCCTCTCAAACTACCACCTCCTCCTCGACCGCGACAATACTGTCCGCGTACTGGAACGAGTCGGCTCGCCCATTAGTCGCGTTGGCATTCGTAGGACCGATGGTCCTGATCTATGAGGGCGGCTTGTTCCTGCTGGGGCCACAGGCGATGCGCAACGGAGCGGACGTGTGGCTCCGTGATCTCTTGAACGGCGTCGGATTCACGCAGTATTTCCTGCTGCCTTTTCTAACCTGCGCGATTCTGTTGGGTTGGCACCATCTCAATCGAGAACGCTGGAAGGTCAATCTGAATGCGCTCTACGGAATGCTGCTCGAAGCGATGCTATTCGGTTTCGTCTTGCTTATTCTTGCAAGATCACTGACAGGCTTGCTCAGTTCCGCCGCCGTACCCTCAGTGCCACACATGGCGTTTCAACACAGCGGTGGCTTCGGCCACATCATTTCTTTCTTGGGAGCCGGTATCTATGAAGAACTCGTCTTCCGTTTGATGCTGTTTCCCGCACTCGCTTCCTTGTTGCGATTGGTGGGAACGCCGCGGCGAATGAGTTGGGTCGTGTCGATCTTCTTGAGCAGCTTGCTGTTCGCTGCTGCGCACTACCAACTCGATCTGATGATCGGCAGCCATCATCTCGTCACCACGGTCGGCGATTCTTTCGAATGGACGAGCTTTCTGTTCCGGGCAAGTGCGGGAGTCTTCTTTGCAAGTCTATTCTTATCGCGCGGCTTTGGCGTCGCCGCGGGAGCACACGCCTTTTACGACATCCTCGTTTCCATGGTTTGACTCACACCGTCGAACAACTCGCAATCTCCAAACTTGTCAACCCCCAAATAAAGTCGCGGGCAGCAACGGAAAGTGGCTTTGTTGACGTTGGCGACGGCGTCTATAATGGGAGGCTTCATCAGTTCACCGACCGTTGGTTTGCGTTTCGAGAAACGACACCGTGTTATCAGTAAGACCGAAAGTTGCCGAACTCGCGTTTCAGTTGTACGGACGCGCATTGCATCCAGAGCTGTTCGAAGTGTTCAAGTCGCGGGAGATTGAACGAGGCGACTATACCGCGAGGGTCGAGATCACTAGTGCAGGGCACGTCGTCACCTGGCGTTACGCGGGATTGACATTGACGGAAGTCGCTTGTTCAGCGCAGCACTCGTTGCCCCAAAAACGAAGGCTGATGTCGTACAAGCTCAAAGGCGAACGAAACGATGGCCTGGAGTGTCGTGGCGGGGTCAGCTATGAAGTCAGTTTTCAGCTCGAGCCTGTGACGCCGGAAGTTTTTTGGACCTTCCAGCAGGAATTAGCTCACGACGGCGAACGGCAAGGTCTGCTACATACCTTCGACTCTAGTGGCCGCATGGCACTCGGGGCACTCAGCTACATCAACGTAGAAACGCGCAGCCGCGGCCTGCTCGTACAAGCTTTCCACACCTTTCCTGACGACTTCGCCATCGTCAAAACCCAGTCGCTGTTTCGACTGCCCAAGTGAGTCGTCACCGACTGCGTTCTAGCATTCTGTCAGACGCGCGAGACGGTGATCGGCCAGAAGGCTGCATAGCGCGTCGCGGGCGGCTATGATTGCAGTCGTGCGGAGGTTCAAGGTGCGAATAGTCATGCATCAACTGGCCAGAAAGGGCGGAAACAAGACAATGATCGTTCAGCGCATGCAATCATTAATCGCGACCACTGCGTTGAGTCTGTGCCTTGTGACTTCCGTCGTGTGCGCGGCGAGTCCATCATCCGACGCCGCTGCCAAAGCGAAACAAATCATCGCACATCGCGGTGCAAGTGCCGAACGCCCTGAGTGTACATTGGCAGCCGTTCAGCGAGCGATAGAAGTTGGGGCTACCGCGGTTGAGGTTGATGTTCGCACCAGCCGCGACGGACAGCTCTTCATCCTGCACGATACGACGCTAGACCGCACTACAAATGCGAAGGGGCCGGCCAATGCATGGACGCTGGAGCAACTCCAGCAACTCGATGCTGGATCGTGGTTTGATGCCGCCTATCGAGGAGAGCGAATTCCGTCGCTGATCGAAGCGGCTAAGCTTTGCCGAGGGAAGATCGACCTGCTGTTGGACTTAAAGGAACAGGGGGACGAGTACGATCGCCAAGTTGTTCGCATCATTCGCGAGCACGGCAAGCCCTCGCAGACGATCGTCGGTGTACGAAGTGTCCCACAGGCGAAGCGTTTCCGCGAATTGCTGCCAGAGGCCAAGCAACTGGCGCTGATTCCGACGGTAGACGATATTGAGGCGTTTGCCGCAGCCGGCGCGGACTGCATTCGTGTTTGGCTACGTTGGCTAGACGAAAACGACGAACCGGTGAAACGCGTCCGCGCCACCGGCAAGCGACTTCACCTCAATGGCACGACCGGCAGCCTGGACGAAACACTGGCGTTGCTCGTGCACCAACCCAATTCGCTCTCGTCCGATGATCCTCAAAAGCTGAAGGCTACTCTCCAAAGAATTGCCAACGGCGATCTTGAATCCCGCTAACTTCCACTAAACCGAGCCACTCCAATCTGAGAACTCGACAATGCTCGAAGTGGTTACTGAACAACATCGATCCCAGCAAGGCACGACGCGACGCAACTTGATGAAAGTCGGGTTCCTAGGTCTGGGCGGGTTGACGCTGGCCGATCTGTTGCGACTCGCTCACAAGCCGCCGACGTCAACGACTACCGCGCGGCACTCGGAGGCAAGTCGGTGATTCTGCTTTGGCAGCAGGGCAGGCCAAGCCACCTCGAAACGTACGACATGAAGTCCGAGGCGGTTGACGATATCCGCGAGCCGTTTGCTCCGATATGGCTCGTGGACGGCGACATCGTTTTGCGAATGCTACGCGCCGACCTCGGCTAATCAACTGCGTCTCTCGGCTGGATCTGCAGATTCGAGAGGTCTACGTCTCGGTTGATGTGCACGGGGCTGGACAGCAACGTGCTGTACTGTCTAAGCTTATGCGCTGCAGGGTCGAAGGGTCGTAAGCACCAGACCCCGGCAATCGACCTTATCAGGGTCATGCTGGGTTCGAAGTAGGGTTGTCAGATTGAAAGACGACCGAGCTGGAGAACTCTAGACCCTGTTCTGGCAACAACAAGCGCCCGTGGCGCAATTGGATAGCGCATCGGTCTTCGGAACCGAGGGTTATAGGTTCGAATCCTATCGGGCGTGCTTCTGCTGACTCGGAAGAGTCGGCAATATCGCACTCTGCCACGTTTACAAGCGTTTCGCTGCTAACTGGCTGCGGTTCGTTTCCATCAGGATCAGTGCTTTCGGGTAGTTTTGTCTCCACCCCCTGTGCCACCCTGTCTCCACCCGCCGTCGCTTTGGCAAAGTGAGCATCGGTTACCGAGAGGTAATGCTTGGCTGCGATGGCTGGCGAGTTGCCAATCCATTCTGTCACGACGTGGATGGGGTACTCGTTGGCAAGCTCCGTCTCGCGGCTGGCTCGAAGGTTCTGCCACAGCCGAGGCCAAGGCGATAGCCCGGCCTTCTTGATAATCTTCATCAGGCCGGTCCTTAGGTTCACGTCCTGGCTGCGATACCGTTCGATGCAATAGACCGCTCCCTCGCTCGCTTGCTCGAATGCTTGGGCGAGGTAAGGCTCGAGCTCGGGAAAGAGCGGAATCGTGCGAAATGGCTTGTGGCGTTTGGTTTTCTTGGACGTGATGAGAATCCGCTTCTCAGCCCAGTTGATGTCTTCCCATCGCAGCCTGAGCGTCTCGCTTGGGTTCCGCAGCCCACCGTATCGTGCGAGAGCAACTAGGAGCCTCCACTCGGCGTCGGGAGCGTATTCAATCACGCTGTCGATGGTTGGCCTGTCGATGAACAGCAACCGGCTATCGTTGGTTTGAGAGCCGGCCACGAGCTCAGCGAAGGGGTTAGCATCAATAAGCCGCTTTCGCGTCGCATGGCCGAAGAATTGCTTGGCTCGCTTGACGTGGCCTGCGATAGTCGCGGGTTCGATTTCGCCAAATAGCGATTGCCGCCAATCGTGAGCGTCGCCTTCGGTAATCGTCCGCAAACTCCGGTTGTCGCCGAAGCAGTTGATGAGCTTACCCTGGGTGGCCTCAAAGTTCTCGATGGTGCGAGCTTCTACTTCGCTCCTGCGAGCCTCGATGTAGCCGGTGAGGAATCCGCCAAGCGTTGCCGATTGCCTAGGTTCAACGATACCTGCCGCTGCGAGCTTTACGTGTAGGTCGTCGCCAATCTCTGCGAGCCATTCGGCGACGGCGTTATCGAGCGAACGTCTCGATACGTTGGCAGAAACAATCGCCGTTACCTTGCGAGCTATAAACGGCGGCCAGAAAACGTAGCGCTCGGCGGAATCCGGCGGGCGG
>PBSM01000098.1 GCA_002726245.1 Planctomycetaceae bacterium | reverse complement strand
TGGCGCAACAGCCCTCCACCACCCTGATCTATCGTTAGGCCATCTGGAAGCAGATCACCCACCAAGGTCACGACAGTTCCAACCAGCGTTGCCGAGTATGCAAGCAACCGCCGATCTTCCAGCGATTCCAGAAACAGCGGGCGGCGCTGACCTCGGCGATTACGTTTTCGATCTTGGCGTCGGAGGAACGAATTCAGGAACTTTGAACCCCGCTGGACCATGGTCAATTCCCCGTGAGGTAATACCTATGCAAAGCTGGCCTGAGAACTAGCGTTATCTAGGTTAAATAGGGGGTGTTCCCAGGTAAACGGTCTAAGGCCGCAAAATGCAGATAAATGATGGCTTTTTTGCGGATCCGCGGAAACTGCGAGTGTTGCTTGCGATTAGCGGTGGGATTGAATATCGTCGTGGTTTGTGCTTGGTCCCCTCATTTGAGCCAGTCTAGGCGGATCATAGGATCACTCTTACATGCTGCGCAAAGGCGACGAACCGGTTCCTGGATATCGCTTGGCGCGGTTCTTGGGACGTGGCCAGTATGGCGAGGTCTGGCAGGCGACCGGCCCCGGCGGCACGCGCGTCGCGCTGAAGTTCATTGACGTGAGTGGGGCGCAAGGTCAGAAGGAGCTGCGCGGCGTTCAGCGCGTGAAGGAGATTCGGCATCCGCATCTGATGCCGATCACGGCGCTTTGGCTGTTGGACGAAGACGGAGCGCCACTCGACGATTCATCTTTTGCGACCGTTGATACCGTCGCTCAAGGCCAGTCGCTGAAAGCAACTCTCGCGGTTGAAACAACACATCCCTCGTCGCTCGTCGTTGCGATGGGGTATTGCGACAAAGACTTGTCCAATCGCTTGGCCGAAGTGAACGAAGGAGTGCCCAAGGGTGAGTGGAAAGGGATTCCGGCCGCTGAACTGTTGGCACACATGGCTGAATCGGCGAAGGCGATCGATTTTCTCAACTCGCCACAGCATGACCTGGGCGATGGGTTGGTATCGATCCAGCATTGCGATATCAAGCCGGCGAACATCATGCTCGTCGGCGGTGCCGTGCAAGTCTGCGACTTCGGTTTGGCTCGCATGATGGGCGACAACCTGAAGGCCACGGCGACTGGCATGGTCGGCTCGCCAGCCTATATGGCACCCGAGTGCATTCGGAAACGACCAAGCTCGACCACCGATCAGTACTCGCTGGCGGTCACGTATTACGAGTTGCGAACCGGGAAATTGCCGTTTCACGATCTTTCTTACATGGCCGTGCTGGAAGCCCATCAGGCGGGCGTGTTGGATTTCTCTGTGCTGAGGGACGCTGAGCAAGCCGTGTTGCGGAAAGCAACCGAGCTTAACCCCGACGATCGGTACGCCAGTTGTCTGGAGATGGTCGCCGCTCTTGAAGAGGCCTTGGTAGAGGAGTTGCCAGACCTCCGGTCGAGCCCCGTTGTTGGAAAGCTGCGTTCTCAGCAATCCGTCTCGCGAGTAGCCGAGACCGCTCGGGCAACGGGAGCAGCGAGAGAGAGTGAGCGCCGATCGCGGCGAGGATCGCGCACGGCAACGAAGCTCGGCTTGGCGCTCGCACTGTTGGCTCTTGTTGGCATTGCAGCGGTTGTCGCCGTGCCAGACATCCGTAACGCCGTCGTCGGACTAATCGAGACTGACCAGGGCAAACAAGGTGAGCAAACGGCGGTGGAAGATGGGAAAAAAAACACTGAGTCCCAGACGGGCAACACAACGTCCGAGTCAATCGACTTCGTGGCGATGCTCGCAGAAGCCGAGCAGACGCTCCAGGATGGTGATCTCGACGAAGCGGCGCTTCGATTCGAGAAGCTTGAGCAGAGCTTACTCGAAAGCAATGCCCAGGATTCAGCCGGTCTTCGCGATACCGTTCGCCTTGGAACGCTACGTGTTCAAGTCCGCCAGCCCGACTCCGATTGGGAAAGGCTGCTCGAACACGTGCAAGAGCTGAAGCTCGCGAACCCTTCGGACGGTCAGAACGGTACACGCGCGGTCGCGCTGGAGCTGATTGCGAGGACCGCGATCGAGAAGACGCCGTTGAAGGAACGCCTCAAGTTGCTTGTTCAAGTTGAGCCGCGCGTCGAGCATCTCGACGATTGGGAAACCAGCCAGGTCGCGGAACTCAAGGTGCGGTCGCTGGCCGACGCTGCCGAGATGGCCAGCAACTTGGACGACGATACTTGGACAGACCTGAAGCGACTCGGCGTCGATAAAGTCGGGCTGTTGCTCGCTCTTGCCGAGCGACAATACAAACAAGCTGATTTTTCATCGAGCCGCGAAACGCTCTCCCAAGCTCGGCCCGACGCTACCGACGAACAGCAGCATCGACTGGCCGAGATCCTACTTTTGAATGCGTTGGCGGATGACACGTTTGATGCGAAGAAGGCCGTGTCAACTTTCGCGTCGGTAGCCAAGGACGTGCAGGACCCGACAGGCGTCATCGCCTTGCTGCTGGAGCGAGTCCGGCGGACATCAGAACTCATGGACACGGCGGTAGAGCAACTGGATCAGGTGCGACAAACCGCGCGAGGTGAGGCGCGAGCCCAGCTTGACAAGTCTTATGCTCGGCTATTGGCACAGCGCATCTGGAACCGGCTGTCGGCGAACGATGTTTCCATACCCGACCTGATGCGTGACTGTGAGGATGCGCGGGCCATCGACCAAGCGGATTCGCTTGTGAACACGTGTTGGGTCGAATGTCAAGTGTTGTCAAGCACGAGTGCGTTGGACGGCGAGACTTGGCGGCAGTTGGATACGATCGTGCAGCAGGCACTTCGTACGAAAGACGTCGAGTCGTCGCATGCCGCTTACTTTCACTTCGTTGCCGGATTGTTGCAGCATCGCCACGTGACGCCGAGGAGTCGTAACGGTGCCGACGAGATCCTGAAGACGAGAGACATGGATACCGAGCTGCTGCAGGTGCCGCATCGTCGCCAACAGATCGCGGAAGTACTCGTCGCGGCGGCCACCGAAATTGGCTTGCCGACGGATGCCGATTTGCCGGACGACTTCAATGCCGATGACGACACCAAGGACGCTTACAGCTATTTGAAGGAGGCTCCTCGAATGGAAACTGCTCCGTCAGACGCTTGGAAGGCGAACTACATCATTGCCGCCGGTCTGGTTGGCGATCCTGAGGCCACCGACAAGCTGCTGCAACTCAGCGACGAGATGCTTGCTAGTGAAGACTCGAAGGCCTTTCTGGAATCGAAGCAGCTAATCGGGCAAGTGCTGCTGTTTAGCGCCCAGGCATACGCCACGCGTTACAAGGCCCAGCAACAAGCCGACGACGATGCGAAGGCGATCGTGCGGTATGCAGATTTGATTGCCCGATTTCATAACCCGCGGCGCATTGATCCCAAGTTTCCAGACCTCGCGTTTTACAATCGAGTCGTTCAACTGGCCTATACGCTCGTGACCGAATCGCTGCCCGATACAAGTCAGGTGGCAGCGGGTTTAAAGCCGGGGGTCGCTCGTATTCACGGTGCCTTCGCACGCTTACTCGAGCGCGATGTGGCTGTAAGCCTTCTGATCCCGGACGACGTTGCGATCTCGAAACGAGTCGCGCGGGCGTATCAGGCTGCAGCGGAGCTAGACGAACGCGCAGAGTATTTAGTTGGCGTTGGCCGGACGGTTCTCAGTTCGCCCGACCGCATCGAGCGTCTAACAGAACTACAAGACCTTGCCGCTCGCATCCAAGCGTTGGACGACCAGCATCCGGAGGGCCACGCCCTGGAAGGCCACACGATTGCGATGGAGTCGCGGAAGAAGCCGACAGGCACCGAGAGTCGCGAGCTGCTGCTGGTTGCGATCGAAGCGTTCGACAAGGCGGTGGAACTCACCAAGCCCGGCGATGACGAGTACGCCACGAACTACGAAGGGCTCAGCGCTGCGCGCCTCGAAGCGGCCTTCTACACCGACACGCCCGAGGGCAAGAAGCCTCTCCTCGAACGAGCTGAGGAAGCGGCTCGTTTAGCGCTCGAAGTCGATGAACGTTTGCGGCCCGAGAACGCGTTTAACTGCTTGGGGAACGCGCTGGAAGATCAAGCTTATCACCTGGGAAACATCGCGAAATACAAGCCTTCTTTAGCTGCCTTCGTCGATGGCGTACGTGCTGCCGATGACGCTGGCCGAACCAGAGCGAAGTCGTTGCTCTCGGCGGGGCGCTGCCGGCTGAGGCAAGTGTTGCGCGGCGGGCTGCGCCCGAGCGAAAAGGATGCAGCACTCGTCCAAGCGGAACGTGAGTTGGACGAGTCGCTGGCTGACTGGCATTTGCTCCCCCAGAAGAGAGCGATCCAACACCGCATCGCCGAAGCTCAATTCTGGCGTAGCGAGGTGATCCACACTCGTGCCATGCGATCGGCCACGACCGCTGAAGCCCTGCCGTTGCTCGAGGAGGCCGACAAGTCTCGGGAGACCAGTGTTCAACTTGCGAGAACCTCGCAGTTGGTTCACTGGGCCACCTTCCAAGTCGAATGGTCAAAGCTGGCCTGGGATCGGGCGATGTCGGCTGGCTCGAAGGATGAGGTCTTCACTTTGCTGGCAGTCGCCCAGCAGCGGGCCGAGGCGGTAATCGAGGAGGACAAGCTTGAAACCTCGTCACTTCAGGTAAGTCCCATCTCCGTCCGCAATGCGATCTCACAGCTAGTTCAAGTCGATCTAACTCGGTGCGAGTTTCTGGTCAAGACGCTAAATTACTCGGAGTGGACGTCCGCGTTCGAGAAGGAGGCTGAGGGTTACGCGCGGGCTGCGTTGGAAAACGTCAAGCGGATCGATGACGAAGAAACTTCGAGAGCCGCTCGCATCTCTGCTCTGACGATGCTTGGCAACACCAAGTTAAAGTCGGGCAAAAGCCCGAGTTTCTCCGACCAGCAAGCCACCGTCGCTAGACGCAGTGCTGAGCAGAGCTTCCGAGACGCCGTGCAGTTAGCCGGGGACGACGTTAGCTTATGCGCGCATGCTAGTGTTGGACTTGCTGAATCGCTGTTGCGCCGCTTGGGCGAGATTGACGATGGGCAGGAGAAAGATAAGCTACGCGAAGAGGGATTGCAGACACTGCGTCCGATCGGTCCCGAGCATGTCAATCCGAGCTATTACAAGCAAATCGAAGCGTTACGGAAGCAGTTGAAGGCGCAGCAACGGTAGACTTGGGCCTTGCTCCCTTAACCCTTCATCTCCTGCTGCGGTATAATCACTCCGGGTGACGGAAATCAGATTTCCTATCATTTTGGAGGGTATGACGATGGGTATTCCCAAGAAGCCGGGAAAGTCGTTCGATCGGATGATTGGGTTGACGATGCTGAACCACGGAGTGCCGTGGGTGTTCAGCACAGAGTTGATGTTGGCCATCTTCTGGGAAGAGACGTTCTTCAACAATGTAAAGCAAACCGGTGCTCGGCGTGGGGATTTGGACAAGTCGAGCCCGCCGAGTTCTACAAGTTCGAAACGCAACAGGCCAAGCAACTTGGCTACTACATACACGGTCTTCCGCGCCGTACGAAGGTTGGCAACACGACGGTACTGCTTGGTAGCCTGACGGACAATCAGAGCGTCAAGGTTGCCTCATCAGCACTCAGGCATTACTACCATACGGTCAGCAAGAGCAAGAAAGGGGCCTTATACGCCTATGGCGGTGTCAACTACAAAGGAAACAGCCCGCTGACCAAGCAAAAGCGCATCAACATCATCAACGGGTGGTTGGCCTGCGAAGAGCACTTGAAGACGCTCCCGGACATCATCCACTGGGTTGGCATCGAGGATCACATTATCAAAGCTCTGCGTATGGCCAAGGACTTCAGCAAGAACGTGGAACAGGAATTCCGCACGATCTTGTTCCCCAAGGGGATCTCCGGGTATCCGGATTGGCTGCGGCCGTACTTAGGCGTTCTCACAGGGAGCACTTCGTTTCTACGGACGGGAACGACAGGCCGCGAAGTCGAATCGCTACAACGTGTCGTGAACTATCATCTGTCGGGCGTGGCGCTCGCTACCGATGGCATCTTCGGCCCCAAGACAAGAGCCCACGTCCTTCAGTTTCAGCGCGACAGCAACTTGCAACGTGACGGCATCGTCGGGCCACGCACGAAGGAGCGACTGACTGCTTGACGTGCGATTCACAGCACGCCAGGAGCTAGAACCCGATACCAAATCGGACGCGCGGCGGAAGGATGGATCTACGTCAACATCGACGCCGATGTTGTCGCGAGAGTAAGTCCAAGAAAAGCTCCTATTTGAACTATAGAGTCTTTCCGGCCCAACCGACGCGACTAATATTCGTCACAAACTGAATAAGCTGGGCGGAGTCTAACGATTGCTACGCATGTCCGATCTGTGCAGTGCCATCCGTAGACAGGCGTTGACAGTAAAGTTGTTTCAATCAGAACGCCGATTGCTTAGAGATGTGCGGATACGCCGTTTGCGGGGATACTCCCCCAGAGGGCGAGTCATGCACGAGCTTTTGCCTAGTCACGGATGACTAGGTTTCGGCAAGGATTGAACGGCAATTGCCAGCTCAGTCACAATCAAGGAGGGATCGGATGCGTCGATGGCTGATCCACTTTGGCCGCGCCAGTTGTGGTCTGTTGTTGCTCGCTCTTGTGCTACGCGCCTCTGACGAGGCAGGGGCTGAACAGCCCGTGCCCCAGGGTGATTACCGAAGCCCGTTTCCCATCGCTCGGACGCTCGAAGTTGGTGAGCTGACGTTCGCCCCAATCGAACTGCCACCCGCGCCTCGGCCAGAAGAATCGCTGCGCGTCGATGCCATCACGCTGTCACGCATTGATGATGTCATGCAGTTCGGCGATTGGGTTAGTCCCGCGCCGCAGATCCCGGGCGTGACGCCTGGACAAGTCTTCCGGCTGGCGCAGATCGAAGCCGAACAGCCGTTTGACATCGCTCCGCCTTCGTTTGCAACCGAAGCTTTCCAACCGTTCGACGTGACAGGCGGGATCGCGGACCGGCCGGCCGGATTCGGTAGTTTCGGACTGTCCGAAACGTATCACCCGTTGCTCGACGAGCAAGTTGGTGTTGCCGATCAACTGACATTGGCGGTCGCGGACGCTGGTGCCTTGCTGGCGGAGTCGGGAACGGTGCAAACCGTGAGCGTCCAGCAGCGTTCGCCGGTGGCCTTCGACCCGCACGTCCGCGGTTATAACTTCAACCAGATCTACACCGTCGGTGACGGCGCGTTTTGGACACCCGTGCGAGAAGATCTGGACTCGATGTTAGCGAAGATCGATCCATCGTTGATTAGCCAGATGGTTGTCATCCCAGGTCCCTACGGTCTGCGATACGGTCCCGGTTTCAGTTTCATCGACGTTGTCACCGTCGATACACCGCGCTATGACGGCTACGAAGCCCACAACCGCTTCGGGCTGACCTACCACGGCAACGGCGAACGGGTCTATGGACGCGACACGTTCTATGGCGGCAACTCCAACTACGGTTTCGTGGTCAGTTATGGAAATCGAACGGGTAACGATTACGAGCCCGGCGATAACGCCCCGATCGGACTGATTCCATCCAGCTATCACAATCAGAACTTCTTGGGGCAGCTTGGTTTTGATCTGTCACCGGATAGCACCCTGGAATTACGTTACACGCGCATGGACCAAGCGAATACCGAGTACGCGGCACAGTTCTTCGACGTCAACGCACTTGTCACCGACGGATTCAACGTCGCGTGGAATCACACATCTCCTGTTTGGGACCGAAGCACCAAGGTGGAAGCCTGGTACAACACGACGCGGTTCTACGGCGATACCGAACGTGCAAACAAGCGGTCGGCGAACTTCCCAGTGATCAGTCGTGTTGAAGCGGCGCTCCCCCCAGGAGGGCTGATGGCCACGACTAGCGGCGACTTAGCGAGCACTGGCGCGCGAACCATGACCGTCTGGGGAGCCGACGAGAATCCGCAACTCACCTTGGGGGCAGACATACGTCATGTCGATCAGGCCTTGCGCGAAGACTTCACGATTCCTGGTGCTCCTCCGGACTTCTTCACGAACATTCCGCGAGCTGAGTTGTTTGATCCTGGCGCGTTTGCTGAACTGAGTGTTCCGGTGACAGACTACTGGACGACGAAAGTGGGCGCTCGTATCGACATCTACGAGTCGTCGGCCGATTCAAGTCAACTGCGATTTGATACGTCATTGCCCGACATCGTGGCGGCCGATCCATCGACGTTCGGGCTGCTGGATCGTAACGAAGAGTTGCTGGCCTTTTACTTGACGAACGACGTCGAAGTTAATGATAACACGACGCTTCGGTTCGGCGGTGGTCACGCCCAACGTGCCCCCACGTTGCGAGAACGCTATGCAGATGGTGTCTTTCTGGGGATCATTCAAAGTGGCTTCAGTCGTGTGATTGGGAATCCAGCCCTTCGTAAAGAGCGGGCGTGGCAGATCGATGCCGGGATCGACTATGAAAGCGATATCTGGCGCGGCAAGGTCCATGCCTTTGGCAGTTGGATCGATGACTACATCACCTATACCGGGAATGTCGTCAGCCCGCCGCTCGGTGCCCGTCTTCTGCAGACGATTAACACCGACTACGCAACGCTTGCTGGTTTCGAAGCTGCCGGTGAAGTGAACCTGACACCCATGCTCTCGACCTACGGCTCGATTAGCTACGTCGATGGACGCGATCACGGAATCGATCGCCCCCTGTCACAAATCGCACCGCTGGAAGGGCGCGTCGGCATCCGCTGGCACGATCCTTCCGAAGAGCCACGCTGGGGGACGGACTTCGGAATCCGCATCGTCGATAACCAGGACATGGTCGGCTTCCTGCACGCTGTTGGTGGCGGAGCGCCGGTGGAGGTCGAAGTGCCCACCGCCGGCTTCACGACGGCCTACTTGCGAGGCTTCTACAACTTCAGCGAGAACGTCAACCTCGTTGGTGGCATCGAAAACCTGTTCGACAACACCTACTTGGAACATCTCGACCTGCGCCTGCCTGACGAGACGATTGGCGCGTCCACATTCGCAAACACCGCTGTCTTCTCGCCGGGTATCACACCGTATATCGGTGTTGAGTGGACGCAATGACAGGCGGGCAGTTCCGACTCACTTTAGTTCGTTGAGGTACTTGATACATGCCTCTTCGCCCGACGATGTCCAACCCTCATCCAGCACCTTGATCAATAGGTCAATCAGTGGCTTGTTGGTCTTAAGAGCAGCCGCGATAGCGCCGGGTTGTTTGCGGATGGAGTTGAGATAGATCTCGGCGACGTCGTCAGCATCTGTGTTGTGATGCCCATCCAACTCTTTGAAAACGCGGTACACCTTGTTCATGTCTGTGCCACACTCTTTCAGCAGAGCTGCCGCCATACCCTCTTCGTCCATGCTGAAGGTCAACGAGCCTGCCCCAAAGCGTGGGCCGGTACGGAAGCGTTCGATAAAGTCGATCTCGAAGACACGCTCCGTGCTCAAATCATCGGAGGCCGCCAACCAGGTGGCCTTGAAGCTGCTCCATCCATCCAACGAGGTGAGCGTCTGACGTTTCTGCACAACGGCGTTGTTGACCACCACGGCGATCAACGCCTTGCTGCCCTCAATCGCCAGCCGTCCGTCAACCGACCACTTCCCGGACTTCTCATCCCGCCACAACTCATCGAAATCGGAGTGTCCCTCTTTGTCCTCGCCGCCGTAGACTTTGATGTGTTTGATGGGGCCTGGTGCCGTTTCGCCACCGGGCTCGGCCCGCAGAACGTGCCCTTCGGAGAAGGAATCCTGCAGAGCATGCAAGGCGTTGCCGAGAGACTGCCAGTTGGGCGTGTCGGAAGCGTGCGGGTCGTGGCCGTACGATCCTCCGAAGACACGCTTCCCGGCGTATCGTCCCGTGGCGCTGGCCCGGTTCCGACAACCGCTGGCGTGGGACGCGTGTGCAGCCACACCCGTAGCGGGACACGGGCGCGGAGCGTGGGCGGCTAAGCCGGCAAGTTGGTCTTCACCGAAACTGGTCCGCGCACGCGATGCCAGTTGCCGAGCGGCACTCAACGCATTGGATCGGATCCACTCGACGCTCTCCTCGTATGCTTCATAGGGACTTTGGCCGTCGAAACGCCTCATGAAATGGTGGGCTTGGCCATAGTCCAGCCAATGTCCCAAGAGCAAAACATCCAGGATATCTCGAGCGACGACGGCGCCGGGCAGCCCAGCAGCCGACAACCCTTGCATCAGCGGATTGCACGCATATTCGCCAGCCAGTTCCTTGACTGCCTGCTGTGTGAGTTGGCTATGGCCAGTTAGTGTGCTCATCAGCGTTCTCCCGATTACGAACTTAATTCTCCCAGGCCACTATCCTCGCTGATTTGGAAATCGAAGCACTTCCGACAAGCTTGGGCTCGATGAACCTTGGTACCGACAACGGAGGCAGGCTTCCCACCGTGATTCCATGTCGAGAACGTTCATGACTTCCAGTCCTCCCTGCGCGCTCAGATCCAGTCCTCGTCGCCAGCGTGTTCCTTCAGCGAACTCTTCCTTGACCTTCGACCAATGCTGCTGCGCGAGTTTGGGATCTGGCAGGAAAGCCTCGTCCAGAAACTCCTTCTCAAACTCATCCGGCTCGCTTCCATCTTCAGGTTGCAACTCGACTCGTTCTTCAGAATCGATGTCGGCGCCAGTGATCTTGGTAAAGGCCGTGCCTGCCGCCACGGCAGTATTGGCATCTTCGTCTTCTATAGCAATCAACAAGTCTCGAATAACCCGCGGGTGACCGTAGGACGCGTAGATCTCAAACCTTCGGCTGCCAAGTTCCGCTGTCCGTCCGATTCCGACGATACGCTTTAGATCAGATGGTTCACCAAGAATTGCTAGAAGATGCAAGGCGTCCCAGTGTTCGAATCGGAGATCGCTGACAAAGCTGCGGCAGTAGTCCAACAACCACCTCTCCCCTGACCAGGCAGTTGCGTAGAGGGCCTCGCGTCGCACAGTGGGATCTGGATCTCTGAAAGCTGCAACGTAAGGCCGCGCCGAATCAGCTGCAAGCATCAGCGCTAGCGACGTGATCGGTGCGTCTACCACGGTTTGCAGAGCCGCGCCGTCGAGCGACGCTCGTGAAGAACGCTCGGGCACCACCGGTTCTGGCGGAATGGGTCTCAAGGTTTCGGACAGCGATTCTGGAGCATCTGTAGGGGCGGCTATCGGTTCGGCCGAAGCGCGCGTCTCGGCCGACTCTGAGGGGCTTGGATCACCCGAGACGGCGTCGAGCCGGATCGCATCAAGATCGAAGACCGACTCGGTCATCTCGACCGTCACCGCAAACTTCGTTCGTCCCGCGCTGATCACGTCGCCGTCGTGCACTTCGGTCTCGGTGACACTGGCATCGTTGAGCAACGTTCCATTTGTGCTATCTAAGTCGCGCAGCAAACACTGCTGGCGCTCACACTTCACGGCGAAATGCAGGCTGGAAATCCGATCGTCATACGGCACGCAAAAGTCCGCGCGTTCCGTACGACCGACCTGCACGGCTTGCCCAGTCTGGAGCAATACCGTTCTCCCTTCGTAAGGGCCGTCGGCGACTTTTAGTACGACTCGCATCAGCGTGCTGCCTGGATCTACAATCTGTTTCACGTCCCAACTAATGCAGTAATCCGCCACGCAGCCCGTCGAATCGCTGCATCCTCGTCTTCGTAGAAATCGCGCAGCCGACTCGCCATTGGTTGCAGGCGACCGCGGCTGGCAAACACTTCCGCCACAGCGACTGCAATCTTCGCCGACCCCGATTCGTACAGTTCCTTTAGTCGCTCTCCGACCAAATCAAGTGGCCCCTGAGACAACGCCTGCCGTAGCCCATCGACTTGTTCGTCTTGGGCTTCCAGCAGAGTATCGATGACCAGGTCGGCAGCGGGCTGATCCTGTAACCGCAACAGGACATAGGCTGCCGCGAATACGACAGATGCCTCGTCACCGCCAATGCCTTCCTCCAGAATAGGCCTGGCATGTTCTGCACCCAACACAAGACCATCCACATGGGCCTCGATCCGCTCGTCGAGTTCCGCGACATCTTCCAGCAAATAATCGGGATCGCGGAGGGCGCTCTGACGGAGTTCCCAGAGCATTTGAAGCTCTTCAAAATGCTCTTCGAGGATGCTCTGCAGCCAAGGTGGTGTTCGAGACATATCGCGTCAACTTGATGCGGGGACGATGAAATGAAGCACAGCATTCACGAGAGCAAAGATGCAAGCCACGATCAAGTAGGTCTTACGTGCGGGCGTGACGCGTTCGTTGCGGCTTAAGTCATCCCACATCGCCGCTGCCAGCATGAGGATTGCGATACTGGTGAGGATTCCTGCCGCCTGCATTGCTCAGACCTGGGGTTTGGGAAGCAGCGGTGCGCCTTCGGCTGTAACCTCGATCGCCACAACATCATGCGGCCCATGCCGCAACACCAGATTCGTCCGCCACAACATCAGTAGCAGATCCTCATCCGTGTTGATGATAACAGTATCCAGATTCGTTTGCAGATGAGCATCCTCGCGCCCTCGCAATTGGACGCGAATCTTCGGCGGCTGAACACCTGGCAGGTCAAAACTGAGCGTACCGCGCGGCGAAGCGTTCTCGATTAACACCGACTCGTTCCCCTTCAGGTACTCCGGCGCAATCAAGCCGGGAGACGCCGCGTTAAAGAACCGCAAGTCAAAATCTTCCGGCAGCAGGGGCGCGCGTTCCTTCTCCCACTTCTCGTCATACGTCCCGGCATATTGCGCCCGTGGTTGCCAGTGCGGCGAGATGAACCCGAAGCCAGCGGGTGGAGGTGTATCGCCATACATCTTCAACGGCCGCTTCGGATCCTCCAGATTCGGCAGCGGCATTCCTTCTTCCCACTCCTTCCGCTTGAACCCCACCCCCACCGGATTCCGCGGCTCAAACTGACTTGTCAGCGGATCCGGCTCTGCCGCATCCCACCCGCCAAAGGCACGTTCGTAGATCAGCGGAATCTTTTCAAACGGCTCCGGATTCGTCATATCGACAATGCCGAGGCGCCTTTTCCACACACGGTCGCCAATGACGCGGACAGTCTTCTCGATAGCGTCGCCGACGCGCAGCGTTACATCGACTTTCGAATCTCCTCGGTTCTGGCAAAACGCATAGCCAAACAAAGAGACGTCTGTCCGCTGTTTGATAAAGGCGGTCTCGGGTTCATACAAGTAGCTAGAAGGATCCCCGTCACTTTGATAGGCACCCTCGATGCTTATCGGCAGTTGTTCTTCGGCAAACAATAACTCGGAGGGAGGCATTAACGAATACGTCGCCTTCACCATCGGGACTAATAGCGGCTGACCGTCCGGATCGCTTAGAAACAGCGGTTCAAAGCTGAATGGAGTCCTATTATCGACGGCTGCATGAGCCATTGCTGGTGCCTTGTCAGAGCCTGTCGCTTCTTCGGTTACTCGTCGGAAAATGGTACTTGCATGGCGACGCGTGCCAGTGAAGGGCAGAGCGAATATTCTCGCATGGTGGATATGCCCCGGCTCTCGGCAAGCCGCAAGATGGCAAGTCCTTCCACGAAGACATGGCGTTGTGCCACCGTCTTGGGCTCCTCCAGCTTTCCTCGTTCTTGATCTTCTGCGATTTGCACTTCCCGAGCTTCAATCAAGGCTTGAAACGCGTCGTCGAAATCCTCTTGGTCGGAGGTGGCGAGTGCGCGGCAGATGTTAAGCCTCGCGTCGTCCTCTCCGTCGAGATACGCTTCGAATTTCTCAAATAGAGCTTCGACTTCATCCGCCCCGGAACTCGCCTCAAGGAGGCGATGCAGGAGCTGCGCATAACAAAAATCGTCTTCGTATTCGGCGGATTGTCGCCAGTCGGACGGCGATAGACGAACGATCTCCTCTGCAAGTTCCTTCTCATTCGCCGCTACCGCATCGAGAAACGGTTGGTAACGGCCGGACGCGAAGTGATGATCGTCCATCGCACCATCGTCATGAATCCTCTGCAAATATGCGAGTCGGGCTCTTCCGCTTCGTATGAGGTTGTAATAGAAGGCGTCGCTGTCGGCGTTGGTTAGCAAGAGTACGATCCCCAACGCCCTCAGCTTCTCCCCCATCTCCTCGACAAGTTTTCCGAGCTGATCAAGTGGATAATCTGGATCCTCAAAGCTGTCCAACCAGAAGGCGATTTCCCAGGCAAGCTGCTCCGCACAATCCTGAAGCTTCATTGACAGATCAGTAGCAATTCGCGCTACGCCTCGTAGTCCTCAAGCTCTAGCCAGTTGAATCCGCCGAATCCTTGTTGTTGAATCAACTCGGCGAAGTCGCGCCTAACCAGTGTAACGGAATCGAAATTGAGACAGCGGAAGTATACACGGTCGGCAGGGATCTTCTCCTCGTCCAAAACGATCTGCTCGACTTCCTCGATACAGTCTTCCATGATTGGCGAGTAGCTTGGCTCAGATTCTTCGACGTCCAGGCAATCGACTGGATCGATAGGATGCAGGATAAAGAACTGGTCGGAAACAGCTCGTCCTTTGTGATCGAAGACCGTAACCGGCAAGTATTCAACGGCCGGAGCCCCTTGCGCCTTCATGAAGTCCGCGAGTCGCTGGGAAGCCAAGATGACAGAACCTGTGTTTGTCGGGCTGTCCGACAGCAACATCTCCGTGGGCTCATCGGGGTCCATCAAAAAACGCACACCCTCAGGAAAGGACTCGGCCAACGACCGACCAGCCAACAACGCAAAGACGTCTTCGACACCTTCAAAATCTGTCAAGCAACATTCGTTGTTGGACTGGGTATCGTTCCATAGCACGTAGTTCGCCATGACGGGGCCTCGATTCAACGATTTAGGAGTGCCTTGACCAACCGATCCATTGTTCGCTTGCTTCGTCTAGGAAATGCCCGCTCCCGCGGGTTCTTTGCGAGGGAGAACGGCTTGTACCAATTGTCATTCCTGCGGTTAAGTGCAGCCATCCAAGCCGTATGCGTACCGCCCTCTCGTAGCCCGCGTTTCACTAGCTTGCCACGGAATCCGTTCGAGATGTTGTCTAATGCGCTCGCAAGTTCGTTTGTCTCAAACTTATGGACCGCTTCTTTGACGTACGCCTTCAGCTTACCAAGCGTCGTCTCAACTTCTTTGTTGTACCTGCCGTGATCGAAACAGTGATTGGGGAGATTAACGAAAGGGGGTGGAGTTAGCGTGGTCACCATGCTACCGATGGTCTGTTTGTCACCAGAGTCGTCATAGGTGCAATACCAGTGGACCGTATGTGAAAACAGCGGCAAGGCAATCATATTCACCGACGCGTTGACACAGTATTTCGTGTTCGCGAGCACACGGCGCAAGTCGTCGTCCTTCGAGATCACTTTTGTCACTTCGGCGATGCACAGAATGTGATGTGCATTCTGGCTGATGTCTTGAACCTCGATGCCGCCTGATTTATTGATCGCGCGGGGAAACTTGAATGCGGCCACCGCAGGACCGTTCTTGACGCAATCGTCATACTTGTTTCCGCACGGATCACACTTAGACTTTCTCTGAGTGCAAAACTCCTTGACGAGAAGACCTTCAGTGTGCCGTTTAGACGAATCTGTTTGTTGTCCCGAGGACATCGTGTTTCCTATTCAAGGAAGTCAGGCCACTTTACTCAGCTGGACCGCGCCTCGCGGTTCCGCGTCAGACACCGATAGAATTGTTGCGTGATCGCTGGCGGAGTAACCCCGGTTGAATGCTCGAAGAACGGTGGCGATCGCAACACCGCCGCTCGCTGCACCAGTGTCTCCGAACGAAATCGCCGGATAGGAAATTACGGCGTCTTGCAGGCGTTGGACGTCGCTCACGGCCCGAACCACAGCCTGACCCCATTCCATTGCGCGATAGTACTCGCCGTTTTGGTCCGTAACCAACCAGAGAGGACCGACCGCGTTCTCCGCACGCTCTTTACATGCCAGCTTCAGTAGTTCTGCTACACCGACTCCGAGAGGCGGTTCGCTGCTAAGTAACGTCTTCTCCTCGTGTCCAAGATGTACCTGGCGGACCGACGCAAGCGGCGGCATGCTTCGTTGCTGTGCGGCGTTGGCTGTCTCCAGCATAAGAAACACACCGGCTTCTCCGGGCGCGAGGCCGGCAGGAATCGAAGGCGACTTGAGGCGTCCGGTAAACTCCAACCATTCCAGAGTCTGCTCTCCGAGCAACGAGTCGCAACCGCCGACGATCGCGCACTCCGTCTGGCCAGTTTGCAAGTCTTGAACTGCCGCTGCAAGACATTCGACAACTCCGCAATGTCCACTTCGGCTGACCATCTTGAGGGACGCTGGAGCTTCAATGGAACATATCATCAGCGCCTTCTCGAGAAGCTCGCCAGCTCCTTGCAAATCGGCATCGTCATCTCCGATCATCTTTCCGCTCTCTGAGATGATGTTCCGGATTTCTTCATCTGCAATCAGTGCCTCGCCTCGCCACTCGCGACTCGGGTCAGCGAGAGACAGATACCAGCGTGTGGCGTGCCACGGGACGACGTGTTGGTTCTTTAGATCAGCCAGCGCAGCTTGGAGGATCCGCAGCAGTCTGGCGTTGGCTTCGAAGCCGGTCGTTATCTCCGGGATCTCATGTGCTGTAACCGGCGACACTTCACCATCGGATGGCGACCACACCGTGAAGTACTCCAGCTCGCGCGTTCGCGCCATCCCAGCACGAGCGGCGGCACATGACGTGACGGCGTCGTGCCCCAACGATGTCACCATCCCGACTCCGGTAACCCAAACGTCATTACTCAAGGCAACACCTACTAATCGATCTCCTCGCCGCAGTGGTAACATTCGCCCTTGATGTTCGCCATGGCGATCACAGGTCCTTGCAAAACAGGAAAGGGAGGCGTGTTCTTATCGTTGTGAAGCATCAGGTCGAATGCTCGCTCCACATTCTTCCCTTCGAATTTGACATCGAAGGAGAAGTTCACGAACTCAGCCTTGCCCTTGATCTTGTTGGAAACCACCCCGCCACCTGCCGTCCCTCCCTCATCGCCGGTACTCATTCGGAAGTTTGAACTCTTGTTGCATGTGGGATTGCCATCGCATTTGACTTTTTTGGTACCTTTGGCCGTGTCTGACGACATTGCGATGTTGGGATAAGGTATGGGGATTGGGCCGGCCGGACTCGGCGTCTTACAGACATCCGGGAAACTCGGTGTCACTCCGTTACTAGACTTATGCACCACCGAGAGGTTATTCACGCCAACGGTAACTCCCATGCTTGTCTCTCCGTCCAGCGACTCTTCGCTCAATTGATCGCTACAGATCCACCTTTGAGCTTATTCTTATTAGTGGCCCGACTGACGATGTTGGTGCCTTTAACGAGGATTTTTCCGTCAGTCTTGAGTGTAATACTGCTCTTGCCACATTGAAGAACGATCTCACGCTTGGCTTCAAGGACCATTTTCTTGCCGTCAGCTGTGACACGTGGCGCAGGAGCAGGACTGTTGTCGTCTTTCTGGGAGGGTTCGACGTAACCCGACTCCAGAATAAGACCAATGATGATTGGCAAGGAGGCGTCTTCCTCAAGCATGAGGAGGACCGACGCGTCATGCTGGTCCGCCGAAAGCTTAACAATCGACTGAGCTATCACGGGCCCCCCTTCATTGCCGTCGAAATCGATCAGCGCTTGGCCTAGCGGCGTGAAGCCTACAACTTTCCCGATGCGCGTCGAAGTAAGTAGAGGGGTGACGCTATCGATCATGAGATTTGTCATTACCTAGTTCTCCTTGATCTTGCTGCCCTTGACGATGACGTCGCTGCTGCCCTTGACACTGATCTTCTTGCCTTTGATTGAGATATCACCGTTCTTCTTCATGGTAATCTCGGCCTTCCCGACTTTTAGCTGCAGCTCATCTTTCGCCACCACGTTGATCTTCTTAGCCGTCAACATGTATTCCTTCTCGACGGCGACAGTCGCTTTTCCGCCAATCTTCTCCTTGAAGTCTTTTTGGATGTTCACGTCACGATCTTTTCCGATCGTCTCCGAAAGCGTTGCCCCGACGGAGAGCGCTTTGTTTGTCCCGATGTTCTCGGTCTTGGAAACACCGATGTTTTCTGCTTTGACACCGCCGACAGTCTCTGTCATGGCAAGCCCGACCGTGATGGCAAGTGCCCCACCAACACTCAGCTGCATCGCTGCGCCAACGGTTTCTGCGTAGTTCATTGCCACTGTTTCGGTCAAGCTAGATCCGACCGTGATAGTCATACTCTTCCCAATAGTCTCGGTATGGCCACCATCCACTTGAATTGTCTTGTCATTGACAACATGTTCCATCTTGTCACGACCGACATCCAGACTTCTGTCGCGCCCAATCGTCTCGACGCGGTCGTTGTGGACTCCGATTGTCTGGTCGCCGGGGTCAGTCTTGTCAAATCCGATGAGTATCGTGTCGTTATTCTCAATAACCGTATTCCGATCCTTCTCGGCATGGACGTAAATCTCCTCGTCGCCCATCTTGTCTTCGAAGCGGATCTCGTTGAAGTTGTCTTCGCTGCCGCCCTTGGAACTGCGGCTCTTGATTGTGCTGCGGGTTTGGTCGCCGGGGAGTTCATAGGGGGGCATGTTGGCGGCGTTGTAGACGCGGCCGACGATGATGGGGCGGTCGGGGTCGCCTTCGAGAAAATCGACGATGACTTCGTGGCCGATGCGCGGATTGAAGACGATGCCCCAGTTCTTGCCAGCCCAGTTCTGGGAGACGCGCATCCAACAGGAGCTGTGGCCTTCACGCTCCCAGAAGAAGTGCACTTTCACGCGTCCGTATTCGTCGGTGCTAATCTCTTCCCCTTCGGGACCGACGACGACTGCGGTCTGCACGCCGGAGACGAGCGGCTTGGGCGTGATGCGGGCTGGGCGAAAGATGACGGAATCGGGGATACATGTAAAAGAGTTGCTGTAGTCCTGGCCAACGCTGGCTCCGGATTCATAAGCTATCTGCTCCGAGGCGGAATGCGTGATCGACGTGATCACAAAGCCCTTGCCTTCTTCACTGCTGCTGGGGTGAACGCCGATCTTGAACTTGCCACCTGGCGTGAACGATTTGCATTGGCTGGAAGCGGAGACCACGTCGTACGAGGCTTCCTCTTCCTCAATGCGGAGCTTCGTTTCCGTCTTGCCCACACCCTTGTCCGAGTACTCGCCCGGATAGTCGTAGACTTCGTACTTGCTGATGCCAGGCAGGGAAACCACACTCGGCTCGTTCGTCATCAGGTTCGTGCCGGGCGTCTTGAAGTTGTAGTCGGTCTGGGCCCACTTGCCTGACACAAATGCGTAGCGATGTTCCCAGCTTGTAATGTGGTCGTCGATCGCATCGACACCGACATCACCCGGGAAATCGACTTCGCTCTCATCACAGTCCTGATAGGCACCCGTGTGGTCGGAAATGACCATCTCGTGCTCGCCGTCACTGTGGTCGAACCAGTAAGAGACACCTTCCTGCTCCATCAGACGCGAGACGAAATTGAAATCCGTCTCGCGATACTGGACGCAGTACTCCCATTCCTTGTGCTCGAGTTGGAGATCGAACTTATAGTCGCTGAACCCCAAGTCACCGAAGATCGTCTCGATGATGTCCTTGATGGTCTTGTCTTGAAAGATACGGCAGTCGGCCGTTTGGGTCAGAAACCACAGCCAGGGGACAACTTCGGCTCGGTACTCGCGACGCCCCTGGTCTTCATTGCTGGCCATCAGCTGACTGACAAATCCATGGAAGAAGCGAGGACCACCCTCCTTCATTTCGATACTGAACGTCACATCCTTGCCAACAATATCGGCAGCCTGAATCCCGGCATCATCCGAGATCATGTCGAGTTGGAAGCGAAAGAGACGCGACACCTCTTCTTTTCCAGTAAAGCCAGTCAGCAGCAACACGTCCTCACCAAGCGGCGTGCTGAGCTTGAGCGTTCGCTCTTGCTGCGTTAGGGCCATGAATCGACTCCTGCTGTCGTGAACTTACTGAACCGGCTGCTTAGTGGCGGACGAGCCACAAGAAAGAGTGCGGGGCCGGAGTTGATGCTCCGGCCTGCACTCTTCTACTCTACATCGGGTGGCTACTTGGCACCCTTTTCGACCTTCCAGCCGTACTCAACGTTGCCTTTGTTGCTGCCGGTATCGTCGAACTCGGTATACGTCACTTTGATCTCCTCAAAGTTGTTCCCGACGACAACGGTTGGCGGCCCGGCTTCGTCGTTGCCCGAGGCGTTGACCGACACACTGGTGATCATCACGTTTGTGAGTTCGTACTTCAGATACGTCGCACGAGCGCCGCCGTAAGTCGAGGTCTGCTCGATCTCTAACTTGGGAATCACTTTCCCCTCCAAGCACTGCTCTTGCAGTTTCGGGGAAGCCTTTTCGTATTCGATCGTCAGTGTGACATCTTCGACGATAGCGCCACCACGCCGGCGGCTTTGGCCTGACGCGCCACCACCCGGGCGGTGCATCCCCCAATCGATCGACAGGACGTCAATCCACTTGTCATGCTTGTCATCTTTGCTCTCACCATCAACTCCGTCGTACTTCGCAAATACTGGCATCGTTCTCTCCTTACAACTGCGGTGACTGGGCTAACTCATTTTCCGGACACGAGAATCGTTTTGGCTGTCGCTTCTTTCTCTCGTTCCAACACTACAAGTTCTCGTGGCACGCTCGTGAAAGTTGCGTATGGTTTCCCTTTTCTTCAAAAAATAATCCGGAGCGTATGAGACCAGCGGTTTTGACGCATCAAGTGATCCCGTACCGAAACGATCCGTCTTCGTTCACACCGATCTCAACGGCTGAAATCACGCCGCCCTCGGCCATACGAGCCAGGAACTCCGCGGACATCTCGGGGAGCAGGGTCTTCCGCAGGATGTGATCCACGTTGCGGGCTCCCGTATCGACTTCCGTGCAGCGGCCCACGATCGTTTCGACCAACTCGTCCATGTAGGAGAACTTGGCTTTGTAGTGATCTTCAACCCTTCTTCCTACTTTGCCTAGCTTGAGCTTGGTGATACTCCGCATCACATCATCGCTCAGAGGATAGTAAGGTATGACCGTCGTTCTGCCCAAGAAGGCCGGCTTGAACGTCTTCAATAGCTCCGGGAAGACAGCCTTCAGGAAACCGTCGGGATCTGGAGCGGTATCGGGATCGGCGCACAGACTCTTGATCAGATCCGTGCCGGCGTTGGTGGTCATGATGATGACCGTGTTCTTGAAGTCGATATCACGGCCTTCACCGTCCTGCATCCGCCCTTTGTCGAAGACTTGGTAGAAGATGTCCTGGACTCCGGGATGAGCCTTCTCCATTTCATCCAACAGCACAACGCTATACGGCTTGCGGCGTACCGCCTCGGTCAAGACGCCACCTTCACCGTAGCCGACATACCCTGGAGGCGAGCCCATCAGCAGCGAGACTTTGTGTTCCTCCTTGAACTCCGACATGTTGAGCGTGGTCATGTTCTGCTCGCCGCCATAGAGCAATTCGGCAAGCGTAATCGCGGTCTCTGTCTTGCCGACGCCGCTGGTGCCAGCCAGCAGAAACACGCCGATCGGAGTCCGCGGATCGGCCAGATTCGCCCGTGACGTGCGGATGCTCTGGGCAATGAGATCCAAACCATGCGTCTGGCCGACAACGGACTCTTCCATCAGATCTTTCAGATTGAGGACCGTGTTGATCTCGTCCGCGACCATCCGACCGACGGGGATGCCGGTCCAAGCCGCCACGGTTTCGGCGACTGCAGGGGCATTAACACAGGGATGAACGAGCGGCTCCTCACCCTGACCTTCGATGAGCTGCGATTCCAGCGTCCGCAGCTCCTCACGCAGCTTCGCCCGCTCTTCATCCGAGAGCGGCTCGGGCGGTGCTGGGTTTTCCGCCGCGCCGGCGTCCGTATCAGATTCAGCGTCCGGCACGGGCGTTGGATCGCCCTCCGAGGCCTCTGGCTTGGCGGCTTCGATCGGCCTGGCCTCCAGTTTGGCGTGAAGCTCCTGAATCTTGCCGACCAGTTCCAGTTCTTTCTCCAAACGCTCGTCGAGTGCCACCAACTCGGCTTCGGCCTGTGATTTCTGCTCCTCCAGCTCTTCCAGTTGCTCGGCGTGATCCGTCCCTGCCCGTTGCTCGCGGCTGAGAATGTCGAGCGATACGCCTAGTTGCTCGATCCGCCGCCGACAATCTTCGATGGCTGGCGGAGTTGCGGATTGGCTCAGCCCGATTCGGGCACAAGCTGTGTCCAGCAGACTAACGGCTTTGTCAGGCAACTGCCGTCCGGAGATGTATCGACTAGAGAGCTTCACCGCATCGACAACGGCTTCGTTGAGAATGCGGACTTTGTGGTGCTCCTCCAGCGTACTCGACAAGCCTCGCATCATCTCGATCGCTGCGGTCTCGTCCGGTTCCTCGACTTTCACGACCTGGAAACGACGGGCTAGAGCGGCGTCTTTCTCGAAGTACTTCTTGTACTCAGCCCAGGTGGTCGCCGCGACGGTGCGAAGCTCTCCGCGCGCTAGTGCTGGCTTCAACAGGTTTGCGGCATCGCCTTGGCCGGCCGCGCCGCCCGCACCAATCATCGTATGAGCTTCATCGATGAACATGATGATGGGCGTCGGAGAAGCTTTGACTTCGTCGATGACTCCCTTGAGGCGATTTTCGAATTCGCCTTTGACTCCCGCGCCGGCTTGCAGCAGACCAAGATCGAGCGTGTGAATCTTCACGTTCTGGATTGAAGGTGGAACATCGCCCGCAGCGACCCGCAGCGCAAAGCCTTCCACGACGGCTGTTTTTCCAACGCCGGCTTCGCCCGTCAGGATCGGATTGTTCTGCCGGCGGCGCGTCAGGATGTCGATGATCTGCCGGATTTCGTGATCGCGGCCGAGGACCGGATCGATGTGCCCGCCTTGCGCTCGCGCGGTCAGATCGATCGTAAACTGATCGAGCGAGGGTGTCTTGGTTGGTCCTTTCGGTTTACCGGGAGCGTCCGCCGAGGTCGCTGAACCGGCAGCCAGAGCAACGCTCCCCTCGTCGCTGTTTGCCGTAACGTCTCGGAGTTCGCGACTCAATCCTTCGGGAGAGATACGATCGAACTCGCTCGACGCGCCCGCCGCGATTCGCGCTAGCGAGTCGTCATTGAGCAAGGCACAGATCAAGTGGCCCGACCGAACGGCCGCCTCGCCATAGTCGATCGAACACAACAACCACGCGGCTCGCACCAGATCGACGAGATTTGGGCTCAGCGCGGGAGGTCGCGAGTTCCCTGTCTTGAATTTGTCGATGACCTTCGTCAGGTCGCCAATCACGCGCGACGAATCGATCTCGTTGTGCCGCAGGATCGCGGTGGCGTCGGTGTTTGGCGTCTCGAGCAGTTTCACCAACCAGTGCTCGATCTCGACGTTATAGTTCGTTCGTGACAAGCATAGCCCCGCGGCACCCTCCAGTGTGCGCCGACAAACGTCGTCTAACTTTCCGATCAGTTCTTTCAGATTGACTTGAACCATGATTTCATCACCTGAAGAGCGCGGAGCGGTCAGCGCGGCGAATTGTAGCGTGTCTCGCGGCTGCTCTCAACGAGTCGGGCCTCCTTCGTGAAAGAAGACGGCATCGGTCGCGTCTTCGGTGAACGGCGCGCCCGATAGCCAAGTATTCCAGCCGAGGTTGCAGGCCGGCTCGCCGTCCCCAGCTAGTTGCAGGGGCGGAACATCCTCGGCCTTCAAGATCGGTTGCACGTCGAAATCATAGTCAGGACCTGCATAAGACCGAACGAGCTGGCAGAGCCCGACCAGGCCATCGCCGTCCGGCGAGAATCGTTTGAATCCCGCATAGTTAAGCGAGCCAAGTTGCACACGAAACTTGTTCTCGACACTCCACACGCGCTCGCCGACAACGACATCCGCGCCCAACAGGTTGTTGCAGCCTTCATACTCGCCGGCGGCTGGTGCCCGTGATTGGTCTGCTTCGTCCAGGTGAAGCCATTGACCGACAAACTGCACGATCTCGACATCGAGTCCGAAGTAATCGCTCAAGACAAGCTCCAACGAGATTGCCGAGCGCGGCGAGTGGGCAAAGTGCCCTGCATAGTTTAGGAAAGCTCCATCCGGCACTTCCTGCCGCTGCCGTAGATGCGGTGTGCCGTAACCGACTAGGCTGTACAGGCAACTTGTGAACAGATCCTCTCGTCCCTCTTTGGCCTCGCGTTCAAACTCGACCGAGAAGCGGTACTTCCGCCACGCACGATAGAAGAGCGAGATGGCGCGGTGATTAAAAACGTCGAGCATGTCTCGCAGCGCATGGTCCTTGAACCGGAGGCGGTCGATGACGAGCTGCGTGTAGTGCTGCGGCAACACGCCACTCGGTCCCGTCATTCCCATGAACGAGACAACCATTTCCGGGACGGCCGGGCCCGGGTCCACCGTGTCGCTGTTGAACTCCAGTGAAACGATCTCGCTGGGGGGGAAGGTATGCGAAGGGAGCGCACGGAAACGAACGGCTTCGTCGCGCGGCGCATGTTCTCGCCCGACGGATTTGCGTGCAGGCTCCGCTGGATCCTCACCGCCCGGCACTTGCTCAAGCAACCTGACCGCTTGAAAGAAGTCGAAGCGATACGGCTCCTCTTCCAAACGGCGGTTTACAGGAGTACTTTTTCGCCCGCTCGTGGAGGCCATCGGCAAAGCGGCTCCTCACGTCTGTTAGTCGTTGCAATGGTTTTCGTAAAGGAATTGACAGAACTGTACAAAGCGAGGAAACGCTCGATGACGGCAGCAAACAGATAGACACTGCTACCGCTGAACCGGTCTTCATCGAAATGCAAGCTGACCTCGACGCCACGGCAAAAGCCGGCGGAAATGGCTCCGCCGACCCGCCCCACCGAACGGCGCGAGCGGACGTCGAGCAGGCCATCGATCATGGCACGTGTTTCGGCTGAATCGTTGTAGTCATACAGCTTCAATATCTCGCGCAGACTGTCCGCTCCTTGGCCGCTGCCAAGGAGGGAGAGATGGTTGAGCGAGAGGTGCGAGATCAAACGCCAGATGGCTCCTCGGCGCAACGCCGCGCGCAGCGTCGAGGTTGGCGCCGTCAAGCACTCGATTCGCTCAAGCGGAGCGCCGATCGACAATTGCATCTTTGGCTGGCCTCCGCCAAACGGTAAGCGGCGCGGCAGATCGCGATTGATGCAGGTCGTTTCGATATCGAGCGTCCAAGTGGCCGGCGATGTCGGTGTGAAGTCCAGATCGACCACCGAGAGAAAGACTTCGGTCCCGTTATCAATTTCGCCGCCCGCGTATCCCGCGGGCCGTCGCGTCGCGTGCCAGAAAGCTCGCTGGCGACTTGCTTGTTGCGCGTGCTGGACCGAATAGAACGGCTGGATTTCCACGTCGCGGTCGTCCGGCGACGTCGCCACCACTCGGTCAACCGAATAGACCTCGTGTGCAAGGGGCCGCCGGGCGTCGGGAACGACGCGACACTCAAGCTGCGTTTGCGTGAGCCGAATCGGCTCGGCGCGCTGCCGGTAAAGGTTGACGACCGGAGTGCAGCCGAGCCGGAATGTGTCGCATTCGACGTTCGCTTCCAGATCCGGCTGGTGCCGGTTGAGAAACACGTACAACTCCAACGTCGAGCCGATCCCGACGAGTTGTTCCGCGTTCAGGCCGGCAACTTCGAAGAACAGGAACTTCTGTGGAAAAGCGAAGTACTCCGACAACAGTCGATAGCCAGGAAACGCTCGTGGCGAATCCGGCAGAACCGCTTCGTCACGCGAGAAGCCGATCGGCCGAACGTAGGTCTTGGGCAGCAGCACGGCATTCGGGTCGTCGGGTGACGACGCGACCGCCACACCGATTGCATTGTTCAGAATCAACTCGTACAGATCATAGATGTGCTGTGTCGTGCCGTTTAGAAAGAAGGGCAGTGATCCGAGAGCCATATCGCGAAAGCTGACCTTCTCGGCGAGGCAAGACAGTTGCAGCCGAAGGACCGCTTGTGCTTCGGCTCCGTACCGGCGAGTCGGGGCTCGGAATGGATGCCCACGCAATTCGGCGGTCTTCAGCTCGATCGGCCAGAGCCCGACATCATAACACGTGCGAAACATGCAGGCCTCGCCCTCGACACCCTTGCCATGGGCCGGCTCCGTTTCCAAGGTCGATCCGCGTTCGATTCGGTACCCGGACGTCATACCGCTTTGCGCCCGATCCAACTCGAATTGCACAATCGCCGTCGAAGGGCGCGGCGCGAGATAATGAGGATACAGCACTCCCAACATCGCTTCGGCCAACTCCGGGAAGTCGTCGTCCAGCTTGTGCCGCGTGCGGGCATTCAGGTAGGCGAAAGCCTCGATCATTCGAGAGACATGCGGATCTTCGGGCAAGTCGGCACCCCACCGCAGTCGGCCGGCAATCTTCGGGTTGGCCTCCGCAAACTCGGCTCCGAGCTTCCGCAAATAACCCAATTCCTGGTTGTAATAAGGCAGCAGTTCGTCGCTCATCGTCCCTCGCTCGCGACACTGAAGTTGTAAGTGAGCGGTTCCAGTTGCGAATCGAAAACGACCGGCTCTGGCGCAGGTTCGGCGTACAACATCGCATCGATCCGGAAACGCATCGTACGGTCTGTCTCGTCGCGATTGGCGAGCATCTGAACTTTGACGGTTTTGAATCGGGGCTCGAACTTTCGTACGATCTGCTCGATCAAATGTCGCAAGCGGTCGCGTTCGGCCGGCGAACCCATGTTGACGCCGGTGAAGTCTGGAATCCCGTAGTTCACCAGCGATAACTCCAACTCGTCGAGATTCGGCGGCCACGAGACGCACCGCCATCGCGTATTCAACAGATTTTCAAGGTCACGTCTCACACTTTGCTTCAACTCACGAAGCACCTGATGGCGCGACTTTGGCAACTCCTGTCGCTGCTCGGGATGGTCATCCAGCAGCCGATCCAAGACCGAAGGTATAAGTGGTTGATCTTCGCGGGCCTTACTCATGTGATCTCAACACTAACGGGCGACGCTTAACATCGCTTCACACTTGCAGCACTAGTCGCATCTTCTTTTCACGGAAAGGCTTGGACTATTCACCATCTGCTTCACGCTCCGGCACATCAAAAGTAATCTCTTGGATCTGCATCATGGGCTTGTCTTCTTCTCCGACAAGGAACGTCCGCTGCCCAAGTCCTCGGACCGGTTCGCCTTCCTGTTCGAGCCAGGCTGTGCCACGGGCAAGCTGTAGCTGCTCGTCGCCGTGCTGGTGAGTCGCGGCGTACACCGCAGGAATGAAGACTTCGCCTTCGGGACCATCGGTGACGGTCATGTTGACTCGTCGCCAAAGAAGATCTTTCGGTCGTTCTGGCGGACGAAACTCCATCTGCTCGACGCGCTCGATCGGAATCCAGTAGTACTTTCCATTACTAGTGAGCACTTCAAAGTAGCAGGCACACAGATCGTCCAGGTCTCGGAAGTCGTCGAACTTCTGGCCGTCGCAAACACCGCTGACCTTCACTCGCTTCTCTTCCGCCTCAGCCAGTTTCGAGACCGCTTCGCCAAACGCACCCTCGCGCACACAGATCGAAGCCTCCAGATGAAGCGCGATTGCATCGGAGGGATCGCTGAGCAACTCCGGCACGCGGCCTTCGGCAAAAAACTGTTGCCTCGCGGTTTCGGCTCGTACGAGCTGCCGCATCATACTCACGCCAACTTGAGCCTTCGGTTCTTGCTGGCCGATCGTGTCGAGTTGCTTGTCGGCCCGCTCTAGATCGCCAGCGAAACAAAGCAACTCGCATAGCTGGCCGCGAAGGTCGGTATTCGTCGGTTGCTTCCTGACTTCGGCAAGAACGGCTTCGATTGCTTCTTGCAGTTTCCCGGCTTGGAAAAGTTCGCCATGTGTCATAAGACGGCCCTGCTTTGGATTAAAGGTTCGATCATGTACTACGTGGCGGCACCAATTCGGTCGCGATTCGTACCGCAGCCGTTAGCTCGTCAAGTTCGTAATGCGGTGCGAAGTGCATCACACACTGATAGGAGCCCGGTTTTCCCGGTTGTTCGCGGACTTGGACCTTGGCTTTGCGCAACGGGAAGCGGGCTTTGGTGTCCTGCGACGCGCTCGAATCGGTTGTCACATAATGCGCCACCCAATCGTTCAAAAAGCGTTGCAACTCATCCGCTTCGCCAAACGATCCGACCTTGTCGCGGACTTGCACTTTGACGTAGTGGGCGAATCGAGAAACGCACAGCATGTACTGCAGCATGGAGGAAAGCTTCGCATTCGTCGTAGCCACCGGTCGATCGTACTTCTTCGGCTTCTGGACCGACTGATTCGAGTAGAACGCCGAATACTTGGTGTCTTTGCAATCGCAAAGCGGAACGAAGCCAATGTCGGCCAGATCTTTTTCGAGTTCGTCGGTAATCACCACGTCGGTCGATGTCTTGGTGGCGACGCCTCGCTTGTCAGTGCCGAAACTCGCTTCGGGCAGTTCCGTGACGAGGCCGCCACCTTCGACGCCGCGCTGCACGCCACGAATGTCAGCCAGCCAACCAGACTGTGCATAGGCTCGGACCAGCACCGCACCGAAAGCATAGGCTGCGTTGCCCCACAGATACTTGCTGCGATCCAGTCCGGCGACATCTTCGCGGAAAGTGAATCGATCGATCCGTGTGCCATCGTCCTCAAACGGTGTCCGCATCAGAACGCGCGGCAATGCCAAGCCAACGAACCGGGCGTCCTCGCTGTCCCGGAATGCCCGCCACTTCACATAGTCGATCTGCTCCATCGTCTTGGCATGATCCAGCCGCTGTTCGAGCTTGCTAAAGTCGTCCAGACCGAACATCGCCGGACTCGTGCCCGTGATAAATGGGCAAAATGCCGCCGCGGCCACTTGTCCGATCGATCTGAGTGTGGTCATGTCGTCGTGAGGATGTGTCGAACTGGGGCGAGGATGGATTTCATAGTCGCCGACGAGCGCCCCGTACGGCTCGCCACCGGGAGTACCGAACTCCTGATCGTAGACTTTGCGAAACAACTGGCTTTGATCGAACTCCGTCGAGCGTTCAAAGTCCCGTTCCAGATCCTTCCACGACGCGTTCAGCAGCTTCACGCGAACGCTCGGATCGCCCTCGGCGGAAGCTTGCTGGACCAAGTAGTGCAGACCGCGCCAGGATGCTTCGAGTTTTTGGAAGCTGGCATGGTGCAAGATGGCGTTGATCTGATCATTCAGCAGTTCGTCAAGCTCGCCGATGTGGCGCGTCAGCCGGCGAACGATCTGTGCCTTCTGGGCCGGCAGCGATCGCCCGAACCAAAGATCCAGCGAGCTGGCGACTGTCCCCGCTGCGAGGAAGTCCTGCAACGAAGAAGCGGCGACTGCCGAAGAATCAGCAGTCGCCGCCGTCAACATATCCATCAGTCCCGTACCGTCACTAGTCGGCGCGGCGGAACTATCCGTTTGCGCAACGGTTTTCTCCGCAGGCAAAGCAGTATGATTCGCCTCGGCCGGTCCGGAGCTCATTTGCTATCCTAGCCGCCGCTTTTCGGAATCCGTGCGACCATTCGAAGTGAAGTCGTCAGTTCTTCCAACTGCAACCAGGGTCGCATCCAAGCGATCGCGTTATACGAGCCTGGTGCGCCGGGAACTTCTTTGACTTCGACCTTGGCCTCACGCAATGGAAAGCGAGCCTTGGCGTCTTGGCTTGGTTTGCTGTCAGCACTCACGTAATTGTGAATCCAACGATCTAACCAAGCTTCGCAGTCTTCTCGCTCCATGAACGAACCGATCTTGTCCCGCGCGATTACCTTTAAGTAGTGCGCGAAACGCGACGTTGCCATCAGGTAAGGCAAACGCGCCGAGATGGAGGCGTTAGCTGTGGCCTCCGGACGATCGTACTTCTTCGGTTTCTGAGTCGATTGCGCGCCAAAGAAGACGGAGTAGTCAGTGTTCTTGTAATGGCACAGCGGCAGGAAGCCAAGCTTGCTCAGCTCCGCTTCACGCCGGTCGGTGATCGCGATCTCGGTTGGGCACTTCAGGTCAGTGTCGCCATCGTCGGCTTTGAAGATGTGAGCTGGCAGGTCTTCCACCTTGCCGCCACCTTCCGCACCGCGAATGGCTGTACACCAGCCGTACTTCGAGAACGCTTCGGTCAGCTTCGCGCCCATCACGTAGGCCGTGTTCATCCAGCAGTACTGATCGTGACCGACGGCGATCGATTCGCCCTTCTTGCCGAGTGCAACCTCTTCATAGGAGAACTCATCGACCGGCTTGGTGTTGACGCCATACGGCAGACGAGCAAGCGTCCGAGGCATGGTCAAGGTCACGAAGCGAGAGTCTTCGCTATCGCGGAACGAACTCCACTTCGTATACTCGACCGTGTCGAATATCTTTTCGAGATCTCGCGGCTTACTCAACTCCGTCCAACTATCGAAGCCGAACAGGGCCGGATCCGCAGCGCTGATAAACGGACAGAAGCCCGCGGCAGCGACGTTGGAGACCTTGTTCAGCAAATCGACGTCTTCCGGGTGATTCGTGAATTCGAAGTCCCCGATCAGCGCGCCGTAAGGTTCGCCGCCGGCGGTCCCGAACTCGCTTTCGTAAATCTTCTTGAACATCTGGCTCTGGTCAAACTCGACAGCCCGGTCCAGATCTTTGAAGAGTTCGCGCTTACTACAGTTGAAGACTTTCAGCTTGAGCTGCGCACTCGTCTCGCTGTTCATGACGAGGTGATTTATGCCGCGCCATGTCCCTTCGAGCTTTTGAAACTCCGGCACGTGCATGATGGCCGCCAATTGCTTCGACACGGCAGCATCGATCGCAGCGATACCTGCGTTCAGCGTGCGGGTGACGTCCTTGTCGAACGTCATGGTTCCTTTGAGAGCCTCTTCGGTCAGTGTCTTCAGCAACTCTTCGGCGCGATTGCGCTCGGTTTGCTTGGTTGCCGAGATTGCCGACTCTAGTAGACCGGCACCTTCTGCTGCTTGCGCTTCCGCCGCTTGTGCTTGTTCTTGTTCGCCGGCGCTCATCATTCACCTCCTTCACTAGGTGCATCGACACCCAGTTCCGATCGAAGTTTGTCAAGATCTTCCGTGTTGGACAGCACTTGTTCGAGTACCTGTTCGAGGTCATCGCTGCGATCCACCTTGGTCGCCAAGTCGCGCAGTTTGTCGCGAGTTTCCAGTAGCTTCTTCAGCGGTTCTACTTGTCGCGCGACGGCCGACGGCTCGAAGTCTTCCAGCGATTCGAACTTGAGCTGAAGCGCCATTTCGGTGCCGTCACCTTGCAAGGTATTCTCGGCGCGGATATTAAGCCCTGGCGTCATGCGTTTCATGACGTCGTCGAAATTGTCGCGATCGATTTGAATGAACTTACGATCCTTCAGTGGATTTAACGGCTCCGTGGGATTGCCGGAGAAATCACCAACAACGCCGACAACGAAGGGCAGTTCTTTTTCGACAACCGCGCCCTCGGTTTCGACTTCATAGGTGATGTGAACTCGCGGTTTGCGAACGCGCTGCAGTTTTTTGTGAACACTCTCACTCATCTAATCGGTCTCCTTTGACGGCACGAGTTGGCGTCAAGCCACTGCTTCTGAGAATCGAACTCCCCACAAGTGTGATATGTCGTGGTTGTAAGGCTTTCTCAAGCCGTTGACAAGCATCTTTGCGACGGTTTCTCAAACTGTCGCCTTCGCAATCGTGTGAGCTTGCCCAGCCTGCGGGAACGCGGCGAACGGCGATGCCCCGCAAAGAGCGTGGTTGTGCGGAACGCCAAACAAGCTGTGGCCGTACTCCCGGCCAGTAGTAAACCCGCTGAGGCCGTTCCTTTGCCCGCGTTTTTTCCACAACTCTCGCAACGATTGGCGTCATGGTGCGATAATTGGCGTCATGGTGCGATAACAGGAGTGCCCAAACAAACGCCTGAGCGAAATGGAAGGATGAATCATGGCCAAAGACAAACACTATTATCCTGTTCCCCTCATCGCGCAAGCCAATTCAAAGTGTTGCTGGTTTGCGTGTTACCAGATGATCTACGGCTGGAAGAAGGGCCGTAGGGCATCCGATGTCGCCCCGAAGCTCGCCAAGGCCGGTATCAGCACCAACGATGCGCTGGATATTTCACAATGGGGCCGCTGCGCAAGCCATCTAGGAATGAAAGGGATGAGAGTCAGCTATATCAAGGGAAAGGCGAATTTCGATAACATGGTTGACGTCTTAGACAGATGGGGGCCGATGTGGTGTGCCGGTGATTTTTTGAACGGCTCACCACACGCGATTCTCATCAGCGGTTGGTCGCGTTCCAGTAAGACGCTTCGGTTCATTGACCCGTACAAATTATGGCGAGGAAACACACATAGCGATTATGGGCACACTTACTGGTCGGCACTGATCAAGAACTCAAAGTTTGCCTGTCAGCAAGTCGCGTGAGCTAGTCAAGTATGCAGCTAGTCATCCCGATCTGGGTCCGGAATCCCGACGCGACGGAAAAGATCCTCGCGGACTGAGCCGTCTTGAAGCAACTCGCCCAGCAGGTCGGGAAGCGACATGCGGCCCCATCGAACCGCTTGCTCGAGCGAATAGGAGACCGGTGAATGCGGCTCCGCCTTGCGGAAATACTCCGAGACTTGCAGCAACAGCCGAAATGCGTCTTCGCGCGTCATCGTCTTCCTTGCCCCCGGGACGCCGCCCGCGACTTCCACCATCTCGCCGGACTCATCTCCGTCTTCGGTCTCGCCGTCCGGCGCGAGGCGGTCGCGCGCGATGCTCTTCACCCGATCCAAACAATCTCGCAGAGCCCCGCTGATTTGCGATGAAGGTGGAGCGGCGGAGTAGCCGTCCGGCCCCTGGCCGCACTTCTCTTCCAGGACCGTCGTCAACGCGGCGAACTCCTCCTGAGCTTGTGTGATGTCTTCCACGAGCCCCTGGAAGAACTCCGTGGAAGTCTCTAGTGCGGCTTTGTCGAAGGCCTCAAGCGGGATTTCGCCTCTGCCCTCCGCCGCGTCCCTGTATTGAGAGCTGGTCAGCCGGCCGTACGAACACTCGTCCGTAATCGGAATCTTGTCGATCGGCGTAATCAGCGCACCCTCGGAATCGTCGCCGTTCAAGCCAGTCAACTGCGCGACGGTCGTGAGATAGCCTTCTTCATCGGGGACTGGATGGATGCCGTCCCAGAAGCGTTCCGACAGCTCGCGAGTTAGGCGGAATCCATCTCGCAGGCCGGGAAAACCGTGGAGACGGCATAGTGCTTCGATACCCCATGCCGCTACCCATAGGTCTTTCGAGTGCTGCGACAGCACTTCGGTAGCCAACTTCAAGACGCTTCGCCAATCGGGAGGCGATGGCGATTGTTCGTTCTCCTTTTCCTCGTCGCTGAGGATCGCGTAGTCCCTCTGTTGACGCTCGGCGGTCGATGCAGCATCCCTGGTACCTTTCACCTGGTAATACAACTCGCTTCCCGCCGAGTCCTCCTTGAGTTCCACGCCCGAGGGCGACTCGTCCGAAATTGGCTGCAGCAGGCTGTCAAAATCGAGTATCTCTGGCGACGCCATAACTCGCTCCTCCCAATCAACTTCTGATGCTTAATCGGCTCCGATCTTGCGGAGCAGCCGAGCTAACTCTTCCAGTGTCTTCGCGTGCAAACGGCTAGCCCACGACTTGCTGATACCCAGCCGATTGGCGGCTTCTTGCAAAGTCGCCCCCTCGAAATATACGGTGCGAATAAGCCTGCTTTCCGGTCCGGGTAGTTTATCGACCAAATCGTGGAGCTTTTTGTTCAGCTCGCGACCCGCGGCCGAAGCGGCTGGCGACATGGCTGGATCTTCGATCGCCGAGGCACGGATCCCGCTTTCGCCCTCGTCAGACCCGGAGACGAGCTGGATTACCGCCAGTTTCTCGGTCGCATTGCGGAACCAGCGTGCTTCTTCGGCCAGCGATGCCGAAGCGCCGCCCGGGTTGGATTCGTGGGCCTGTGCGAGCGCTTCGTTCGCCATTTCCTCGAAACGATACCGGGCATATCGAGCCCGGCTCGTCCAACTCATCTTCGAGACCCCGTCGTATATCGCCCCTCGGATCCGGTAATAGGCGAAGGTCGTGAACTGCGCGCCGCGCTCGGGATCGAACTGGCGAGCTGCCTCCGCCAACCCGACTTGCCCGTAGGCAATCAGGTCGTCCAAATCGACTCGGAACGGCATGTTGCGTGCGATCTTCGAGGCCAGAGAATGTACCAGAGCTTGGCCCTCTTCGATCAGTTCTTTGGGCGATTCGCCTGCCGTTGTCATCCCGCAGCCTCACACAATCGCCGCCAGAACAGCCGCAGTCGCTCTTCGCTGGGCGGATCTTCGAGCAGTGTGCGGGTGATCTCTTGGGCGACGTTGTCCCAATGCGATTTGTTTTTCGACAGACCGCGAAAGCGCATCCCCAGCAGGCATTGAACAAGGTCAAGGACGCCTGCTTCCGCCATTTCGTCGCCGTATCGTCGGACGACATCGATCAGCTTCTGAAGCTCTACGGCCTTGAGCGGGTCGGAGTCGCTCGCGACAGACAGAGTCTCTCGGAGCACTTCGTCGAGCAGCTCTCGCGCCCCAGGTTCGGCTGCTTCGCGGCCACCGAGGGCTTCTTCAGTCTCGGCGGGACGAGGGCTGTCGTCGCCTCCGAAAGCACCGATCGACATGTTTTGGGTTCTCCCAACTCGCGTTTAACGGCAAGGCGAAGGTGTACCGAACGGCCCAGTCGCCTTCGGCTTGCCGTTAAACGAATGTGTCATAATGACTTACCACCGATTCCGCGACTCAGGGTAGTGCTGTCTACCTAAGCATAGAACAACTTCCAAACGAGCATGCCTACTATACCAAGCACAAGCACGGCGTCGATAAACATCCCGATTTGGGCGAGCTGATGGTATCGATCGTCCTCCCGGATAGCTTCCGGCATCCACTCCAACTCCTCTTCCAAATCGATCATCTTCTCAAACACATTCTTCACAAACGCCTGGCGATCCGGCGTGTCGCCCGTAGCAGTAAAGTAGCAACCATTGAACAACAGCGGAATATCCTCTTTCTTCTTGTCGCCGTGGCTGAAGCTGAAGCCGTGCAAGAGCACACTCCGCAGCCGGGCACGCAGTTGGCTGCGGATCTTGCACAACAAGGTATACAGCTTTGCATTTCCCGGCTTGCTTAAGCCCTCACGCTCGCGGAACAAACTGTACACCCAGTCCTCGAACGCACCACAGGCATGCGACGAAAAGGCATCCATGTTCTCTTCCGTGGGTGGATTCCAGACATTGAAGCCCTTGCCGAAACGATTCGCCTTGGCTTTGGTCGTGCCGACTCGACGCACAAGCTCGCAGAACCCGCTTTCCGCTTCCATGCCCGCGACCATGACGGTCACCGGGGCGCGGAGCTTCGTCACATTCCGAATCGTGTCGAGATCGCTTCGCGCGGCACCAGGAATGTCCTTGGCGATCATGACGCTCTGAACCGATCGCAGGGGGACTGCGACCAGCACACCGTTGAGCGGACAGACCGGCGTGCGTGCTCGCGACAGCAGTTCACACACATACTCCAGACGCTCGGTCTGGTTTTCCGCATCTTGCCGAGAAAGCATGCTCGAGCCGGAACTGGGAGCAGGAGCGGACGCACCGCCGCCTCCGGCCGCTGCGCCGGGTATGAGCGTGCCACGGATCATCGCACCAGCGTCGGGCGCGTCATCATAGTCGGCAGCGGGCGCGGCGGAATCTCGGATTGATCCGCCAGCAACCATCGTGCCGCGGACATCACCGGACGGTTGCATGGTGCTCCGAATTTCCGATTGACCCGGACTCGGTCTACCAACGTTTCCCCCAAAGGTGTGAAGTTTGCTCAACCGCGCGCTATCCAGGCAGACGAGATAGACAGCATTTTCGTCGGCGTACCAACGAAGCGGCGGTCGGCCTTGTGGGACATCGCGGACCATCAAGTCCATGCCCGACGCTGCGAAGAGGGACTTGCACGTCTTCTCGTCAGGTAGGCCTAGCACGAGAAAAAGCGGAGCCGAGCCGATGTCGAGCGACTGTTCTTGCAGCGCGGCCAGTCCTTCGTTCCACGCTTCGTCGATGTCCGGAAATCGCGAGACGTCGCCTTCCAGCCACAACCGCAGCCAAAAGAACACGATGATCGGAATCACGATCGACAGCCCGAGCGCCAGATAGAACAGCGGACGCATCACGTAGGCGCCCAACTCGGCGAGGCCGTCGGGATTCAGGGCGACCGAGATGACTACCGTTAGCACAAGACCCAAGAGAACGATGGCAACAAACAACGCGGCGCGGGCTGGCAGCGACAGCCCCATCACGCGACGTGGAGTCGAAACGATCCACATCGGCAATGATAAGAGCCAGCGAAACGGAGTCATCAGGAATGCGATGAATTGGCTGATGAAACTCATACCGCCGGCCCTCCGAGCGAACCGCCCAGGAAGAACAGCCAGAATAGCGCCGCCACGGCTGTCAACACAACTCCCATCAAGGCGGCTCCGACCAGCCGATACTTGCCCTCCAGTGGCGGCGCGCCTTCGTCGGTTTGACGCGGTGCTTCGGTGATCGACGGTCGGCCCTGTGCAAGCTGAATCGACTTGGCCGCTTGCTTGGCCCAAGCTTCCAAATCGGGAGGCAGACCCAATTGATCCGCCAGGAAGGTCGAAGCTTGATCGCGATACAAGCCACGAAAACCGAGTACGACACAGACGTAAGAAACCTCCAACGCGTCGCGCCGTGTCATGGACGCGGCGTCTTTGGCCTTGGTATAGAACGTCGTGGCCCGGTCGCGTGTGTTGAAGAGTTCGACCTCGAGCGCGTTCTCTTTCCACCACTTGCGGCCTTCCCACGGAGCCTCGATGAGGACGTCATCGATCCAGGCGACCAGGGCGTACTTGGCGAGTTCCCAATCTTGCTTCTGGCCGATCTGAGCTTCAGCGTCTCGGAGGGCGTTATTAATAGCAGCTCGCTCTTCGCTCGGAGTCGTGCGCTCGGAATTGCTGATGCGCTCGAGGAGGCCAAGCACGTTCAGGAAAACCGGATCGACTGCGGCGGCGAAGCTTGGCGTCATGTTTGAATCGGTACTGCAAAGAGAGCGAATTCGAGTACGTTACGTTTCCCAAAAGCCGAGACTTCCAGCTTCTGCTGACCTTTCAGCTCGGCAATATTGCTGATCAATTCCTCGGTGAAACGCATCGCCAGCGTCTGTGTGGCCAGGATGTCCTTCCAGGCGGCGCTGTCGGGATCACGACGAAGTTCGTAGAAGACCCAGCCCTGCCTGGAAGGCAACGCTCGTGGCGGTTGATCCAGATCCTTCAATCCGACGCCTGGAATTCCGTGTTTAAAGATTAGGTCAACCTGCTGGCTACTGCCGAGCTTCCAATCAAGTTTTCCTGGTTGCAACAACTCCCGGACTTCCCGCTCCGTCGCCGAGTCGGCTTTCACACCGACATGCCACTGCCAGCCCGAATGCAGCCAGTCAGTATCCAATGCCACTTCCATGCCGCGATCGGTGCCGATGAAGAACCGCTGCTCGTAATCAAGCTTCTTCCGCGAGCCGACTAATCGCTCGATCTGAACGCGAACCCACTTGAAGATCCGCGCGAGATCATCGTGGTCATAACGAGGCACTTCAGGAGCGCGGCGGCTCGGATCGAAGATCGAAAGCTGGCCCACGATCCGGCACAATTCTGTGTAAGCCACCAGTGGATGCACACCCGACGCAAACGCCAAACAGCCGAGCGAACCGTAAGCTTGATTCAGTGCGGTGAGCATCATGAGGTCTTCGAGATCGCCGGGCTCTTGGCTGGCGAGCGTCATGCCTCGCTGGACGGCCCGATCCGAGAGCACTTCGATTTTCTCGCCGATCACGTCGTAGATGGCACGCACAACTCCCAAACCCAGCGGTTGCCAAGCCTCGGTGGAGAGCATCGGCGGGAAATAGTCTCCGTCCAATTGCGGTGTCGCCTCGCCCTCGCTGGCCCGCTTGACTTTGGCGACCGGCAACACCTCAAAGCCGACCAGGTCTTGCGTCGATAGCATCAGCCGCACGTTGTACGAACGGAAGCTGATTTCTTGATCGTTGCCGCCCGCCACTTCATCGGGGATCGGAAGTGTGGTCGCTGTGTAGCGTTGGTCGGCCGATTCGCCGGAGGCTACCGTATTCGGCCGGCCGAGGGAGAGCTTGGGGATGGCAAGATAAACGAGGACTTCGGATTCTTTCTCGAACGCCTCTTTCAGGCCGACACGATCCGGCTCGTTCCCCACGTCAAGCACAACGAGTGTGCCGTCACGCATGCGAGCGTGGCACGACGTAATCTCGACTTGGTAGTTCGTCAGCGCCTCGGTGCTGATCTCGATGGATTGAACACCGTAGTTGTAGTGGCAATCCCAACGCTGCGAAGTCTGACTCAGCTCGGTCCAATACCGATCCGCCGCCTGGAAGTGCTGAGGCCGAAGGAACATGCCCTCGGACCAATGTACCGGTAAGTAACGCATGCTGTGCCGAACCTGTGGTAATATCTGACCCTAGGAGACGAGCCACTGTACCTGGCGGCGACTGAGCGCCTATCATATGGATGACAATAGGAATAGCATGCTCAGCGGATTACGCAAGCGTAGGATGTGGTAAAGCTTGCGGCCATTGTGGTTCCCGCTGACACAACAGGAGAACTGGCTCTTTAATCTCGCCATACGACGCAGGTTGTTGAGTGAGTATCGCCGAGGAGAGTTTATTGATGAGCACCGAGCCACGCGCCCTGGAAAACCGGGTCATTATTCAAGTTGTCATCGATGCGGCTGGAAAGACCGACGGGACCGCGACTCTGGCCGCAAACTGGCTGTTCCCTGGCGAGAGGCTTCGCATCGGCCGCATGAGCGAACATGTCGATCTCGCGATCCCCGACGACTCACAGATGTCAAAGCAACATCTTGAGATCCAGTTCGACGGTGTCACGTGCCGGCTGATCGACTTGGGTTCGGCGAATGGCACGCGCGTGAACCGCGAGCTCGTCGGCAAGGCGGCGATCTTGACGGATGGTGATGAGATCTTCGCGGGACAGACCTTCTTTAGGGTGGGGATCATCAGGGTGGGGATCATCGGCGACGAGATCAGCGACTCGCCAGAAGATAACGCCACGGCGGTCAAGCCTGTTGAAATGGACGACACTGCTGAGTTTGATGTAGTTAGTGCCGAGGCAGCGGCGGCTGAGGCGGCTGGCCCGTCACCGTTGGACAGCCTACCGCGAATCGCGACATTAAAGCTCGTCTCCGACGAAGACTTAAGAGCGAGTGCCGAGAACGTAACGCGGTTGTTGGCCTGGGTACGACCGGGCCAGCGAATCACAGTGGGAAGCTCGGGGTTCGATTCCGACTGGTGCATTCCCGAAGAATGGGGCGTCTCGCCAAAGCACTTTCAGATATTCTTCGACGGCAGCGTTTGTGTGCTGCAGAACTATACCGACGATCAGGGGACCTTGTTGAATGGCAAACCGGTGGAGAAGACGGAGGTAAGTAACGGTGACACGATTCGGGCCGGGCTTGCCAACTTCATCGTCGAGTTGTCTTGAAATTAGAAAGTCCTGACATGGTGGACAGCGCCACTTTGAAAGAGGCTTGCATGCATAAGTCGTTTCCTGTCAGTCGTTTAACCCGTTGCCGTAGGCGAGGTGATGCTGCTGCGATGCCTCGCCTGCGGCAACGGGTTAAACGATTTGATTACAGGACTTTGCAGATGCTATCACGCTTCAAAGTGGCGCTGTCCAACTAGCTACGCTTGCCGACGGTGGAGAGAACGATATGGGCCCCAGGGCACGCGGTGACGGGAAAGAGGGTCGCCAATCGTGGCGATACGCCAAGTCCTCATCGAAAGCCACGGGATCGAAGAAGCCGTATCTCGTCTTCCTAACGCTGCTGCTGGTGGGATTGGGTGGACTCTTGTTTTGGGCGATGTGGCGATCCGGCTACCGAAACTCGCATCTGGCGGTTATCGAAGTACCCGCCAACCGTCGTGTCGCGACAACACCTTTCGCGCGCAATGACGTCCAGCATTTGCTCGATGTGAAAACCCTGCGCACGCGCGACGTCTGGACCGACATTCGAGACAACTTGGACTTCGCCGATCAGGTTGGACCGAAAGCACAGACCTTGCTGAGCAAGTCGTACGATAATCTGATTCTGTACATCAATGCCCCTGGGATCTCACACGCCGGCAACGCCTATTTGACGCACAGCGACTATCTCACTCCCGGCGCGGCTTCCCAAGGACGGCACGCCGTCTCCGACCTCCTGGCGAAGGTCGCGGATGCTGGTGTGGGGGTGAAGCTGCTCGTGCTCGATTCGACCAGCGTGGACATCGACCCACGGTTGGGGATGGTCGTGAATGAGTTCGTTCGCTTGGTCGAAGCTGAGGTGAAGAAGCTCGACAAGGATTCCAACCTCTTCGTGCTGCTTCCTTCGGGACCGTTCCAAGTTAGCAGGACTTCCTACGGGGATTGGCAGAGCCTGTTCGGGAAGTACTTGGCCGACGGATTGACAGGGGCTGCCGACCGCCAGGGCGTCGGCGATGGTAGCGGCTTTGTCACTCTCTACGAATTGTACGAGTACGTTCGCGCCGGCTGTGCAACTTCGATCGATTCGAGGTTGGGAGTTGAACAGACTCCCGTCCTATTACAAGCTGGCATTGGGTACGTCCCGCCGTCGGCAGACTTGAACACCGATCAGCTTCGTTTGACGACGTCCACCCGAAAAGTAAAACCGCCGGCCCCAGAGCCCGCCGAAGCAACCGAGGAGAAGGAAGGCGAAACGAACGGCGAAGAGCAAGGCGACAAAGTTGCTTGGCGCTCGTTGACGGCTGGCCGAGGGCCTGCGTTGGCGTTGATGCAAACGGCCACGGGAGCCAAAGAAGGCTCCGCTGAAGCAAGCAACGAGCCAAAAGAAGAACCAGTCGCCGCGAAGCAGCCACCCGATTCTAACGAAGCGAATGTGGCGAAATCGCCGTCGGAAAAAGCGGAAGCTGGGGCGGATCTGGAGTCAGAGTCACCGCCTGCCGAGGAAGCGGCTCCGGCCAAGCTGACGCCTCAAGAACAACTTCTGTCATTGTTGGAGACGGCTTGGCGTTTGCGAGACGCCATCCAAGATCCAACGACACACGATGTGACTCCGATAACCTTCGCGCCGCACTTGTGGCGAGTGTTGGAGGCGGAGCTGTTGTTCGTGGAACGGCAAGTCCTGGCTGACCCCGTCTTCGACCAGCCAGACCCAGCAACGGACGAGGGCGAAGCCCAGCCCGTTCTTCCTTCGGCGAAAAACATCACGAGTGTTGAGGACCTGATCAACACGCTCACTTCGCTGGACGCCGCGATTTCGTCGGGGCGTTCGAGACGCTCGTCAGCAAACGACCGCTCGATCCTGACTCGGTTGTTGAAGGCCTGGGATCAATACGCCGAGATGCAGCTAGAAGCCGAAGAAAAGTTCAAACTTCGGGAGGCTCCTGAAGTTGTGAAGCTCGGAAACCAGGCTCGTGACTTCGACTTGCTTGCTTATTCGCTTCCCTATTACGTCCGCTGGCATGCTCGCGCCCACCAGAGTTTGTCGAACGCTTCCAGTCAGCACCAGCGTTTGGATGACTACGTGAAATCAACGGTTCGTCTCGCAACGACGCTAAGCTCGCTGCGCACGATGCCTCAACTCAATTACAGCGACGAGTACAGGCTTGAACAAGTTAGTACGCAACTCGACCAGACGCTGTCGCTGCGAATCGCGCTCGACAACGACTTGTGGGAGGATGACGATCGTGGCAACCCGATCATTGCGGAACGCCTTCTGGCGACGCCGTTGCTCGATGCCGAACGGCGAATGCAACTGGTTCGAGGCTTGGTCGAAACGAAGCCCGACGAGCCAGGTGACCGGACGGTGCCAGACGCACGGCAAGACCTGTCGGTCACGTCACAGCAATGGCAGCGTTTGCATGCTCATTGCGAGCTGGAGTTGCGGCTCGTCGAACTCGCGTTAGGAGTGGATCATCAGAGCGCGAAGAGCCTCGCCGCTGAACTAGCCAAAGCGTACGAGCTGACCAATGCTGAGGATTCGGAAGTGGAGCTATGGGAGACGTATCGGAGCGTGGGCGTACAGTTCGCGGAGTGTTTCGAGTCCCTTCCGAGTTCAATTCTTGATAGCGCCGCGAGGGATTTCGCGGTTCACATCGTGGATTATCGCGACGTCGATGATCCAAGGAATAGTCAACTTGACGAGCGTCCTCCACTTCAACTCCATTTGAAGTACGAACCCGAAGTGAAGGTCGAGATCGCCGAAGCGCAGAATCGAACAGAGTTCGATCTCAAGCTGAACGAGAACCGTCAACTTGTTCTCACGATTCGTGCGACGCGGGAGAAAGACGCGACGGAGCCGCTCAAGATACAGGTCGATGGTGCCTTGCTTCAGGTAACTCGCGAGCGGCCAGGACCACCGGAGAAGAAGTCCGGATCGTACGAGCAGACGATCGTCTACGAGGTTCGAGCGAAGCCCGGCGTCACTCAGTTACCCGGCCGCGAGACCACCAATGTAACCGTCTGGTCGGACGCCAGTGAGCAACTCGACCAGAGGTTGACCCTCGCGTTTACACTGCCGCGGCCGGATCAGATTAGCCTCGAAGTCTTAAGGCTATCGACGCGGTCACAGAACGTGCAGCAAGAACAAGACAGCTCGCTGACGTTGGGCGTGTTCCCCGCCAATCTCCCGGAACCACAAGTCACCGAGTTTCAGTTGCGCGCACACAACGAATCGGGCGAGCCGAGGACGATTCGATCCGAGCTGTATCTGGTCAAGCGAGGGCGAAACGCGGAGCGGAAGCACGGCGCAATCAGCAAGGAGCGTCGAAGGAAACTATTCCGCGAGCCAGCGAATTCGCTTGATCTGAACCAACTCGACCTTGTCGCTGAGGCCGAAGTCGAGGTTGCGGTGGACGAGTCCGTGGTACTCCCCTTCAAAGCGCCTGCGGCCTCTCCTCCGGCAACCCCACCGCCCGCAAGTGCCCCGGCGAAGCCTGCTCTTCCGCCAAAGCTCAAGGATGCGGGCCAAGGGATCGTCTGTGTCCTACGAGACGAAACCGGTAAGTCGTGGGTGAAGTGGATCGAGATTGAACCGACGCCATTGCATCGTTACGTCGCTGCCGATTCCTGGTACGAGTCCGGTCGGGTTGTCGTCGAGGTGACTGGACAGCCCGATCTCGACAAGCATTTTCCTCCGGATGGTTTGAGTCTGACCTGGGATACGAAACCTGATTTTCCCGACGGTACCAAACGCAGAATCGACGGCGTCATCTTGGAGCCAGGAGACGAACACAAGGCCAGACTGTATATCGATATTGAACCCGACGGCATCACACGGGAAGTCTATATCGGCGTGAATGGGTGCCCCAGGGTCCTCTCGTTCCGTGTCCCATGTCGCCAGTCGGCGGAGAGGCTTGATGGCGAGGAAACTCGGATCGAACGCCGGAGCATCGCCATCACCAAGCTTTCGATTCCGGGGACGCCACAAGTTTTTCACATTCCGACGAGACCAATCGCTGGCAGCGACAACATCTACTTGGATGGCCCGGCTCCTGGTGCTAAACCTGCCAAGGGCGAGGTCTTTCTAGAACGCAAGCAGCCGGTGATTATTGCCATGCCGGTCGATGCGCTGCGCGTGCACTTCCATCTCGACGCACCCGTCGAAGGGCTGCGCCCGGACCGTGGGGACGCCGTTGAGCTGCTGATTGACGGCGAGCGGCAGGGAATCGACTACAGTGACCGATATCTCCGTACGTGCTTGTTAGGGATCGGTGACAACGGTGTTGTTCAGCTTAGCATGCAGATGCAAGAGCAGTTCATCGACATCAAGCCACGCGATCGCGATGAGGCACTGATCCTGATCGGCGAACTCACCGTCGATCGACGCCGGCCCGAATCGAGCCAGGCTATTCCAGTCATCTTTGACGGTACCCCGCCGGTCATCCAGAAAGTGGTTGTTCCCGCGCAGCTCGACCTGGAGAGCAAGCAAGGCGTTGAAGTGGAAGCGGATGAGTTGTCTGGAATTTCAGACGTGCGTTATTGGTTTTCGGTCTCTCGCCAGCAGCCCGTCGAAAAGCCACTCACAGCAGCTCTCCTCGGGCCACCAGTCAGGCGAGGCGACATGATTCGCCTGCGGTTCAATGTCGATACCGCTGGAATGGACGAGGGTGAGTACTTCCTGGCGATTCAGGTTGATGATCGTGTGAACCTCACCAGCCGAGTCTATCAGACTCCCATCCGAATCAAGAAGAAGGTCAAGGTGCCTGTCTTGGCCACGATATCGGGAACAGTTCAGTTTTCGTCGGTGGGCGATCGCCTCTTCACATCCGTGCAACTGCTCACGAAAGAAGGGAAGGAAGTCCCTGGATTCCCGCCTCAGGAACTTATGGAAAACCGATACGTGTTCAAGCAAGTGCCGGCTGGCGAGTACATTGTCCGCGCGGAACTCAAAAAGGGTGGCAACACCAAGAAGGCGGACAAGCTTGTTCAGGTCAACAAGCCGGGACCTTTGAAGGCGGACCTCAGTTTGAAATAGGGCAGGCTGGGGTGTATGTAGCCATTCTGCGCCGGTAAACTTTAACGGTTGTAGCGATTAGCGGGATTGGAACTGCAGCGTGGGCTGGCCGTGACTCTCAAAAAGCTGTAGCTCTGTTGAGGGTATGCCGAACAAAAGGACTAGGCGATTGCGCCCCCGGCAGTAATTCAAGGATGAAACTGATGAGATTCCCCATCATTGCGTTAGTGATCGTTTCCGTCTTTGCGATTAGTTCGCAGACTCGGTTGACGGCACAAATCCCAACTCCACCGCCAGCAGCACCGACGCTTTGGAGTTTCCTGGGAATCCCACAAGCTGCCCAGAAGCTCAACGCTCAGATGTTCAACCGCCGTGGCAACCGCCCGGGCATGGAAGCTAAACCGCAGTTATTACATCTGGCCGATCCAAAGAACCTTGAGTCGCCGGTTGAAGCGATCAAGGCCGCTGCGGAAGTCAAACAGGCCGAAGATCTGAAGCCACAGAAGATCAAAGCGATCAAGTATCTCGCTAGTATTGGCTGCGGTTGTTATGACAAGGACAAGAAGATCACCAAGGCACTGATCGCTGCCATGACGGACTGCACCGAGGACGTGCGACTGGCATCGATTGAAGCCATCGAAGAAGCGGCGTCCGGTGAGTGTTGTGCCAATTGCAGCCAGAGGAACTGCTGCGGCAAGGAAGTCAGCGAGATGCTCGCCCAGATCGCTTACGAACTCGACGAAAGCGGCTGCTACTTGGAGCCATCCGAACGCGTTCGAGAGGCAGCGACGAGCGCCTTGAGCGTTTGCTGCCCCAATGTTGGCGCCCCGGTCTACACCGAACCGCTGCCGGTTGAGGGCACTCTGGAAGCACCTTCACTCGAGGGCGTTGAATCGACGGACGAGTCTTTGCCCACGCCGCCCAGCCCGGAGAACCAAGAGGCTTTCACTCCTCGAGAGACGTCTCCAACTGCTGAGAACTCGCTTCGCAGGCAAACATCCAGCCGTCGCACGGCCCAACTGTTGAACTCGACGACGACCCGTGTTCAGCCGCAGCAAGCGTCACGTTCGTCTACCGAGGATCCGCAGAGTATTGCGATGCTCATCGATCCTGAACAAAACATCGGCAAAGTGCGTTTCCGTGGCAACGAACATCCGATTCAGGGCGAACGCCTCAAGGTCTGGAGTTCGACGGATTACGGTTATCGTTTGGCTGGTAGGCTGGAAGTCTTCGCGGTTTATAATCAGACGGCGTTGGTGCGTCCTCTCGGCAATCTCGAACTAGCGACGCTTAGCCCCGGTACGCTGGTTGTTCGTTCTGACGACTGATCTACCGGCCAACCAACTTTGAGACATCTTCTTCCTTAGCGTGCGGTGAGTTCCGCACGCTCCTTTTTTTTGTATATTGAGCCAGAGCTAGAACATCCTCCGTTGGAAGGGAGCTGGCGATGGACGAGTCGCGACAAGGTTGGCGGCGCGGCGGCAAAACGCGTGGTGCCGCCGCTTCTGGCGGAAAGGGTTGGCAGAGCCGTAAACAGCCAGCCGCGAAAACTGGCACCTCTCGCCATCGCACGCGCCTGGTGGCTCTGGGCTTGGTGACCGTCAGCTTGCTGGCCGGCTTCATCATTGTCGTCCTGATCATCCCTCGCGACATGCCCCTAGTCGTGCTCGGGGTCGTTTCCTACGAGAGTCCGATCCCGCCGAACGCTTACGTCAGCGAAGACGCTGCACGGTTGGCAGGCACGAATACGCGTAACATCAAGCTCATGGCTGCAAAGTCTGATCAGATCAGCCGCGAAGCGATCAAGAGGCATTTGAAGGAGAATCTCCATCCCGGACGCGGTTTCGTTAGTCAAGAACTGATCACGGTTTATCTCAGCGCTCACGGCGTCGTTGACAGCCAAGGCAAAGCCTGCCTACTGCTGAGCGATTCGAAGCCGTTGGACGAATCGACGTGGTTTCCGATCTCGGAGTTATTCAAGCTACTCGATTCGGAGCGTCCGAACGCGGTGAAAGTCGTGTTGCTTGACAGCGGCAAGATCGACGCGAACTGGTCGTTGGGCGTGCTCTACAACTCGTTTCCCGATCGAGTCGCCGAGGAGCTTCGCAACCACAGCAAGGTTTTCGTCGTCACCGATCGTGCTTCTGGACAACTCGCCTGGAGCGCGCCGGAGCGAGGCGGTTCGATCTTCGGACATTTCGTGGCCACCGGTTTCAGCGCGGCCGCCGACAAAGATCGCCGGGGCGGCGTGTCGTTACTCGAGTTCTATGATTTCGTCAGCTCGCACGTCGATGGCTGGGTCAGCAATAACCGCTCCAGCCGCCAGACGCCGCTGCTGCTCCCCACCCCCACGACGGAGCAGGACATCAAACTCGTGAGCGCCGGAAGCGGTCCGACCGGGAGCGGTTCGGGCGATGAACGCATCGCCCAGTTATCGTCCGCGTGGCGCCAAGACGTGTGGCCATTGTGGACACGCTACGAGAAGTTTGCTCGTGACACGGACTTGCGGCGATACGATCCAATCGGGCTCGCGACGCTCGAAGCGGAACTGCTGCGAGCCGAGCAACTGCTGCTCGCCGGCAGCGCGTACGGAGCCGAATACTCCGAGACGATCAAGAACATCGCTTCGCTGATGAGCGACGCTGCCAAACCGACGTTGCCTGACGAACTGCGTGGCTTCTCACTGCCGCTGGCGGCACAGTTCGAGGGCGGCTTTGATCCTGAAGGCAGCGTCGAGAAAGTGCTCGCCGAGTGGCTGGACGCCGGCGGTTGGCCGAAGGATGAGGAGGGCAAAGAGCAGACCTTCTCGCTCCCGTATCTGGAGGCCGCGAATGTTGCGTCGCGATGGCTACTGGAAAGTCCTACCGAGCCGGGTGGACTCCAATTGCGAGACGCGGTGCGTCTGATTGAGGAAAGCGGCCGACACAATGATGTCGATGGGGCACCGATCGAGGACTTGCAGGAAATCCAGTTGGTCAAGTTAGTTCTACAGCACGCTGACGTCGCTGACTCGGCAAGCTGGTCCAGCGCGTTGCGAGCCGCGTTGCGCGAAGCGATGCACACTCAGCAGATCGCGGAACGAACCGCCGCACCGGTTGACGAACGCGTGCATTATTGGGTACAGCCGCTGCTGGCAGTCGTCGATCAGCGCCGGCGCGAGGCACTCGATGACTTGTTCATTGGCGATGATGCTTCGCTGGCACGAGCGCGCGCAAACCTTGCGCAGTGCCGTGCCGAAGATGGAGCCAAAGCGCGGCAACGTCTTGTCGAAGTGTCACAGGCATACGTGCTGCGCGACCACGTCTGGAGCCGACTTCCGCATCTTGCGTTCTGGTTCAGTCAGCGCGAGCAACTTGACGCAAGGCAGCCAGGTTTAGATTCGGTGCTGCAACGCGTCGCCGAACTGAGCGCGCTATTGAACGCTGACAACGCGGGTTCGCCACTCGATTTCGGCGATCAACACCAGTCGATTATTGAGGACCTGCGAGAGGCGAGCGATGGCTTGGAGCAGGAGTTCGGTAATCACGTTGCGAGCCTCCTCAAAGCCTCGCCTGCCAGCGGCACGCTGCTGAAGGCTCATCACGTCTTGCGCGCGCCGCTTGCAAATGCGAGAGACCGTGAAGACCTGTTCCTCGACAAGTATCTAGCTTCGATGGAACTGGACAAGGAGTCGTCCGCAGCGGGCGACGCGCCGAACACCGAGGCACCCAAGTTGACTCGCTGGCCATCCCATCCTGCAGTCGTTATCGCTCGGCCTGACAAGTCAATAGCCACGACGGAATCGGCGGAGGAGGAAGGCGACTCCGTGGCGTGGTTCGATGCACAAGGCGGTTTGGTACGTGACGCCCTTCGCGAGATCGGCAAAACGAAATCGCAACTCCAGAAAGAAACCGAGGATTTGCTGCGATCCGAGGACGCCGACGCAACGGCTCGGCGCACACGATCCGGTGTGGCCAGGGCCGACGAGTTGGCTCGATCGGCTGCGGCACTGCTCGGTCAGCGCCCCTGGCCTCCGGCGGCCGATCCAACTCGCCGGCTGCGGCACGTCGATCGTCACTATCAACTCCTTTGGCATTCGCATCGAAGTCTGAAGGATTTCTGGGGCCCGACAAAGAGTTTGCGGAATCTGCCCTATTTTGCGAACGTTGCCGATGCGTACTTGGACGGCGCGAAGTTGCTCGCGCCGAGTTCCGCGGTCCTCGGTCACGGCAACGAACTCGACTTGAGAAGGTTGCGGGACGATCGAGTCACGGCAACCGGAATCGAAGTGTCGGCTGAATCGGAGTTGAAATGTTACGACGCGGAAGAGACCCGCCCGCACGACTTCACCATCGACTGGAAGCAGAAGACGCCGCTTGGACGAGCCGCAGTGTTCATTACCGGAGGCGCTGGCAGCAAGCTCTTTCCCGTCTTGGACGGAGTCTCGCAAGTGCGCCGCCGCGCGCAGGAGGTCGATGAGCGAGCAAGCAAAGTTGAGCAACGCCTCGAGCTCGCAAAGCCAGCCGATCGCACCGAACTGCCACTCGCGGCGCGCGTCCTCTTCCGAGGGCATGAGCAAAGCCAGCGCTTCACCGCGAAATGGCCCAGGCACACCATGCCGGTGCGTGCCGAGTACACGCATCCGCAGGAAGCCAAGGTCACGGTCGAAGGCGATGCGGAACGGATCGGCCACATCATGTTCATCGTTGATTGCTCGTTGAGCATGAACGAGCGCGGCAAGATGACGCGCGCAATTGACTCGCTCAGTCGCGTGCTCGATGAGTTAGGAAACCAGGCGAACTACGCCATTGGGTTGCGCGCCTATGGTCGACAATCTGGCTTCATTCTTCCTACCGACGGCGGGAACGATTATCAGAAGGATGGCAACGGCAATTACCTTGTGCGGCGACTGAAACCGGACGGCGAATACGAGGTGGTTTCTAACGACGACCCAGTAGGTCTGCATCCTGACGACGATGCGGACGATCTGCTTGAACCGATGGCGCTGCGAAAGAATCAAGCCAACGCGATCCGGGAGCGCATCAAAGACCTTCGTCCCAACGGCGTCACCCCTTTGTACCGCGCCCTGACGAACAGCCTCAAAACGGATTTCGTCGGCCGCAATGCCGTGAGAGATGAGGGTAACACGAAGCACATCGTGCTAATCACCGATGGCAACGATCTCTTTAGCAAACGGAAGGCATTGGGCAAGACACCGACGCAAACTTCCGCCGCTGACGTCCATTCTGCTTGGGAGCGAAGTGGAAGCGATGTGCAAGTCCACATCATTTTTATGGATCCACCCGCGCAGGTTGCAGCCGAATTGAAGGAGATTCCCGAAAAGACGGGTGGTATTTACAAGGGTGCCAACGAAGCCGCGGCGCTTGTCCAGGGTATCCGTCAAGCAATCGGCCTGGTCGAGTTCTCTGTTGATCAGCCCGGCTCGTCCAATCCAGACACACCGAAGTACCGCTTGGGCGAGACCGCGAAAGTCACTGGGCTTCGCCAGGACTACGAAGTCCGTATTCATGGGGCTCCCGCTGGCCAGCAACCGACACGCAAAATCTACCTCGACGGTGGCGAGAAGATCAAGTTGATCTATGAACACCCTTTGAATCGCGTGCCTAGGCTTATGTTCCCGATTGAAGATCCGGACGCGGCGTATAGTGATGCCCCGGTGGTGCCAGGACGAGATCGACAGGCTAGTCAGCACGAGTTCGTCATCAGAGCCCACCGCCCCGAAGTGCAGGGCATGGACGTCGATTTCTCCATCACGGTTCAAGATGTCACCGGTACATCAGAGCGCGACAGACGCACCGAGCACTTCACGCCGCCGATCCGACAAGTTTGGTGCGAGATAACGCCGGTGGTTGGCGACACCGCGCTGACCGACCAACGCTACTATTTTGGCGACGTTGACACCGTGCTCGATCAGCCAGTTCCGAAGTTGCGTTTCCACGCCAAAGACTGGCTTGGTGCGGCGACGAATGCGCAGATGAAAGTTTGGTTTCGTTTCGATCCGTTCCGCCGAACGCCAACAGGGTTCGAGGGCGAGACGATTGAGGATTCGGGGAAATCGCGAAGTTTCTCCGTCCCAGGTTTGGAGGGAGTCAAGTTCGACGCCTCTGGTCAGAAGCTCAGCATCGATGAACCATACCGCCTCACGATTCACGAGACGAATACCTCGCTGGGAACTGCCGCAATCATCGTCTCGCCGGCGGCGGATGCGATCTCGCATACCTACTACTCGTTTGGCCCTGCGGGAAGTGTCGCGAAACATGTCTACGAATTCGAAAGACCTTTAAGGGCATCCATCGACGTGCTGACAAGCAGCCAATTCAAGAAGAACCTCATCTCGGTGCCACAGCTTGAAGTCATCGTTAAAGAGTAGCGAGACGCGTTACATCTACCCTGTTTCCTCTATTTCACCTGCTCGTCAGCACGCTTCGCGGCAGCAGGTTCAAGCGAGTCCGTTCCGACAACCGAAGAAAATAGGTAAGGGAACGTGTGTCATGGAGGCACGCGCCGGGCTCTGGCAAGGATGTGACCATGGTGTCTCGAAAACTCGTGCTGGCGGTGTTGTTCTTGTCTTGCCTGGCCACACAGGCATTCGGTCAAGACGAAGGTAGCTGGGTCGTCGAGGGGATCCAATTCGCCAAGCTATCGACCGTGGGGTTTGGCGGTGATTGCGACTGCCAGCTCGTTTCGTGTCCCGCCTGCCAGAAGTCGGACGCGTGGGACGACAAGAGCCTCGTCCCGCTCAACGATGGGACGGGAAGCGATGCCGGGGCGGGACCGGTTCCGATTGCAGACGATTACGACTTGATTGCGAGTTCGTATGGCGCAACGCCCGGTTCGCTGAGCGCGGCACCAGCGATGATCGGCGATTTCTTTGGCGGTGCCTATACGATGTTCTTACCTGACCTACACACGGGTATGAGTCAGCTCACACAGCATGTCAATGTCCCTCTCAGCGGTGGCGACCGGCGGTTCAAGGTCGCCGAGAATAACAGCCCATTTCCGGTTGACCGCTACTTCGTGAGTTACAACCGTTTTCACAACGCCTTACTGACCGCGGATGAGCGGCAAGCCAACCTCAATCGAGCCGTCTTCGGCCTCGAAAAAACATTCTGCGACGGACTCTGTTCTTTCGAAGTTCGAGTCCCCTTTTCAAATGGTCTGAACTCGGTACAGAGGTTCAACTCGACAGCCAATAACGTGGCAGCGGAGTTCGGAAACATCGCATTCGCACTTAAGAAACTACTCTACCGAGGACCTTGCGTTTCGTGGTCGGCAGGGCTGGGCTTGGTGATCCCCACGGCCGACGACTCACAGATCTTTGACGAATCAAATCGGCTATTGGCGACAGTCGAGAACGAAGCCTTCTACTTGCAGCCGTTCGTTGGCATGCTTTGGACGCCGAACGAACGAATGTTCGGGCAGTTTCTGATGCAGTTCGACTTCGACACGAACGGAAACCGAGTTCGCTTCAATGGCTTGGCTGGCTCGCCAAGTGGCGTTATTCAGGATCAGACGTTACTCTTCCTGGATGCGTCCTTCGGATATTGGCTTTATCGCAACCCATGCTCTGATGGTCACATCACAGGCATCGCACCGATGCTTGAGATTCACCACACGACCACGCTGGAGGATTCCGATTCGTTTGGGGTCACGGGCGCGAACGGACTCAACTTGTTCGCCAATCCAGACAACCGGTTGGATGTGCTGAATATCACAGGCGGGGTCAGGGTCGAAGTCCACGGCGACAGATACCTTACAGTCGCAGCCGTCGCTCCGCTTCGAGAAGGTCCGGAGCATCTGTTCGACGCCGAAGTTGCGATCCAGTATGTCGGCCTCTATTGAGTTGGCTTGTTTCGAATCGACGTCAGGGGCAGTTCGACGTAGTTCAGCAGATTCGCGGGGCCAAACGTGGGCCGCTGAACGGTCTCCGTGCCCTCCGAGTCGTTGACCACGGCGGTCGTCACGTATTTCACGAGTTCGCTCCAACGCACCTGCCCATCGTCGTTGCCGCCGTTCGCTGGAGAATCGGCTGCCCCGTTAAGGCCTTCGACTAGTCGAAACGTGAATCGGCCCAGTTGTCTCTGTCGATCCTCCGCCGCCTCTTGATTGCCTTCTGATGCCGTGAGCGTGAACACCAAGTCGTCTTGCAACGCGCGAATCGCGGCTTTGAGGTCGTGCTGACTCTGCGGCGTCTGGAACGCACCGCTGTGACACGTGTCGAGGACGACGAGCTTGCGGCACGGAAGGTGGGCGAACGCCGCGAAGTCGGAGAACGACATGCAATCTTCGAATCGCTCCGCCTTGATGTCGGCATAGCGAGCGTCGGCCGTGACGAAGTAATACTCGCCCGTGCTCGCGTCACGAACACCATGACCGGAGAGGAAGAAGACGAGCAGATCATCCGGCGAGATGCGGTCGCGCAGTGTCTCCGCGTAGGCTGCGGTGACGTTCCGCCACAGCGACCGCGTGGCCCGCGAGTCGAGAAGGGTGATCGCACTGTTCCCATACAGCGGCTCCGCCCGCCGCGCCAGAACGTCAACGACACTGCGAGCGTTGTCCACGGCGTAATCGAGCCGCTGGATCTGCGAGTCGCGATAGTTGTTGACTCCCGCCGCGAACACATACATCCGACGCGGGCTCTTCGATGCGGAAAGCTCGTGATCAACAAGGACGCTCGCGAAGTCCGCAACCTCCGCGTCGGTGGAAGCAACGACGTTCAACACCACCTGGCGGTCGCTCGGCAGACGCATGTTCCACTCGTAAACAAACTCGTGGCCGCCTTCGACATCACGTTCTTGGACAAGCCGGCGAGACGCGGCAACCACTCCGTTGGCAAATGCCTTCGGTGGCATGATCGCCAACCCGGCGCGGACTTGAATCGCGGCGCGAACGACAAGCTGCGAGCCGTTGATCGTCGCGCCGGATTGAGGAGCTAGAATCGTGATTCGCGGCTTCAAGCGGTACTCGTTGAGAACAACTTTGTCTTCGGAGGCGGGTGGCTGCAGCTTCGCGTCTCGGAACGCTTCGGCGGCGCTGCCGGCATCGATCAAACGCCGCATCACATCGGGACGTTCGAGCTTTTTGCGGAACTGCTCAGCCAGGAAAAAGTCCGGCGATTGCTCCAAGCCCTGATTGATTTGCCAGCCGAACAGCTGGTGACCGCCAAACGAAGCGTCGTAGTATCCGGCGGGCGTCCAATAGGCCCACTCGCGGTTCTCGGCGACAAACAACGACGCCAGCGGATGCCAAGCCGCAAAGCTCTGAAAGCTTTCTTGCGCAATGCCCTGACGCTGATACTCGAAGACAACCAGCGTGTCGAACGCCAACGTCTGCAAGGCCGCAAGTATTTCGTCGGGGCCTTCCGCTTCGTTGATCTCATCTCCCTCGCGCCAACGCACTCGCCGAATGACGTCTCCCAATCGCATGCCACGAAAGAAGAGCGGTCCGTCGGGCCGGATCGAGTCGATCAACAACTCTTCGCCTTCAATTGTGAAGTTCGCTCCCCAGCGCTGAACAATCGCGTCGTCTCTTCGGAGATCACGCAACGGCCAAACACGCACGGTCGCATCGTCCGCGCCGGACGCCAAGTAACGCAAGTCGCGAGAGACGGAAAGCGAGCGCACCGCTTCCTCATGCCCACGGAACTGCCGGATCAACGGGCAAATGCCTTCGTCCGCCAACTCAAACACATAGATGTTGTTTCGCCCGGCTGTGCCGACAGCCACCGCGTACGGCTTTCCGTTCGCATCGGGAATCCAGCACGTCGCCGTTGGCACACCGTGGCGTAGTGCGTCGAGTGGGAGTTGCCCTCGGCGCTGGTTGCCTTGGAACAGAGAGAAGACTTCCTTGTCGGAGTCAAGCAGCGTCCGCAGCTCCCAGTCCGACTTCCACCCAGACTCCGACAGCCAATCCGCGTCGCGAATCGTATTCTTGTCGCCCAGACGCACTTGCCGCAGGTCGAAGGTGCGTTCCAACGCGACGCTGTCCCTCGCGGCCTTCCGACTGCCAAAAGCCAAGCGATAGAACGGGCGATCCTTGGCAAATGCGACTCGCAATACCGGACGGACAGGCGGCCGCAACGAGACCGGTTTGCGATTTGACGCCACGTCGCGCACGACCAAGGCGTTCGACTGTGCATAGGCGATTCGCGAGCCCCGCGGATCGATGTCGATTCCCATCACATCGGCCGCGGTCTGATGCTGCGAGACGATCTCCGGGGAAGCGATCCGCCGCGTGTCCCAGACTTGGACGAGCGCGTTGCCGTTCAGCCGCGACGAGCGAGTGGTCCCGACTGCCAAACGCGTACCGTCCGGCGTCAAGCTCAATGCGACGGTCGCCGCTCCCTGCCGGACGACTTGCACACGATCCTGTGCAACATCCCAAAACAGCAGCCGACCGAAGAGATCAGCCGAGACGAGCCAAGCTCCGTTCGAAGAAGCCGTCATCGCACTAATGGCTCGGTAATGCACACCCTCCGCGGATAACAATTCGGCGGCACCTGTTTGAACATGAATTCGCTGCAGCCTCCACGTGATAACCTGCCTGCCGGACGAAGTCCGTTCATGTTTCGCGAAACGCGGCACAACCACATGTTCGGGACCAAGAAACGAGATTGCCCCCACACGCCGTGCCATTTCCAGCGACTTCGCGGTGTCTTGTCCATCGACCTCGACGTCAGAGCCAACCAACTGTTTCGCGCGCCACAGTCCCGTCTCCGGATCTTCACTCCACACAACGACACGGCCTGTCACGTCCACCGAAGCCAGCCGACGCTGCCCGCCTTCTGACGCAAACGCCAACGCGGTCACAACTTGCTGGTGCCCGATCTGCGCGTCGGTTAAGGCGCGCTTCAACTCACCGGTCGCTGGATCAACAAGCAGGATCTCGCCGAGTCTGCCTGTTGCCCCGTGCCCAGCAAGTGCGAGGAGGTCGCCGCGTGTCGCCAGCGCGTAGATTCGCCCGCGCGGGCCGCGCTCGATTTGCCACCGGATCGCTCGCTCATGCACCCAGTTCCCTCGTTGGATCGCATCACGATCGGGCGCACTCCACGCATGCACCGCTTTGTCATCGCCGGCGGAACAAACTCGACGACCGTCTGCCGTAAACCTCACGGCACGTATTGCCCCTGTATGACCATCAAAGTTCATCCGCAACCAGGGAAGTCCGGCAGGCGGCCGACCGATCGGGATCGCTGCTTGATCGGCTGCGGGTTGAACCTGCTTGCCGTTGTCGCCCACTTGCGACGCCAGCATACTCGCCGGCAAAGCACTTTCAGCCGGGACGTCGGGCCCCGGACGACTGTCTCGAGTTGGCTGCCAGCCCTGCGGCAATTGCGCCTCCGAGGGCAGCTTTCTCAAGCTTCGCTTTTGCCCCGGCAACGCTGATTCGGGCGGTAGCTCGGCGGTGGCGAAGCAGCAGAAGCCGCCCCACGATGCCAGCCAAATGATAAAGGCAACAGATCGCAACAAACTATCCTCTCCGAAGTCTTCTACCGTTGAACGGTCATGTCGATTGTACCGACGAACCTGATTACGCCAAACGTGTTTCGGATGTTCCTCACTTGTTGTTATCTGCAATTGGCTTGCGAAGTTGTGTCGTTACTGAAATGCGCCGCGAAAAAAACTCGGAAACGCTATGATTGTGAGCAACTCGGCGCTGGTCGGATCAGATAACAGGAACTGCGACCCGCCTCGGAGTCGATGCGTTCGCTTGATGCCAAACTCTTGCCGACAAGTCAGTAGGTTGAATCATGAAGCTCATCACCAAAGTATTCGTTTTCTTCGTTGCGTTTGAAATCGGTTCCGCTTGGACACAGACGCTGTCACAGGAGGCTGACAACTCCGTCGCAGGAGTTGCTCTGGAGTCGATCTTTAGTCCTCGCCTCGCGCCAGCTCAGAAAACGATGGGCCTGTTGCAGCGCAGCTTTCTTGACCTTGTCGAATCCAGCGAGAAGGCTCTGCAGATCGCGCTGGTTGTCGATGGCACCGACAGCATGGCGGCTGATATTGAAGCTGTCAGGAAGTCGTTGCGGAACATGGTCGCCGATTTGCGGAGATACAAAGGTGAGCAAGTGACCTTTGCTCTCGTCGTCTTTCGCGATTCAGGCTCTCCATCGGGCGAAGCGAGTTTGCTGCTGAAGCAATTCACCAACGATGCCACCTCGCTCGAACAGGCATTTCAGCGAATCAAGCCGGAGACCGGTGCTCCGTACTTCCCGGAGTTGGCGGATCTTGGAGTGCACGAAGCCTTGAACAAGTTGAATTGGTCTGAGGAGGAGGATGTCACGCGTTGGTTGATGCTGTTCGCGGACGCACCGCCCTACGACGCCGACTTTGTTGATCCCGAGCCCGACACGGGAGCCCGCCGCCGCTACGACACCGACCTGCTCGTGAGCCTTGCTCGGCGAAAGCAAGTGCAAATCAGTTGTATCCTCTGCACGAGTCGCAAGGAGGAACAAGCCGTCTATGAACAAGTCCTCGATCGAACGCGTGCGTTCATGAGTGCGCTGGCGACAGGCACCGAGGGTTTGATGCTCGACCTCTCGTATCCCGACATTCGAGCGGCGCTGGTGGATGCAGCGACAAAGGAGCGAGTCGAACATGCTCGCATCGGACAGATCACCCGTGAGGACGTCGAACAAGCAAGGCAGGACGCGGAACAACAGAAGATGGTAACCGCACGGACGGGGCGGCTGCGTGTTGCCGTCCTGCCACACCTTCCGTTCGCGAAAATGTCTTTTGATCCGGACGAGGCCGCTGTGCAGATTGCTGCGGAGCTGCGTCAGAAGTTCAAGTTGATTCCGAAGGTCGAAGTGACCAGTCCGGTTGATATCGATCGGGCTTGGCGGCGTCTGCGGTCGGCCAACGTACCAGAAGGCGAGCGGCTCGCGACACTGGCCGCAAGGCTTCGGGTGGATTACGTCGTGTGGGGCAGCTATCGGGAAGCACTGGATATCGTTCGCATCCAGTCCGCACTCTATTCTCCGAGTGATGGAGCGCTGTTAGTGGAAGCAAAGACGCTGACCCAAGCAGGCTTTCCTGAAACCGTTCTGGCAGGAAACCTTGTGACCCAGCTTGTTCAAGACGCTGCGACTCAGAAACTCGCGCCGAAGCTTGTCGCCGCCGTGAACTTGATGCCAGGTGGACCGATGTCGAACCAGCAGCTTGCGGTACCTGTCTCGAATTCGGTTCCAGCGCGAAGCGACTTGCTGGCGGGACTCGAAGCGTTGGAACAAGCCTTGGCCTATCCGAGCGATAGCAACGAAGGCAGCGACCTTGTTTCGAGAGCAGCGGCGAGTCTCACGAAAGCTTCGGAGAGCGACATTCGAAATCCGTTCGCGCACATGTTACTGGCCAACTGTCTCTTCAACCAAGCACAGCGCGCCGCCGCGCAGGGCGACTCGGACCAGACGAAATCTGCGATGCAGCGTTTCACGGAAGCACTGAAGCGAGCTTACCGCGAACGAGACAGAGCACAGCATGACTTCATCAAGACCGAGATCGAGGCCGACTATAATCTGCTCGTCAAGAAGGACTACGAAGCTGCAATCCGGCTCTATCAGCAACTTGCAACAGTCGAGGCCGATAGCAAGCTGCATGTCGCCTTGCGAGCACGTTGGATGTTGGCAGGAATTCGGAGTGGCGATTGGAATGTTCCCGAGGGCCTGATCGATGCCAAGGAAGCACGAGCGCACCTCGTCGAGATTCTCGCTCACTGGCCGGATAGCAGCGAGGCGCAGTTCATCAAGCGGTCGTTGCGCTGGAGCGAAGAGAAGGGTCGCAACGAATTCGAGCACATGCCGCAGGAGAACAGTGCGATCCTAACGACGCTGTAGCGAGGGCAGCCAGGCCATTCGCGGGTCGCCGTGAGGTTGCAACCCCTCCGTCGCACGTTGGATCAACTGGCAGCGAGGCAAGTCCCACAACAACACTTCTCCGTCCTCGCTGCCTGTCGCGCACCACCGGCCGACGGGATCGATTACGACCGCGTGAAGCCGTTTACCGTGACCTGACATCTGCAGAGGCGAGGCTGCACTCTCGGCGTCTGACAGATACCAAAGGAAAGCAGTCTTGTCCCATCCGCCGCTCAGCGCCCAAGCGCCGTCAGCGGTCACGGCGATATCGACCACCGGCTTGATGTGCTTGTCCAACCGGAAGGCCGCTTCGAATTGCCCGTCCTGACGACGCCAGCAATGAAGGAGACCGCTGGAGGTGCCGGCCAGCAACGTCTCGCCCGCTGCATCCATCGCCAGCGACTCGAAGTCGTCAGCCCCACCGGCCAGGGCCACCGGCAAACCGCTGTCGGCTCCGAAGTCCAACACGGCGGCGGCACCGGCTTCGCCAACCATGATCAATTCGGTTGTCGATGGCCTGACCATACATCGTTTGACACGAAAACCGGGCGATGCAAGCAGCTTCCTCGAACCGGAGATGTCTGCCGCGAGAAGGTCCCAACGATGGAGCCCGTGAGCCACGTCAATCGCAACCAGCCAGCGTCCGTCATGGCTCAGCGCGAACATCTCGCAGTCAACGTCATCATTCTCCTTCTCGCCAAGTAGCAGGATCGTCGGGTCGGGGAGGACGCTGTCTTTTTCGAGCGGCCACAGTCGAAGCTTGGCATCCAGACTGGCTGAGACAAGCCATTTGCCATCGGCTGAGAAGGCAGCTTCCAGAACATCACCGCCGTGCTCGGCAACTGCGGTCAACGTCGTCAACGCGTCCGCTCGCAGCGACCGCATGACCACGCGATCGTCCCATCCGCCAGTCGCCAGCCAACGGCTACCGCTATCGATCGCCAAACACTCCAGCGGCTCACCCCCGTGGTTATCCAAGACCACCGCCTCTGACTGGGGCGTATCACCGAGTTGCCAAACACGACACGTGCCATCGTCACTGGCCGAAGCAAGCCAGTTTCCGTCGGCACTGATTAGCAATGCCCGCACCGCGGCGCTATGTTTGCCAAGTGAGATCGGAGTGGGTGATGCCAAGTCAGCGTCGCGACCGATCGCTTTGCGGTATTCCGAGACCGCTTCGGTTACATCCCCGGCAGCGTACTTGGCGAGGGCGGAGCGTACGTAGGACGCGCCGGTGCGTTGCAGCTCGATCGTGAAGTTCTGTGCCTGCAACTGCTCCAGCGTGAATGTTCGCTCCGACAGACTAGACTCCTCACCATGACGTGCCATGATCTTCGGCGACCGGTTCAACTCGACTTGCAGAGTCACCCGGCCCTTGTCGTCAAGCTTCATCGCCTTCCCGTCGATCTCAACAACCGCGTCGGCCGGTACAAATCTCAACGTGATCGACTGCTCTTTCGGATTGCTCGCGAGCACCGGTGGATCATCTTGCGTCGATGGGGCAGCGGGAGTTGGCCAGAGGAGGTTCACCAACCCGACTCCAATTAGTGTCACGATCAAGCTGGCGATCACGATGCTCGTGATGCGGCGTCTTTGTGGCGCGGCCGTGACCGCATCCGTGGCCCGCGCTGCATCGCGAAGAGCTTGTACCATTTCCGCGCACGAAGCGAATCGCTCGGTTGGTTCGACACGCGTCGCTCTGCGAATGACATCCTGTTCAGGCTCGGGTAACCCCGACAGGTCGAGATTCCCCGTTCGGTGCGCCTCAAGCACACCCATGTAGCTTTCGTCTTCGAATGGCAGCCGCCCCAGCCGCAGCTCAACGTACGTGACGGCAAGCGAGTATTGATCCGTCGCAGTGCTCGGCTTGCGGCTGATACACTCCGGTGCCATGTACGCCGGTGAGCCGACCATGCCGGTTGCTGTCGCCGCCGCATCGCCAAGCATCCTCGCGAGTCCGAAATCACAGATCACGACCGAATCGCCGACGAGCATCATGTTCGCCGGCTTGATGTCGCAGTGTTGAATGGCAGCGGGGCCTTCGCCCAAGTCATGTTGTTTGGTATTAAGGAAGTCGATTCCTTTTGCTGCGTCCGCCATGTAGGTCAATAACTCATCAGCCGCGATTCCTGGCCTCCCCTCCGCTTGATTCTCCTGGAGGCGATCTAGCAGACTCTTTGTCCCCAGCAACATTGCTACGACCAGCCACTGCGCTTGCGGCTGTTCGGGCATCTCGTCCACCGTCAAGGTGCGTTCGATGGCGACATCTTGTTTGTCGCGGTCATAGCTTTCCAAGATGTTGTCGCTGAGGACTTTGCCGTCGTCATCCAGCATCCATAGCGCGGTGATCGGCATCAAGTTGGCGTGTCGAACTTCCTTGACACGCTGAATCCCGCGGAATTCCTTCAAGCCTTGCTTGTCGCTCAGGTCGATGAACTTGAGCGCCGCAGCCGTCCCACCCGGTGCGCTAGTCCGCCAGACATCTCCAAACTGACCTCTCCCCAGGAAGGCCTCCAGACGATAGCCCGCGATTAGCTCGTCGCCTTTGTGAAACATTCCATTTCGCTCGCATTAGGAACAAAGTCAGAATTAGACCAGTAATCTTCGTCGAAATACTCGTAGCAACTATTTCCGAACTTGTCCCGCGTGGCGCTGTACGGGCGAGATGCGGTGCCCCTCTGAGTTCCGTACCGCTGATCGATCGCGGCGAGAAAAGATAGGCATCGAGGCGGCTAAGTGCGAGTTCACCGAGGCTACACCGTTAACGGGGGTAACGAAATCTCGCGCAAGTTTTCCAATTTGGGAGTCCATATTCTTGCCCACTCATGTTCTTGCCCTGTCCCCGGGATGTGTGGCAAGAATATGGGCGGGCAAGAAGATGAAGACAGGAAAGGTCCGTTTTGGCTTCTGCGACGCCGCGCTAGTTCCGTTGTAGAGGAAGTGCCACGAAAAGAGCAGGACAGGCGGACATCACCGAGGGAAACTCCACTCGGCTGTTCTACTTCTTGGAGTGATGGAGGGCACACGTCGAGCAGCACTTGATCGTCTCCGGAAACCACTTTTTCACGGTGACGTCGCAGGGATATTCTTCGATCTTAGGAACACAGACGGAGACGGTTCTCGTACGTTCGACGGGAACGAGTTCAAACGTTTCGATCTCGGCACAGACCTCGGTCTTGTACTTAGGAACCTTCACGCAGTAAGAGACTTCGCACTTAGTGGTCGCGATTCCGACCACCTTGCGGCAACCGTGGTCCGTCGCCCCGTCGGAGACCTCCACCCCGCCTTTTCCCTTCCCTTCGCACGTCTTGCACTCTTGGGGTGGATAAGTCGTGATTTCGGGAACATCAACGATATGGCACTGCTCCGTTACGACTGATTTCGTGCGGACCTCATCGACAAGGTAGCAGTGTTGCTTTGTGATCTGCCGCTTGACCGGCTTCATTTGAAAGATGGTGTAAGTCTCGTCACGTGTTTCCTTGACTTGGATACACCGCGTCTTCATAACCGTTTCAACGCATATCTTTGGGACCATGATGACCCGGTCAACAAGTTCGCCCTTCTGCGCCGCGGCGCCACAATCGGCACACGCGCTCAGGTGCTCACTCATCGCACGCGATGTGCAAGTCAACGCCAAAGCAGTCACACACACGTAGACGAACATCTTATTCATCGAATAGTCTCCACAGCAGAACATGGTAGTCATAGACGTCCATCGGACTTCGTGCCGATCAGACTTGTGAAATCGCCCCAAGGTGTCGATACGCCACATCGCACCAATCGAACGGCTCTTAGCAGATGTAGCGGCCTTCCGCCGGCCGAGAATAGTGAAGCAAGCAGGAGTCGAAATCGCGCTCACCTACCGCAGCCAAGCGAGAAACTCACGTTCAGATCCGCCACGAAAGTTCTCGAAGTCTCGATGCGCGGTGAGCATCGTCTCTTGAACCAGATCCCGAAGGAGCCATGCGGCAACGAAACCGCGGATTGATCTGTGTGGTTGCCAGCACTGTGAGGCAGTTCTGATAGAGCTGAAGCAACCGTCCAAGCGGCTCGTTATCGGCGTGTCTCGCCTCGGCGAGCAAGTTCTCGACCGGAGCTTCATCACTTCGTTGATCGGGAGAAGCCACGCTACGCATCGTGTTTATGGTCGATTTAGACTCGAAAGTCTTACCGCCTGTCTCGTAGTCTCAGGTGATCTCAGTGCGATTATTGTCGGCTTGGCATGGTCAAATCATCGAGGTCGTCTAACGAAACGTTGAGCACTTCCATCGTTTGTTTGGCCCCGGAAAAGGCAATCAGCAGATGGCCGTCGTGCTCAATGATATGCGGGTAATCGACGTGGCGGCCGCCGACCAGGTAGAACAGCTGCGTGTAAACGAGACCGTTGCGGCTGATTGCGAGCGTCAGCGGATCTCGACGTTTGGGGTTTGAGTTGGATACTAGCACCAAATGGAATTCGGGTGAATTTGTATAAACTTTGAAATCGAACGCACGTGTTCTTAACCGGATGCGGTACGTCGGTTCTCTCTTGAGCGGACGCCATTGAGCAGGTGAGTCCAATGAATAAGCATTGGCAGATCGTTGTCACTTTGAACTTCACGGATGATACTCCTGCGAGTCAGGCGAACGCCCACCTATACCAGAGATGATTGACAGTTGGTCTCGAATAAAGGTCACTTCTTGCGCTGAGTCCAGACTCGAATGTCGTCGATCTCGACACCGTCTCCGAGACAGCGGAATATCAGCGTCGGCTTTTTGACTCCGAATGTCGGGTGCGAGATTTTCAGTGGCTCCTTGCCGTCGATCCGGGCCGTCACGTATTCGCTCCAGGTCGTGACTCGAAGCGAGTACCACTCGCCGCGTTTGAATTCCGTCTGCTGCTCGGTGAGTGTTTCGTTGGGATCCTCTTCGCGACGGTTCTTGTCCACATGTTTGAGCACCTGCCACGACAACGGCGTCACGATGATGGAGAACAGATGTCCCTTCTTTTTCAACTCACCGCGTGCCGGATCGAATCCGAAATGGAACGCTTTGCCTTCGTCAACAAACCGGAACTTCAGCTCATAGACAGCGTTTTGCGTCTCAACCACGCGCCGAGTCGCCGCGGAATGTTTCTCCGCTGCAACCTCGCTGCCACGTAGAACGCCATCGACGATCTTCCATTCGCCGGTAGTCGAGTTCCAGCCCTTACCGAGTTCAGCACGATCAAAGGACTCGTCAAGAGCCAAGTCGCTATTTGCCGGACGTTCACCGGCGAGAGTTGGTGCGGCAGTCAGACAGATCGCGGTGATTGCGATTCCGATGTTGTTCATGAGACGACCTTCAATTGAGGAAACGAACCGGATCGAAGCGACGAAGATCTCGTTCGACAGCGACCGTTACGTCGCCAACCTACAGCAACGACGCCCGGAAATCACCGTCTATCTGCCGACGGAACAAATGAGATTTTAATCACCCAACCCCTTACGGAAACCTCAGATGTCTTCCGGAGTACGGATGATTCTAGGAAATCGGTTTCCCAGGCTGAAGCCTGGGGCTATCTGCCTGCGTCCCTTCGGGACAGAATGTGAGTCTTCAATAGTTGTCAACACTTGAGAAAACCCACGCAATTGGATTTCCTCAGCATGATCGCAAGAACACGACAAGCAATATTACTTCTCCTGGGGTTGGCTTTCACCTCGGCTGCGTACGCCGATGAATACCAAGCCGATTGGTCGAAGACGGTTGACCGCGTCTGGATCGGGCCCGAGTTCTGGGCCAACCGGCTGCAGGATTGGCAGATCAAAGATGGCGTCGCGCAGTGCTCGCAGAAGCAAGCCCGTTATCCAATGCGCACGTTGCAGTTGCTCACACATCGCCTGAACGATAGCAAAGGCCATCTCGCGATTGGCGTTCGAGCTGGGCTACTCGATAAGGCAGCCGTAGGCCCGAATGCGGCGGTGGGTGTGCTTCTCGGAGCTGGTGGGCCAACAATGGACTATCGTAGCGCGGCGGTCATTCATAACAGTGCTGGAACCGGAGCCGGCATCTTTGTCGGTGTTGATGGCCAAGGACGCGCATTCATCCGAGATTTCGAGAAGCCGCGGGATGTTGGCGTTCAGCGCGGTCTCGATTCCGGGATGGATGTAGGGGTGCTCCTGCAAGACGTTGCCGTGCGTGTGCTCGGTTCAACGGTGCCGGCCGATCAGAACAAATACGTCCTGCGCGTATCGATTCACAATCCGAAGAACGATCAATTGCTAAGCAAAGTGACGCGCGAGTTCCCACTTGCCCGGCTGACAGGAGGCATCGCTATTGTGTCTCATCCCGGAGCGGCTCCAAGAACAGCACGCTTCGGGTTCAGCGAGTTCACCGTTGCCGGCGGGAAAGTCACGGCCGCTCTCGACCGCACCGCAGGGCCGATTCTCGGCACGCAGTACACGCTCAGCCGCAACGTCATGAAGATGACAGCCCAGATGATGCCGTTGGGTGTTGAAGATGCTCAGCAGGTACAATTGCAGGTCATGCACGGCGACCAGTGGCGGGAAGCAGCCGTCGCGAAGACGATCGTGCCAGGTTGGACGGCGACATTTCGCGTGGCGGATTGGAATTCATCCGAAGACACGCCGTATCGTGTCGTTTATGGGAACGCGAGTTGGGAAGGAACGGTACGCAAGGATCCGGCCGCCAAACAGACGATTGTCGTGGCAGGCTTTACCGGCAACCACAACAATCGTCACGGCCTCGAACGCGGCTCGTATGATTGGACGACCAGTATGTGGTTTCCACATCACGACCTGACCGAAAAGGTCGTGAAGCACAAGCCCGACGTGCTGTTCTTCAGCGGCGATCAGGTTTATGAAGGGGCTAGTCCGACACATCCCGACCGCGCGAATATCAAGCTCGATTATTTGTACAAGTGGTACCTGTTCGTTTGGGCATACCGCGACTTGCTAAAGGACATTCCGGCGGTCACGATCCCCGACGACCACGACATTTATCAGGGGAACTTGTGGGGAGAAGGTGGCCGCAAGACAGATAAAGACGACAAGGGCGGCTACGTCCACCCAGCCGATTTTGTGAAGATGTCGGAACGAACGCAGACCAGTCATTTACCTGATCCGTTCGACGCAACTCCGCTTGAACAAGGAATCAGCTCTTACTACACCGATATGGTTTACGGTCGCATCAGCTTCGCAGTCTTGGAGGATCGCAAGTTCAAGAGCGGATGCAACGGACGTGTGCCTGATTCGGGAAGCAGCCGCGCCGATCATATTACAGACCCAGAGTTCGATGTGATGAAGGCGGATGTTCCAGGTGTCGAACTGCTAGGCAAGCGGCAGGAAGAGTTCCTCGAAGCGTGGGGGAAGGATTGGCGAGGGTCGGACATGAAAGTCGCTCTTTCGCAAACAGTCTTCGCGAACGTAGCGACTCATCATGGGCCAGCGCTTCAGTATCTTCGTACCGATCTCGATTCAAACGGCTGGCCGCAGTCCGGCCGCAATCGCGCACTCGATTTGCTCCGCCACTGCTATGCGTTTCATATCGGCGGCGACCAACATCTAGCGACGATCGTAGAGCAGGGAATCGATACTTGGGGAGATGCCGGGTGGTCGTTTGTTGTGCCCAGCATCGCCAACTTCTATCCGCGAGCGTTCGCCCCGAAGAACAAAGGCGAATACGTCTATCCAAAGGTTGAGGATTACACAGGTAACTTCCGAGACGGACTGATGAACTACGTTACTGTGCACGCCGCCACGAACCCCGGCATGCCGATGGGACACGAACCCACCAGCTTGCACGACAAGATGCCCGGCTATGGGATCGTGAAGTTGAACAAGCAGGATCGCAGCATCACGATGGAATGCTGGCCGCGTTACGCGGATCCAGCGAACCCAGAGCACAAGCCTTACCCGGGCTGGCCGAAGACGATCACACAATTTGACAATTATGGTCGGAAAGCATCTGCTTACTTGCCGCAAGTTCTCGTCGAAGACGTGGCCAATCCGGTCATCGAGGTCATCAAACAAGATGATGAAGAACTCATCTACACACTCCGGATCCAAGGCAACAGCTTTCGGCCGAAAGTGTTTGCAGAAGGGCAGTACACGATCACCGTCTCCGATCCGGACACCGGCAGATCAAAGACGTTGAGCAACGTTATGGCGTCAAAAGAGGAACAGCCGCCGATTCGAATAGAGCTTTAATTCGCTGGGAGTAATGATGCGACGACTCATTCCGTTTTCACTGTTGTTGATGGTTGCGCTCTTGTGGGCACCACGCTTCACTTGCGCGGCCAACGTAGTTGTTATTGGCGACGGTATCGAGATAACTGCCGAGAACCTGCATCCTTGGCCGGAAATAAAGGCTTCCAGCGGGCATGCCTTTCGCGCTGACTCGGCCGTTTACTTTGCTTTGCCCGCGTGGCCGTCGGACGCGAAGCTTGCCTTCCCGCGACTGAACAATCCAACGAGGAGGGTTTACTTGCTCGGTAAGCCTGAAACCGAATTGCCGTTCCGCCCCGAAGTCAAGGAATGGATCGTCACTCTTCCCAAGGAACTGCCTGAAGGAGCGAAGCCGCTCGTCGTTGTCGAAACGGTCAATCGACCGCACTTGCCGGCGGAGCCCGAGCGCATCAAACCGAATGACGATAGTCTGTTGATCCTGCCGGCGCACAAAGCCGTTACGCACGGCGAGAAGCTTCGTTACGAGCCACAACCTCACAAGACACGGTTGGTTATTGGACGAACCCGAAGGACTTTGCGCAATGGCATATCGAAGTGCCAGCCGCGGATGAATACGACGTTTACATCTTGCAAGGTTGCGGTAAGGGACACGGAGGAAGTGATGTCTCGATTCACGTGCGGGCGGCAAGTTCCGAATCGGAGTCGAAGGCTTCCGTCTCATTCGTCGTGAAGGAAACCGGCCACTTCCAGAACTTCGTTCGCCGTCACGTCGGCAGCGTCTCACTCAAGGCCGCCGGACCGCATACGGTCGAGATCCACCCAAGTCGGCTAGCGAACGTAGCCGTGATGGACGTTTGCGAAGTCCGTCTCGTTCCGAAGCAACAGTAGCCCTCACGTTCCGCGTGATGTCAGCGGTGCGGCGAATCGACTTCGTTATGCAGAGTGAGCTGGGATGGGAAGCCGACGTCTTACATAGTCCCGCATTTCCTCACGCTCCGCGTCAGGAAAGCGGAGTCGGGTAGAACGTGGAACTGCGCAGCGCGCGTGATTGACAAGACATGATCGATCCGCCGCGCCGCTTGCATCACGCGGAGCGAGATGGCTACGTAAGCGTTTGCATGCTAGTTAAACCGATGGGCTCGCGGCTTGTGAACGGCTCGCCGTAACGCACACCAATCGTCTTGCCCCAATAGGCAGCTTCGTCACGCACTTGGTCGATGAAGGTTGGAGGATCAGTCGGACGACCTTCAATGAATTGACTCTTGTAGGAACGGATCGCTTCGAGCTTTTGCGCCCATTGCTCACTGATGTCTAGAACAAATGCCGGCTGGAGTACTAGTTTCAAATGCACGCAATAATAGTTGTAGATCCGTTCGGGATGATACGGCTCGCCGGCGAGCTCTGACTTTGTCAGCTTGGACCAGAATCGAGCTGCTTCGACGAGCTGCGTTGCTGCCACGTGATCGGGATGCGCGTCGATCCAGTAGGGCGCAAAGATCCATCTCGGCCGGACAGTCCGGAAGACTTCGGCGAGTTTATGCCGAGCTTCAAGCGTTGGTTCCAGGAACCGATTCCGCAAACCAAGGCTCTTGCGCCAGTCGAGGCCCAGAATCTCTGTCGCTACGGCTGTCTCGCGAGCTCGAATCTCTGGCGTTCCGTGCGGCGTGGGCTCGCCATCGGTCAGGTCAAGCACGCCAACTTTCTTACCCTCGGCCTTGAACTTCAGAATCGCTCCGCCCATGCCCAGTTCGGCATCATCAGGATGAGGAGCGACGACGAGAATATCGAGTCGCATGAAGACGGTCCCTTGGAGGTTCTGTGCTAGCGTTGAAACGGTATGGTCACATCCACGCTCGCCAGTGGCAACTGGACTGGACAAGCGGAAAGAGTTTTGAGAGAAGGTTCCGCCCAATCTCAACGAGTTCAGGCGACAGTCATGAAGACCTCGACGCTCACCCTGCTTCTACTCTCTGTAGCGAGCCCCTTCGTGTCGAGCGGTTGCAAGACATGGCGTCCCAAGCCTGATCCGAATGCGACCTCGAAGCGAGAATGGCTTGATGACCTGAAAGCCCTGAAGGGTACCGAGACTTTTACCGGCATGTCCGAGGAGTCTCGCGCAATCGAGAAGCGCCTCGGCGGCCCGTAGGCTAAAGAGGTACGATGGGCGAGAGGCATTGACTCAAGTTCATGCACAACGCAGCTTGTGCTGAAGCGCCGCCATCCAAATCGCCCACGAGTCGCGAAATGGAGGGTGCCCGAAGCGCAAGTCCACCGGGCACATCATTCGCAACGAAGCAGAACCCGTGTGATGCCTTGTAGCTGTTAACTGCGTTCGGTCGATGTGACCGGCTGTAGATAATTGCGTCGCCGCGGCTGCCGAAATCGGAGGGCTTGTCTCGCCCAGGGCTGTCCGTCGAATCGCCTTAAAGAGTAACCAAGTCTTCAGCGATCAGTGAAATCGCTTCCGCCAGTGCTAGAGTGTCCGATGACACTGCTGTGGGACGAAGAGGAAGTGGCAGAGAGTGAGACTTCGCTTCGCCCACGAGCAAGACCGGAGGATGTATCGACGAATCCGTCGTGGCGTCAGTGGCAGGGCTGGTTGTCAGGGCGTTTTCGACCGATGTTTCTGACTGAAGCAATGCTCCGCCCAAGCGTGGTATCAATTCAATGATACCTTCTCCTTCAGCCGCTAAATCACGATAGCCATTGAGCTGATTGATCACCAACAGGGCGTCCACGGCCATGATGTAACCGTCGCCATTCGTGTCCGGATACGCAGCTATCTGAGGCCTGTGTTGGGCTTCGCTTGAAAGCTGACGTGAACCCTGTGTGTTGAGATCATTGATGATCTGAAGGACGTCCAGCGGCGCGACAAAGCCATCGTCGTTCACATCAAAGGGGTTCGAAGGATTTTGCCAGGGTCGGATGGGCGGAAGTGCGATTGGGGCAGCGATGATCGTGTCTTCGATCGTTGTGTGCACCGTCGGCTCCTCAGTTGTAGAGATTAGATAATTTCCGCAGCCCGGCAACTCCCAGGGAATGGACTCATATTCGCCGTTGGGATCCCAAATCGTAAGGCTTGCCGCGCGATTCAGTTGCGTGTCGATGGTGCTGCTCAAGTCGCCACCAATGCGGACACGAATATCCTCGGTCTGCCTCATCGCGACTGTGTTGAGAGGTTGAGGCCGAAAGAACTCGTTGATCACAGACGTGTACTGGGAGGCATTGACTGGGCGAAAGAATTCCACAGCCTCATTATTCGGTTCGTTCAGAGCGTCGCAGACGTGAACGGTGTTTGAATCACTTGGATCTGCGAGCTGGGTCAAATCGTCTGTAATCACGGCCGTCACGTAATCACTATTGTTGCCGGTACACCCGCCGCCAGGACCATCCGGATCGGCATGACATTCGCGTCTGTTGCCGTGACCGATCACAACATCGAGGAAGCCGTCGCTATCGAGATGTCCAAGAGCAAGCGTCGTTGGATGGTTGCGGTCGTCGTTAGATGGTCCGGTCTCGAATCGCTGATGCTGGAATCGCGCGTTACCAGTGTTGAGGAGAAGCAATCCAACACCGTTCGATGAATCGCTCCATCCGACGGCTACGACATCCGGTTGGCTGTCGTTGTCCACGTCACCGATTGCAACATCTTGAGGGGGCTGGCACTTCGGCGGCGGAGCCCTGTCTCTCGATCTGCTCTGATGGTGTGGTTTCCGCACGTACTTGCGAATCCTGGGCCTCAGCCTGAGGCTGCTTTTGTTGCGATGGCACGACCTTCATTGCAATCAGGCCAGGTGCCGGCGAGTCACGCCTAGGCTGTGAACTGCGAATGATTACGCTCAACAAGATGAAAACGAGTGTGACGAAAGTCACACACAGAGTTAGCATTGTGGACGTGGAATGGCTCCGCCAGCACGCGGTTACAGCTCGCCACGCCGAATGGACCGAATGCGGTCGCGCCGCGGGTTTGCGCCCGACGATGGGAGGCTCAACGACAAGGATGGGAGGTTCTTTCGGGGATCGGGCACTTAGACCGCTGCTTGTTTCCATCGTTGCCTCCAGCTAGTTCAGATCGAGGAATCACATACTTGCTGCTACTAATCAACTGACAAACAAGTCCCCAAACCGACAAGAGACTTTAGAGTCGCGACTGCGATCGGCGGGTCCACAGCCAGCGTTGGTAGACCCAGAAGACCTTCTCGAGACGGTGCTCCGTCTTCCGAGGAAACGCCCGAAAGCGTCCCACTGCCGAGACGCCGCATGTCCAATACACAGAGCGTAAATCTGCCTCGGGTTGGCACACCTCCGCGCGCTGGTGATGACATCCCAGACGGTGTTCGACGGAACAGATTGCCAGTAGGCAATTGCCTACTGATATCTGGGGCTCCGAAGTTGTGGTTCAAGAAGAGGGCGCAGAAGAGGGCAGCGTTGCCCGTACGACGCCCACCTCGAGACAATGCGAGTGCAATGCTGACGTGACCGCAAGAACAAACAGTTGCGTCACTCACCATGCGATAGCCCTACCAGAGCAATCCCACTGACATGCGGCAATGTTTGCTTCGAGTCCTACCGTTGTTGCTTCCCAAGTAGGCTAAGGCAACACCACAGAGGGCGTTTCTCTTGGAGTCGGTGCTGTGTTCCATTGGGGCGGTAGCGAAATCGGTGGAATCGTGACAAACTCTTCGTCTGCAATCTGCACTCGAAAGGAATCTCGCGATGTCTCAAGCTACATTTGACAAAGTCTGCGAACATGCCCGCGAAACAGCGATGCTTCGTTCGGTGACGGAACTGCTCGAATGGGACGAACGGACGAAGATGCCGCCTGCGGCCGGCGAGTATCGAGCCGAACAAATCACGTACCTCTCATCGAAGACTCATCAACGACACACCGATCCCCAGTTGGGTGCGTGGCTGAACGAACTCGCCGAGACCGATCTAGCCGCGGATCCGAATAGCGATGCTGGCGCGACGATCCGTCAAATGCGTCGCGAATACGACAAGTTGACCAAGGTGCCACAGAGGCTCGTTGAAGAGTTAACGCGTCTGTCAGTCTTGGGACAGCAAGCGTGGGTCGAAGCTCGAAAGAACGACGACTTCGCCGCATTCTCTCCGCTGCTGGAGAAGATCGTCAAACTGAAACGAGAACAGGCGGATGCGGTTGGCTATGAAGAATGTTGTTACGATGCCTTGCTCGACGATTATGAACCGGGCGAGACAACGAAGAACGTGACGGCGGTGTTGGAGGGGCTGCGGAAGGACCTTGTCCCGCTCGTAGCAGCAATTGCCGAGAGTTCCAAGAAGCCGGACATGGAAATCCTCAAGCGGACGTATCCGATCCCGGCGCAGGAGGAATTCGGAACGCAGGCGGCTAAGGCAATCGGATTCGAGTTCAATCGCGGGCGATTGGATGTGACACATCACCCCTTCTGCTGCGGAATGGGGCCGAACGATACTCGTTTGACGACTCGGTATGACGAGAACTTCTTTCCCAGTTCTTTCTTCAGCATCCTTCACGAAGCCGGCCACGGCATCTACGACCAGGGCTTGCGAACGGAACAGTTCGGCCTGCCGCCAGGAATGTACTTGTCGTTGGGCATTCACGAATCGCAATCACGAATGTGGGAGAACATGGTTGGGCGGAGTGAGACCTTTTGGCAACACTTCTTCTCGCCAGCACAAGCAACATTCCCCGACGCGTTAACAGGAGTGTCTCGCGACGACTTCTATTTCGCCATCAACGACGTGCGTCCATCGCTGATACGCGTCGAGGCTGACGAAGCAACTTACAATTTGCACATCATCATTCGTTTCGAGCTGGAGCAAGCACTGATCAACGACGGGCTGGCAATCGCTGATCTTCCCGATGCGTGGAATCAGAAGTACCGTGATTACCTTGGTATCGAGCCGCCAAACGACGCGGACGGTGTGTTGCAAGATGTGCATTGGAGCGCGGCATTGATCGGTTACTTCCCGACGTATGCGCTCGGCAACTTGTACAGCGCTCAGTTCTTCGCACAGGCCGGTCAAGACGTAGGTCCGCTTGATGAACAGTTCGCGCGTGGCCAGTTCACTCCGTTACTCGACTGGCTTCGCGAGAAGATCCACTCGCCGGGACAACGCTATCCGGCGAATGACCTGATCGCGAACGTCACCGGCAAACCGCTGTCGCATCAACCGCTGATTGGCTACTTGCGAGCCAAGTACACGCCGCTATACAACCTTGGCTAAGCGGTACGATCGTTTGGCAAGCGGTATCAGATGCTTTGATGCTGCGATTCGGAAACGGATCGAATACACTGGGACAACACCCACCCCCGGTTCCACGCAGGACACGCTATGACCGCGTTTACCGAACTTAGTCGTCGTCAACTACTTCAGAGTGCGGCTGGTGGAACGCTAGCCGCCGCAACTGCGAGCGCGCACGCGGCCGAGCGACCGCGTACGAAGTCAGTCATCTTTGTCTTCCTGACGGGCGGGATTTCGCATATCGATACATTCGATCTGAAACCCGAAGCTCCGGACGGAATCCGCGGCGAGTTCAAGTCGATCGCGACGCGTACGCCTGGCGTGCAGGTTTGCGAACATCTGCCAATGCTGGCACAACGTAGCGAACTGTGGTCGCAGGTTCGTTCGATGGCGACTGATAGCAGCGGGCACGAGCCGGCTTGTCATATGATGTTGACGGGGCGACGCGATTTGCCAATCGGCTTTGCTGTGAACGACTCGCCAAGTCCAAACGAATGGCCGACGATTCCCGCGGTCATCACGTATGCGCTACGCGACACGAAGCTTCCACCGGCAGCCGTGTTGCCGGAACCGAGTGTGAATGAGGCAGGACGTGTCCGGCCAGGCCAATACGCTGGCCGCTTGGGCGGTCAGTGGGAACCTTGGCACATCGACATTGCGGCCAAATGCCCACTGGGAAACGGTGCGTGCCCCGACTGCTTCCGTTTCGAAGGCACGCCGTTCGAGCACGCCTCCAATGCGATCTTCGATGTTCCGGGCCTTGCCTTGCCCGAAGGTGGTCGCAGCCGCTTCGCGGGCCGTGTCGGCTTACTGGACTACATCCATCAGCAGCAACGTTCGCTCGAACGCCTATCTGAAGTTGGCAAGTTTGATCGGCAACGGCGACAAGCCGCTGGTATTCTGACCGATCCGAAGACCAGCAGTGCGTTCAACGTGGAGAACGCCGACGAAGCAACTCAAGAACGGTACGGCAAGAACAAGTTCGGCTTGTCGTTGCTAATGGCGAAGCGCTTGGTCGAAGCTGGTGTTAAGTACGTCCAGATAAACCTCGGCAAGAACTCGTCGTGGGACACGCATCGCCGCAACTTCGTCAACCTGAAAGACAACTTGCTGCCGCCGATGGATCGAGGAGTGTCGGCCCTGATGGATGACCTTGTCGAGACAGGATTGATCGACGACACGCTTGTCATCATGACTGGAGAGTTTGGTCGCACGCCGAAGATCAACAAGGATTCCGGGCGTGACCACTGGGGACCAGCGAACACGGTCATTCTGGCGGGAGGTGGCGTACAAGGCGGTCGTGTCCTAGGTGCGACGGATCGCATCGCAGGCGAAGTCACCGACTTCCGCCAAACGCCAGAGAATCTCTCCGCCACGATGTACGAGGCACTCGGCATCCCGCGCGATGCTCATTGGACTGATGTCGATGGACGACCTCATGCCATCTTTCGAGGTACGCCGATCTCCCGGCTTACGTAGCATCGAGATACGTCGCGCATAAAGTGGCCCTCACCCCTGCAAGGCGAGGGCCGGGCCAACTAACGCTCCCTAGAATAGCCAGTTGTCCTCTTCTTCGAAGGGATCGTCGTCGCCGTACCAAGGTGTATGGTCGTCGCTTGCACAACCACTTGGTTGAGCCGACGCGATGCGAGCATGATCGGCCGCGACCGTGATTGTGGCCAGCGCCGCGTCGTTACTTGCTACGTCCGCGACACTCGTCGATCGACCTGCGCTCACGCAACCCAAAACCACAACCTAAGCTTAGTGTTGAACCCGGAGTATGAATCGTGTCCACTCAACCCATCGCCATCGCGCCAGATCTGCCGAACACGGCCGCGGTGTGGTTTCTTGTGGGCCAGCTAGGACCTGCGGGAAACAACGGTGAACAGGCTCATGTCCCGATCAACACCGCCCATTTCACCGTCGGGCGTCGGGCGGACGCTTCGCTGTGCCTCCCGTATCGAACCGTTTCGAGTAGCCACGCGGAACTGATTACAACCGACCACACGCTGACGCTCGAAGACTTCGGTAGTACAAACGGTACGTATGTTAATGGAGAGCGACTTCAGGGCAGCATCGAGTTGAAGCAGGATGATCTCGTGCAATTCGCCGACGTCGCCCTACGCGTTCGCCGTCAAGCGACGGAAGGCAGCACCGCAACACTGAAGGAAGATGAGGCCCTGGCACTTGTGCAGTTCGATAAGCTGATGGGCGAGCGTCAGGTGACGCCGTACTATCAACCGATCATCGACCTGACGAGTGGTGAGACGATTGGCTACGAGGTGTTGGGCCGCAGCCGCTTGTTCGGAATCGAAACACCTAGTGCGATGTTCCGGGCTGCCGCCAAGCTCAATGTGGAAGTTCAACTGAGCAACATGTTGCGGTGGGAAGGAATTCTCCAGAGTTCCAGTTTTGCGAGACCTCCACACTTGTTCGTCAACACGCATCCTCGCGAGATGTGCGAAGACGGCTTGATCGAATCGCTGCGAGACATTCGCAACCTGCGTCCAACGCAGGCGATCACACTTGAGATTCACGAGGGATCGATCACCGACATCGAGCGGATGATGGCACTGCGAGAGGCACTCACGGACATCGATGTCCGTCTCGCCTATGACGACTTCGGATCAGGTCAAGCTCGACTGCTTGAGCTGATCAAGGTGCAACCCGACTATCTGAAGTTTGACATCGCGCTAATTCGGAACATCGACCAAGCATCTTCGCAACAGCAGCAGTTGGTTTCCACACTGGTCTACATGGTCCGCGACCTTGGCGTTATGTCGCTCGCAGAGGGTGTTGAGACGAAGGGCGAGGCAGATGTCTGTTCCGAGCTTGGCTTTGAACTTGGCCAGGGCTTCTTTTTCGGCAAGCCAGCTCCTGGCACGTGCTTCTAAGGATCGTTCTGGAAATAACTGTCCGGTTTTCCGTGGCGTAAGCTTCCAGCTTGCGATAATGCGGGTTCGCAAGCTGGAAGCTTACGCC